>NZ_QMEB01000274.1 GCF_012912135.1 Brasilonema bromeliae SPC951 | reverse complement strand
ATTTCCCTGTTTTGGCATAATTTTGATTTCCGAACCCTATTAATGATGAGTTGTAGTTAGTATTCGGTACTTAGCACTGTTTTAGCGAGGTTCAAAAATGGTTCATCAAACATACACAGCTGACGTTCTAGTCGTCGGCGGTGGAACAGGAGGAACAGCCGCCGCCATCCAAGCAGCGCGACGGGGGGCAAAAACTATCCTTGTGAGTGAATTTCCTTGGTTGGGGGGAATGCTAACTTCCGCTGGCGTATCTGCACCAGATGGGAATGAACTAGAAGCTTTTCAGACAGGGTTATGGGGTGCGTTTTTACAGGAGTTACAGCACCGACAGCCAGGAGGATTAGACAATTGTTGGGTTAGCTTTTTTAGTTACGATCCGCGTATTGGGGCAAAGATTTTTGCAGATTGGGTGCAGGAATTGCCCAATTTGCTTTGGATCACAGGACAAGTGCCGTTAGAAGTTTTCCAGGAGGGGAGTTGCGTTTGTGGCGTCCGATTTGCAGATTTGACTGTCAATGCCAAGATAACTCTCGACGCTACAGAGTTAGGAGATTTATTAGCTTTAGCTGATATACCTTACCGTTGGGGCTGGGAATTACATTCGGAGTGGGGAGAACCAAGCGCCCCAGCAGATTTTAATCATCTCACACAAAGATATCCCGTGCAAGCTCCGACTTGGGTGGTGGTGATGCAAGACTTTGGTGAAGCAGTTGCACCAGAAATCCCAAGCGCACCGAACAACGACCCATCACAGTTTGTTGGTGCTTGGGAGAGCTATGGTGCAGAACAGTTTTTGAATTACGGACGTTTGCCCGGTGGTCTATTTATGATTAATTGGCCAATTCGTGGCAATGACTACGGTGAAGGTGTGGGGCGATTAATAGAAACAGAAGAAACAAAGCGTGAGTTTCTCCAAGAATGCTTTTGGCACAGCCAAAATTTTGCCCATTTTATCCAAAACCAGCTTGGTCGTCGCTACGGTTTAGCTGATAACATCTTCCCTCATCTGGCTCACTCCTGGTTCGCGCTTCACCCTTACTACCGGGAAAGCCGCCGCGTAGTGGGACTAACGACCGTTCGAGAACAGGACATTTTGCCCATAACTGGAGGTATGGTTGCACCTTTGAATATAGATGCAATAGCGATCGCTAACTACGCCAACGACCACCATTATCCGGGTGTCGAGTTCCAAGTGCAACCCAAATCGATGCGCTGGGGAGGACGGAGGACGGGAACCCCCTTCACCATTCCCTACCGTTGTTTAATTCCTATAGAAACAGATGGTTTACTGGTATGCGAGAAGAACATTTCTGTTTCTCATATTGCTAATGGAGCAACCAGATTGCAGCCTGTGGTGATGGGTATCGGTCAAGCTGCAGGTATGGCTGCGGCTTTATGTGTTGAGTTGGATTTAAGCCCCCGGAATTTACCAGTTAGAGTTTTACAAGAAGCTTTATTGCATGATAAATATGCACCTGCGGCAATTATTCCATTATTGAATATGCTACCAAAAGATCCGGATTGGTTGCACTGGCAATCGTACTATTTAGAAGAACCAGAGTTATATCAAGTTAATGGAAATTGTCCTTGTTTATCCTCTTGTCAACGCCATGACGTTGATAGCAATAATACTATAACTGTACGAAAGATTGACTGTTTCCAGGGCATCTTTCACCACATATCTGAACAAGATTACAAATTCACTATCACTGCGCCAAGTATCCATAGGGGGCGTACTTGGCAGATTGTGACTTTGCGATCGCACATCCATGAGCAATTGCAAACTTTTTGTGATCAGCAACTGCTCACCATTTGCGGTCGAATGAATCACGCTCTTAATTGGTTGATAGTTGAAAACGTCAGCAGATAGAAGGAAATTTAAAAGTAAAAATAAATACTATTTCCGGATTTTTCCGGATGCAGTAAAGAAAACTAAGTAGTAGTGAAAGGAAGAGTTCTAAAATAGACATTTATTATGCGTGCTGCCATTTCATTTCTGATCACAGGATTGTTCTTTAGCTCCTTAGCTATTAACACCCAAGCACCTGATATACAGGTATCTAGCGTTGACTCACAACAGTTGATGGCGGCAGTAGGCAATATCAAAAAGTCTCCCAAAGCCCCCTACAGGGGTAGTGGTCGTCGTTGCATGCAAGTGCTGGAACAGATCAACAGTACACATCCTGTTGTCTAACAACTGGGAGTTAATGCTATTTGTTGGGGTGGTAATTGTTTTGTACAAAGAGAATCTAAATAGTGTAAGCCAGGGTGTTTTGAAAATTAGTAACACACCCTCCCTAGTATAAACGTGATACTAAAAATACAATCACTCTAGGGAATAGTTCTGTATTTCACCCATAATTTTTTGTTTACTTAGTTACCTGTTAACTTTTGCATAGAGATGCGATGCAAGTTATACCGTTTCACTTTACTGTCATACAAATGGCTTGATTTCCGTGCTGTTTTTGAGGTTTGAATATGTATGAAAAATTTCGTGAAATAGTACTAGCTGCTAGTATTGCAAGCATTAAGAGCCACTTAAATAAAAAATAAGCAGGAAATTCCTGAACGCAACTTTCATGTTATCTCTTGAAAGGGTATTAGTTGGGCTAGCAGTTTAGTTAAAGCCCATATCTTTTAGATATTGTGATATCAAGTCCGGTTGATTACTTATCGTATGTCCGCAGTCGCTGCGGACATCTATATGAAGCGGATTTGATATGACTATTGAGAAATCTCTCTTGAGTACAACAACTTTGTTCAAGAACACGTTGAAGAAAGACTACTGAGGTTATGGATAGCTGGTAAGCGAGAATTTATGAAACAGCTATTCGGGTGAAATTTGGCAAAAAACAGGGTGGACATTGCCCACATATCCCTGTCAAAGTGCAAGTAGAGTTGAGACTCTTTTGCTCGTGTTCTTGGTGTCTATGTCCCGAAGAACACGAAGCTAGAGTCAAAATAATGGTGTTTTAAACCAGTTTTTACTTACCTTGAAAGGGATAACATTGCCCACCCCACACATATCACATACAAAACATTTGTTCTATGCCTTCGTTTTTTGGCGGTTATCTTGCATCCCTTTCAAGCCATTGAGGAACATCGGCACAAACCTTTCCATCAATGCCTGTGGATCTCGGTTCCAAACTCGCTGAACGACATCAATCCGAGTCATTTGCAAATCCGGTGCCAACAGAGTCTGCGTTAAGCGTTCCATCAGGTACTGAGGACGTTGCCATACAGGCATTGTGTTTGCCACTTCTAGCAGTTTGGCAACTCTACGCAGTTCTGCACCCAAGGTGATATCCATCCCAGCTTCAAAAGCTGCTTGTTCAATAGCAGCATATTTGAGCTTGGCTTGCTCAACCTTTTGGCGATGTTCTGGACTTTTATCTGCTAACTGCCCTAACCAACGGTTACCCCAGCGAACGTGTCCTGCTTCCTCTGGCAGAATTTTTTCAATCGTTTTGCGGATTTTGATGTTTTCTTCGGTTTGGGGCGCTTGCTTGAGGGCGTAAATGTGGGCAGAGAAGTACTCACAGCCCCGTTTTTCGGTCACGTTAATTGCTGCCAATCCGGCAATAATGCTGTCCTCTAGGTTGTGTTCTGGGTTGAAAAATTCTCGGTCTATCAGACGGTCAAACTCATCAATATAAGAAGACCCAGGAGGTGTTCCTACATTCGCTCCCAATTCCACTAACAAATCAGTCAGCCACATGGCGTGACGGGCTTCATCGGAGATATGGTGAGATAAATCCCGTACCAGTTCGGCTGGCTTTCCGTTGAGTTGTTCAATGACTTCAGTGAGGTCTTTGCAACTGCGTTGTTCGCTATAGCGGTAGCGGTTGAGAGTGATCAGATGCACATCGCGATCGCCGACAACTTGTGTCAAGATGTCCCTTGCACCTATAGC
This sequence comes from Brasilonema bromeliae SPC951, assembly GCF_012912135.1. Taxonomy (GTDB): domain Bacteria; phylum Cyanobacteriota; class Cyanobacteriia; order Cyanobacteriales; family Nostocaceae; genus Brasilonema; species Brasilonema bromeliae. The sequence continues at coordinate 3,982 of NZ_QMEB01000274.1, read as the reverse complement.
GTTTTGAAATTTGCGTGGGTAAGCAACAGCCATAACTTTTTATGAGAGTTATGTAAACTAGTATTAATATTATATTAATTTTATGTAGCCACCGTAGCTTTTCTTTACATTAAGCAGGCTTTCGAGCAATAAAGTACTTGCTCATGAAGTGAACCTGTATACGAATATTCTCAAACCCTGCTTTTTCTAAACGCTCTACCAAGTCATCAGTAGTGTAGTGCTTATAGTAAGGTTCATGAAAAGTCTCATGAAAGTTTTCCATCATTGGTTTCATTTCTGGAGAATCACTCATCTGAATCGAGTCACAGATGATAAAGATTCCCCCTGGTTTTGTCACCCGATAGGATTGCTCTATAACCTGTTGACGTGCTGCTGCAGGTAGCTCATGGAAGAGGAAAACTGAAGTGACAGCATGGAAGTAGTTGTCCAAGTATGGTAACTTTTCTGCATTTGCCTGCAAAAGTTGTGGTAATTCTCCGGGAATTTGCGACAAGAGTTCATTTGCTTTACGCAAATAAGCTGGTGATAAATCTGTACCAAACAAAGCTGCTTGAGGCAAAGCTGCTCGAATCAACTTTAAAGTACGACCAGTTCCACAAGCAACATCTAGTATACGTATCTGGCGTGGTGACACATCACTAAACACTTCTAACCCTTCTTTAAGAGGAGCCAGAATGCGCCGCCGCATTGGATCAGCAGAACCACCAAAGAGAATTTCTACCTGCAAGTCATACAAAGACGCTGATAAATCGCTCAAGTAGCCATTTGTCTGGTGGTGGAAGTTCTGCACATAATAGCTGGGATAACCATTTGTGTCTACATCTTGAGTAAACTCTTGATATCTCTTGTGCTGAGCACGTTCCCAAATTTGGGGTAAATCCAGCCACACCATTGGATAGTAGCGGAAAAAGTCTTCCCAAGGATTATCAAACAACACGCTTTTAGGATAGACACCACGCTCAGCATCTTCCCAATCAACTTCGAGGAGATTATTCAGCCTTTGTTGAGCCTTTAGTAAAATCTCGTTTGGTATGGGTTTAATTTCCCTGTGCTCACTGGGAGAGACGATATTCATCAAGCGCGAGCTTAGCAGTTTATGAGCTAGACCAAAATAATTTTTACCCTGCTGAAAAGTTTGATAAGTCAGCTTAGTTAAGGTGTCAGACATGAGAATTGCTTGAGTTTTTTTACTTTTCTTTATATTAGTTTAAAAATTTTAATTAATAAACCATGAATCCTAAGAAAGGTCTATGTCATGAGGCAAAATCAGTCTTTAGCAAGATGTAGGAACTTCTCTGCGCAACCCCCTAGCTCCTTTGTGGATCTGAGTTCCCTACTCTTGTGACTGTATGAAGTTTTATTAAAATAAATATTCCGTAGCTTATGTTACAGAATTATTTTGTATAATAATTAATGAAAGTCACTAAATTATGACATTACAGAAACAATTAAGGAGAACTTTGATATGTCTACTCAAGAAAAAGCCCGTGCATTGATGATGCGTCACTATCAGCTCATTAAGAATCGTCAACAATCGATGCTGGAGCGTACAGGTGAAGAATTAGGTCTTCCCGGAGAAGTCTCTCACTACTGGAACCCTATTCAAGGAAAAATAGATCCTACCGCTCGCATGACTTATGATCGCAGCAACGCGACTATGAGCTAAGTGTCAACAAATAGGGGTTGCATGGTGTAAGGGCACCCCTACGGGGAAGTCAAAAATCAAAAATCAAAAGGAGCCAGTGCGTTGGCGGGGTTCCCCCGCTTGTAGCACCTGGCGTTCAAAAATAAAGAACACTGTCACTTTTAACTTTTGACTTGATACTTTTGACTTCTTGCGTTTGCGTAGCGCCCCTAATGGGGCTAGCGAGTGTAGGGCACCGAACTCATCACTATCTTATTGACCACCACTAAGGGTATGCCTGCCAACGCCAATGACGGCTAACAACGGTGAACGATTTTTGAAAATTGTTCACCGTTGTTATATGTTGCATCTATGTTCCTCCCGGTGAGTCCAGCGCTGCGGGAGGGGAGCCAGTGCGGTCTTGGGGTCTCCCCAAGTAGAGCATCTGGCGTTCTCCCGACAACAGGCGACTGGCGTTAGCCGTAAGGCGTGCGCTTTGCGCATACCCGGAGGGTGGTAGATGGATACAAGGCTCAATTTTATGAGTGACGAAAAGTAGTGAAAAACACTTGGCTTGAGATGAAAAACCACAGTGTGATTTTTGGGAGTTAATCTTAGAAACACCATTAGTAAAGAAAACTTTTTGCATCTGGCAATATGATTCGGAGAAGCCGAGTTTTGAGATATCCTGAAGTAGAAACAGCATAGCGCGGAGAATCATAGTTGTGAAGTTGCAGCGACCGATTTTAGTGGGAGGATTGGGACTGTCCTTTTCTCTGTGGATGTTACAAAATTTGCACCATTCGATAGTGCAGGTGGGTGAATTTGGTTTGTTGAGTCTGTTAGCCGTTGGCGGCGGTTTGTGGTTATTAAAGTCAAATCGCACTCAAGATAGTTCTGAATGGTTAAACACTCTACCAGTAGACCGTACAACAGTAGAGGCTACCATTGCCAAAGCCGAAGCTGTGATTAACCAACTGGCACAAGAAGCAGAAAATCCTCTAACCGTAGGGACATTGCGAGAACAACTTACTCATCTGACGGCTGAGTTAGATAGACAAGAAATGATTGCTGCTGTTACTGGTGGCAAATCGGTAGGTAAAACGACTTTGATTGAAGTCTTAGAATCTACCTGGTGTCAAAACGTAGAGACGGGAAGCTTTTCGTTCGTAGAATTCCAAGAAACACCTCCTTTGTTTGTAGAAGCAGGCGAAAACTCAGATGCAGATGTTTTGACACGAACAAAGAAATCTGATGTTGTGTTGTTCCTAATAAATGGTGATTTAACAGATTCGGAATTTCAAAGCTTACAACAGCTAAAAGCAGTCAATCAAAACACTATTTTAGTTTTTAATAAACAAGACCAGTATTTGCCAGATGAACGTGTGAGTGTGTTGCAGTCGCTGAAACATCGGATGTCCTCAATTGTTGTAGCGACTGCGGCGTCTCCTCATCCTATCAAAGTACGGAAGCATCAAGAAGATGGTTGTGTGCAAGAATCCCTGGAACTACCAACACCAGACATTCAACAGTTAACGCAGCAGTTGGGTGAAATGTTGACACAGCAACCAGAACAGTTGGTGTGGGCAACTACAATGAGAAAAGCTTTGTTGGTAAAAACTGAAGCGAAAAACTTGCTGAATGAAATCAGACGCGATCGCGCTGTCAAATCAATTGAACAATACCAGTGGATAGCTGCTGCAGCAGCATTTGCCAACCCAGTACCAGCGCTTGATATCCTAGCAACAGCCGCAATTAACGCTCAAATGGTTATGGATTTGGGTGGTATCTATCAGCAAAAATTTTCCTTGGACCAGGCGCAAACTGTTGCTGGTACAATGGGAAGTTTGATGGTGAAACTGGGTTTAGTGGAACTGTCTTCTAAGGCAGTAAGTACAGTACTTAAAACTAACGCTATCACCTTTGTTGCTGGTGGCTTGGTGCAAGGAGTGAGTGCAGCTTATCTGACTCGCATCGCAGGTTTAACTTTAGTCGAATATTTCCAACAGCAGGAAGTCGCTATTAACTCTGGAACAGTGTTGAATCTCGACAAGTTGCGGCAAACTTTGCAAAGCGTATTTCAGCAGAACCAGCAAATGGCTTTATTGCAAAGTTTTGTTAAGCAAGGCGTGAAGCATTTGACGCCACAAGCACAGCAAGTACAACTTGTTGAATCTGAGATCAGCGCTTAGCCTTAGTCAGGTGAAATTTACACTTACACAAACAAAGTCCGCCTATACAGACTCAACTTTCCTAAAGCTGTTAAGGCGGGTTTTGTTTGTATAGACGTAAACAAACTTACTAGAGGGAACAGGGAACAGGGAACAGGGAACAGGGAACAGGGAACAGGGAACAGGG
>NZ_QMEB01000273.1 GCF_012912135.1 Brasilonema bromeliae SPC951 | reverse complement strand
GCGTGATTCTGCGTACCTTCAGGTCGCAGAGGGTTCAATTCTGAGAAAACTACTTATGATTGCAACACTCTTTTTTTTCTTTAGAATTGTCAATTCAAATGCAATTTGAATTGAAAAAAAGTTGTATGTTGTTTTTTTGTCATTTTTTTCTATTCATTAAATTTTTAACTTCATGGAAAATTTATCATTTTTAACTGTAGATGAAAAACCGATTTCTTATGTACAGGCGGTAAAATATTTGCAAGCCTCGGGAAAATTGGGGCAATTTATTGGAGACATTCTTCGCCAGTACATAATTGAACAAGAACTGGAAAAACGAGAAGATATACTCATTAGTTCTGCTTTGACAGAACAGACTATAATTGACTTTCGGCTAAAAAATAAATTGACAGAACCTCAGAAATTTCAAGAATGGCTACAAAGTAACGGGACAAATTATGATACCTTTCATTCATCAGTTGCTTATGGTTTTAAGGTAGAAAAACTCAAAGCGATGGTGACAGAATCAAAGCTACAAGAATACTACATTGAACGTAAGATTTATCTAGATAGGGTGGTAGTTTCACGAATTATTGTTGAGACTCAGGAGTTGGCTGAAGAACTACTAACCCAAATCGAAGAAGGAACAAGCTTTGAACAAGTTGCCCGAGAGTATTCACTATCAGATGAAAAAATTGTGAACGGTATGATGGGACCTGTAAGTCGGGGAACAATGCCAGATAAACTAAGAGCATGTATTGATATTGCCAGTCCTGGACAGTTGGTAGGACCAATAGAACTAGAAGGACGCTATGGATTGTTTCGTGTGGAACAATTTCTAAGCGCGTCATTAGAAAATACTCAACTAAGGCAAGCACTACAAAATGAGTTGTTTGAGAAATGGCTAGCAGAGAAAATTCAAAAACTAACGGTAAAATTGCAGGTGAATTAAAACTTTTAGATGACGAATCTTCAGAAAATAGCGTGCTAGCATCTCAATCTTGGAATCAACCACCACTGTGCTGGCTAACTGCTGAACAACAAAATCGACTGCAAGAGGTGTCAGAAACTCTTCGCTACAAATTGGGAGAAAAAATCTGGTCACAAGAAGCGGGAGGTTTCCAGTTCTTAATTATTTCTGGAAACATCCGCTTGCGGGAAGAAAGCGTCGGTAAGACAATGACCGTACTACAGCCAGGAGATTGGTTCGGCGACTTAAACAACTTTTCTGTAGAGTGCAAGGCTGTTGCTGCAAGTAAAGAAGTCGTCGTAGTACGCTGGACGACAGCAATATGGGCAGAACTTTCAACGCCACAAATTGAAGGATTTTGGTTAGGAAATAAAGAAGACACCGGGACAAGAGAACAAATCAATTCTAAATTCCAAATTCCAAATTCCAAATCAGAAACCTCTGCCTCATCTGCCTCACTCCCTGACTCCTTCACTCCTTCATCATCTCCCCCATCCTCGCCTTCCCTCTCCCCCTCCTCCACACAATTGTCAACATACCCATTCGTCTCCAGCTGGAACACAGGTGCTGCGTGTTTAACAATGGTGGCGCAACAGCTAGACAATCCCGTACAACTCGAATGGGTACAACGTCAACTGCGAGGACAACAACCAAAACATCTTGTGGAAGCAGCAGAAAAGTTAGGATTTGTGCTGCGGCGCTTGCAAGTCAGTTGGAGTCAGTTACAACAGCTATCATTTCCAGCCTTGTTACGCTGGGAAGCATCAGGAAAAACAGAAGGAGGTTGGATCGTCGCGTATGCACTCAAGGGCGATCGCCTAACTGTCGCAAACCCCCTAAATCCCAATCACACTTGTGAGAGTATACCACGATCAGTGGTTGAAGAAACTTGGGATGGGCAGTTATGGCAAGTAGAAGTTATCCAAAAGCAAGAAAAATTTAACCTCAATTGGTTCACTCCAGCAGTTTGGCAGTACCGAGGATTACTGGGAGAAGTGCTGCTAGCGTCTTTTACATTGCAGCTTTTGGGGTTAGCAACACCACTGATTACTCAAGTTGTTATTGATAAGGTGATGGTGCAGGAGAGTTTGCCAACTCTTGATGTTATGGCGATCGCACTCCTGTTAACCTCAACATTCGAGGCAGTTCTTGGAATCCTGCGACTGTTTATTTTTACCCATACCGCCCGTCGTCTAGATTTAAGTTTATCAGCACAGCTGTTTCGCCACCTCATGCGGTTACCCTTGGCTTATTTTGAGTCTCGGCGCGTAGGAGATACAGTCGCACGAGTTCAAGAACTCGAACAAATCCGCCAGTTTCTCACAGGTACGGCGTTAACCGTGGTTTTGGACAGCATCTTTGCTGTCGTGTACTTGGGATTGATGTTTTACTACAATATCCCCCTGACATTTGTAGCGTTAGCAGTCTTACCGTTATTTGCCACTTTAACAGTGGTTGCAACGCCAATTCTCCGCAACTGGCTAAACGAAACCTTTAACCGCAGTGCTGATAGCCAATCATTTCTTGTCGAAACAATTACAGGAATTCACTCAGTTAAAGCACACGCAGCAGAACCAGCAGCGCGCGATCGCTGGGAAGGTTTATTTGCTCGCTTCGTCCGCACAGGTTTCAAAGCTTCTACCACCTCTAACATTAGTAGCAATATTGGTGACTTCCTCACCAATTTTTCCAACTTGCTTATTCTTTGGTTTGGAGCCAAGCTTGTTATTGATCATAAATTAACAGTCGGTCAACTAGTCGCATTTCAAATGCTTTCTGGTAGAGTCACAGCACCACTTTTACGCCTCGTACAGCTTTGGCAAACCTTTCAACAAGTGCTGCTTTCTGTTGACCGTATTGGTGATATTCTTAACGTAGCCCCAGAAGCGGAACCAGGCACTGGTTTAGTGTTACCGTCCCTCAAAGGTCAAGTTAACTTTGAGCAAGTTTTCTTCCGCTACAGACAAAGCGCTGAACCCGTCTTAAGAGGAATCTCCTTTTCTGTAGAACCAGGACAGTTTGTTGGTGTTGTTGGACGCAGTGGTTCTGGGAAAAGTACTCTTTCTAAAGTGTTGCAACGCCTTTATCAAATTGAATCAGGACGCATCCTCATTGATGGTTTTGATATTAAAAGCGCTGATTTAGCTTCGCTGCGCCAACAAATTGGTGTAGTTCTGCAAGAAGACTTTTTATTCAACGGTTCTATCTTAGACAATATAACTCTCGGTAATCCCGACATCACCTCAGAACAAGTCGTAGAAGCTGCAAGATATGCTGTTGCTCATGACTTTATCAGTGAATTACCCCACGGCTACGAAACAAATGTTGGAGAACGGGGTACAGCTTTATCTGGCGGACAACGTCAACGCATAGCTTTGGCACGATTATTTCTCTCGCAAGCACCGATTTTAATTTTGGACGAAGCAACCAGTGCTTTAGATAGTGAAACTGAACAGCAAGTCCTGGAAAACCTACAAAAAGTTTCCGCTAACCGCACCGTGTTTCTCATCGCCCACCGTTTTGCCCCTCTTAAACGTGCTGATTTGATTTTGGTACTGGAGAAGGGCGTTATTGCTGAACGCGGAAATCATTTGGATTTGTTGCGGCAAAAAGGTTTGTACTGGTCACTTTATCAAAGACAGCAGGCAAATATCTGATATCAATAATTGGTGTTTTTAATTGCATATTTATACTTAACTTTGTAGTTAAGCTCATTACCTCGTCTTACATCGTTCCCAGTCGGAGACTGGGAACGAGATTTTAGGAGAGTTTTGGCTTGAGTTGACATCAAGGGCAATGCCCATAATGAGGCATTTGTAATTTACAAAAACGGCCAGGTCATATTTGAAACGCAACTTCAAAGCCCTGTCGGTCAAATTGTGGAGTCTTGGGACGGTAGAATTAAGTTTGGTGCGTATCTGTTGGCTGTTTCCTCTTTGATAAAATATCCAAAAATGCATAGAACCCATCTGGCATATTAGATAAATCATCAGTACTTACTTTTACTGGAACTTCAGATTTTATGGTTGACTCAACTGCTGGATTGAAATTAACAGTGTAGCGATTAACAATATATAGCTGTTCCCAGGTTAAAGGCTCACCTTTTTTCAATAGCATTCGTAGTAAATCTGGGTCATGATCTAATTTTCTTTGTTTGTTCTTTGCGTCTTGAGACTGCTCCAATTGTTTCAACACTTCTTGATAAAGATACTCTAATGAGCTTTCTGAAACCTTTTCTTCATCGTATATTCTTGGTTTTAGATTTTCTTTCTCCTCCTCCCAACGTTCTAACAATTCTTGAAAGTAATACAGCATTGCGTATGCTGTGTACGGCCACTGACTGCATATCACCAGCCAACAAATTGTGGCATCAGGATTGTCTGTAATGAAGTCTTCTTGCTTGTACTCGGCTAAAGTGCGAACAAGGCGGTAAACGTTCACTAATCTTTTGAGATGACGGGGGTTGGCTTGCAGAAATCTTGTGTACCGTTTGAATGCTACCCGTTCTTTATCATTAAATGTAATAAGTGCTGGAGGTTCAACTGGTGTATTTTTCTGAACTGGCGCTCCCTGATTTTGTACATTTGAATTTGAAGTTGCTTGTGTTGTGCGCTCTGATGATGAGGAGGCAGTAGAAGTTGATGGGGATGAATCTCCTAACAAATCGGAAAGGAATAATTCAATCTCATCAGGAGTAGATTCTGGAATACGGAATGGAATTTGTATAATCTTATCTAAATATTCATATCCTGAAGCTTTTGCAGGCCCCAACATATTTTTGTAAAATTGTTCGATTGCACGAGTAATGATACGAGCATCAATCCCCAAACATACAATAAAGCTTTTAAAGTTGAGGAGTAAGTTAATTGCTTGCAACACCTCAACGGCTTTCAGTGGCTCACACCGATCTAGGTCATCTATGATGATTAAGACTCTACCATTATTATTTTTCAGTCTCTGTGCAAGTAACTCCAAATCTGAATAAATTTCCTCCATATAATTAATCTGTTTACCATAGTCAGTTCCCTTCAAGACCGTTTCCATCCACTGACTAAGAGGTTTAGATATTGTATCAGCTACAAGCTTGAATGTTCCAGTGACTCCTAGTGCTAACAAAGCACCCCAAATTAGCCTCAAATCAAGTTTTAATTTAAAGAGATTTAAAACTAAAAAACCAAGTAATATAGCAAAAAATAAAATTATTTTACTTTTATTATCTTCATATTCACGCTTTAAGTTTAGTAAAAACTTCTTCCAAAATAGACCAGGAAACCCCCAGGCAAGCTCTTTTTCTAATTGATTCATTATTTTCCGCACCAACCCAGGCCAAATAGCTTTAGCTGCACTGTATTCCCAAGCGTTTAATTTTATAACATGAACATGGGGATAAGGCGAATCTTTCTGCTCTTCATTAGTAGATTTCTTGGGCTGGCTTTGCTTTTCCTGTTTACGTTGTTGAGAACGCTGCTCAAGTTCTGTTGTTATATGATCGAGTAGAAACGATTTACCCGTACCCCAAGAGCCAAATATACCAATAGTCAATGGTGGTTTGGTATTGGGGGATTCAATTATATCGGCAAAAGCTTTAACGTAGCAATCGAAGCCTAGTTGGTCACGATCTCCTACTAAATCATTGCTTGCTCCCTTGTTATAAATATAATTTTGAATAGAGTCTTGAGAACTATCGGGTTGCTTAGTGTTTTCAGCAAAACTAGTGTTAGGTACAGACCCAGGAGTTAAGAGTTCTTGAGCAATAGCTCGCAATTTTGGGTTCCCAGGGTTTAACCTTCGTACGCCATGAACAAAAGTTTCTAACCTGCCTATCCTTTCTTGGTGTTCTATTAATTGAAAGACAAGTTCTGAATAATTAGAATTAGACAATATTTGAAGATTCCCTATATCCACGCCCTGGGCCCTAAGCATCATCTCCAGAGATTCCCTTGAGGGAAAAGCAGAAATTAGAGCATCTTGTAGTTTTTTACGCTGTTGATCTGATAGGTTCATTTCTCAAAACCAGTGTATATATACTAGGAGACTGGGATTTGTAGAACAAAATTCACATTATTCTACACACGCAGACAATAACATTCCAGATAAAACCGCTTGCAGTGAAACAAGAATGCAACCCAACCCCAAGCACTCGCCGCTAGGGGCTTGCTTTGGTTGCGCTTTGAACAGACGTTTTTTTTAATCCACAAAATCATGACTTGGCTAACAAGTCAACTATTCCACTTTATCAACCTACCGCCCTGCGCTTCAAGGTGCGCTAGTTTTAACGCGGGGACTCAATAACACTGCACCATTTGAAAGGGTTTTGGAGCAACTTCCAGATCAGCTTTTGCACAACGAATAGAACTTGCATTTCGCACAAACCAAAATACATCAGATTAGCTTACCCTGCAAAACTCGCCACAAGAGACAGCCGACACATGATGGTGTTCCACTGCTCCTTGTCGGCAAATAAACCATGCAACAGTAGAATCGAGCGTCCGTTCCCCACCTGGCTGTAGGACAATGTACCGTTGCCGACCTGTGCAGTAAGGCTTGTGATCGTGCAGCTTGAGGCAGGCGTTGCGCGATTCACAAACACATAGCCTATTGATCCGCTGACTACCAGAATGACGATAAATAGTTGAATGATCAACTTTCTCATGGGTTGATGCTCTAAAATGGCTAGTGTAAGGGACTTTAGCACAACTTCCATCTGGTAAAACTTGAGGGAGTCTTACCCACACAAGCAATGAACCCAACATTATTTCATCTTGCCTTTCCCGTCACAGACATTGCCCAGGCAAAAGCATACTATGTCGATGGTTTAGGCTGCACTCCTGGACGGGAAAACCGCAACGCCCTAATTCTCAATCTCTACGGTCATCAACTGGTAGCTCATGTTACAAAAGAACCACCCACACCTCAGCGTGGGATATACCCAAGACATTTTGGGCTAATTTTTACTTTAGAACATGATTGGGAGGATTTACTCACGAGGGCGCAACAGCGACAACTCCTTTTTAGAGAAGAACCCAAACACCGCTTTGTTGGTTCTGCCTTAGAACATCGCACTTTCTTTTTAGAAGATCCTTTTTATAACATTATGGAATTGAAGTATTACCGTTATCCTGAAGCAATTTTTGGCAGTGCTGAGTATACGCAAATTGGCGATACTCCAGCAGGGAGTCGCCCTTTGGGCGAACGCCTTTAAGCTGCAATGCATTTTTTTAGCATATTGTCAACAGACAGAATACTTGCCAGTGCTAGGTTGTTTGTTTTTGAATTTTGAATTTTGAATGAGTGAATTTTGAATTGTCAACGCTTCCGCCACCGCAGCCAAGCTTCTGGAATCTGTCAGCATCCAGGAGTGATTTAAAACTGGTACTATCACCTCGCGTCCCACAGGCATTTGTGAACTAGTTGCGGGGACAATCATCAAGTCATAAGGTGTCCAGATAGAGGTAAAATCTATCTGCTTTAACATACCAGCATCCCGATTCAAATCTTGTAGTAGAACACTGTCAGGACGCATTTGAATGCAACCTATACCCTCACGACAGTAAGCAATCCAAGTGCCATGATGTGGTGATGAGATGGTAACAAACCGCTGCACGCGGTTGATTCCTCCCAGTCGTTGGACGTAATAGCGGCTAACGACACCCCCCATGCTGAAGCCCACTATATCCAAGGGTTGTTCTGGTTCAAAAGTCGCATCAATATAATTAGCAACTTGCTGAGCTAATGTGTCAAGACCTAAATTGCCATTATTTGGTACTAAGTCTAGGTCATACACCGTCCAACCTCTCTGGTTCAGGTAAGGAATCATTGTGTCGAAAACTCGACCTGTATCAAAAATACCGTGTACCAATAGCACTGGATTTCGCTGTTTTTTGACGTTATTCATTTACAAAACAAAATAATGTTAAGTTCTATCTTTTCCTAATCTAGTGGAGTCTCATCACCCTTTACCAAAAAGCTATGACAGTCTCCGTATTGGTTTGAGTAGTACTGTTTTGAAGAAACACGCTTAACTCTTAACTCTTAACTCTAGCCCTGTCAAGGTGACAAATTATCAGATAATAATGCCATGCGATTGCGCGAA
>NZ_QMEB01000272.1 GCF_012912135.1 Brasilonema bromeliae SPC951 | reverse complement strand
TCAAGCACGGTTTTGAAGACCAACGGGTCTGGTGACAGGCTCGTTGAGTTTAATTAGGGGCACAAAGCAATGCTGTAACCCTACATGTGGTTTGTGGTTTCTGGTAATGAAAAGCACTACATAACGAGTAAAATTGTGGATGAAAGTATTAATAACAGGTTTGTACGCTCTAATACTTAATTTGTAATATTTTTTGACGATTAACAATCAATAACGTAGGTTGGGGAGCCTAGCTCATGACGGCTTTCCGCTCTCACGGCAAGTCTGGCGTTTGACGTAAGGAAACCCAACACCAAACGTTTATTGTTGGGTTGCGCTACGCTTAACCCGACCTACGCCTGCGTTTCGTATGCCCTTCGGCCACGCTGCGCGTTCGCTCTTAGCGTGCGCTTTGCGCTTACGTAATGACATTTTACGTTTAATTAGGTTGAGCTACTTACTACCAAACCTTGCTCATATTCAAAACAAACCCTGGCAAAACTGACTCACCACTGACAGTAGCAGGATTATCCAAACATTCCTCTGGCATTCCAGGACGATAAATATAAACTTTGCGATGCTTACGGTCAATCAACCAACCTAACTGTATCCCCGGTTCTTTCATATATTCTTCCATTTTGTCTTTTAAAGGCTGAAGATTATCAGAAGACGACCGGAGTTCTACAACAAAATCTGGACAAATTGGAGCGAACTTTTGCTGTTGTTCGCCAGTTAGAGTATTCCACCGTTCAAGTTTCATCCAAGAAGCATCAGGCGATCTATCTGCACCGGTTGATAGCTTAAATCCAGTGCTAGAGTCAAAACAAATACCTGTTCCATTCTGCTCTGACCAAATTCCCAACTGGAGAGCTATGTTAAAATTACGGTTACCTGTCTCTGAACCAGTAGGAGGCATAATTGATATCTCACCAAATTTATCACGTTCAATACGTAAATCTCGGTTAACCTGACAGAATTCAAAAAACTGCTCATCTGTCATTTGCAAATCTGATGGCATCCGTAAAAAAATAGGAGATGAAAGCATAGTTATTTTCTCTAAGGGCCTACCCAACTAGCTTTTATTCTCACGCAAAAATGCTGTAGAGATGGGAAATCTCGCATCTGTTTGCCCCTCTGCGCGAATTCACCAGAGGGGTGCCCGTCAGGGCGGGGTGAGGTGATAGCTATGAATACACAGCACTTGTGTAAAATGATTTCAGGATTTTACCTCACCCCTACCCCTCTCCTTATAAAGGAGAGGGGTGCCCGTTAAGGCGGGGTGAAGTCTAAGTTATGAATGCAACGCGCGTATTACTTATTAGGTTGAGGAGTCAAGCGCAGATAGGGCTTCACTTCCTTATATCCTTTGGGGAATTTCTCCTTCAGCACTTCTGGATCTTTTAGCGAAGGAACGATGACTGTGTCATCGCCATCTTTCCAATCAGCTGGTGTCGCTACACTGTAGTTGTCTGTCAACTGCAGCGAGTCAATCACCCGAAGAATTTCATCAAAGTTGCGTCCTGTGCTGGGAGGATAAGTTAAGCTCAGACGTAGTTTCTTGTTGGGATCGATGATGAAGACTGTACGGACAGTCAGCAATGCATTTGCATTGGGGTGAATCATGTCGTAAAGGTCAGAAACTTTACGATCCGCGTCTGCCAAAATTGGATAATTGAGGTTGGTGCTTTGAGTTTCCTCAATATCTCCAATCCATCCTTTGTGAGATTCTACATCATCAACACTGAGAGCGATGACTTTGACATTGCGTTTGTCAAATTCTGGCTTTAGCTTAGCCACTCGCCCTAACTCTGTTGTACAAACAGGTGTATAGTCTGCGGGGTGGGAGAAAAGTACAACCCAGCTGTCGCCAGCCCATTCGTAAAAGTCTATGTCTCCTGTGGAGGAGGCTTGGGTAAAGTTTGGTACTGTGTCGCCTAAATGGAGAGCCATGTCAGATTCCCTGTCGTTCAAAAAGGCATATGTATTCTATTTTGCCATGATCGCACAAAACACCGGTTTGCCGATTGGGCTTTAGCGTCATGAAACAAAATTTTAAGTTGTGCAAGTTTGCACAAACAGATTTACTATTTTACGTCTAAGTCGGACAAGATTTGATTATACGCCTCAATGGTTTGATGAGCGATCGCATCCCAACTATAATTTTTCAGGGCATACTCTTTAGCACACAATCCCCGCCGTTGGCGTTCCGCAGGATTTTGTAAAGCTATACGAAGCATGTTAGTGAGTTCTGACACATCTGTTGCACCCACCCATCCCGACTCGCTATCACGCACCTCTTGACAAATGTGCACTTGGTCTGATATGACTACTGGCGTTCCAGCTGCCATCGCTTCAGCTACAGCAATACCAAAATTTTCGTAATAGGATGGCAAGACGAATATATCAGCAGCTTGTAGAAGGGTAGATTTTAATTCACCAGTGACAAAGCCAGTGATAGTGGTGTGCGATCGCAACACAGAAGCTTGTATTTGTAATTTTATCTTTTCTTCATAACTTGGATCTTGAGGATTAGTCCCAGCTAGGACAAAGTGAAAATTTAATTTTTCAGCTAAAAGCGCCTCTAACGCTGGAAGCAGTAGATTCAACCCTTTTTTTGGGTCAATCCGGGACATAAACAGCACTAAAGGCACATCCTTTGGTATACCTAACTTACGACACACCTCCTCTGTTTCAGCTTCCCCCACCCTCTTAACAGGCTTCACACCCAAGGGAATCACCAAATCTCGGGTTGATACTCCAAATCTTTCTGATACCTTGGCTTCCTGAACGCTAGTGAAGTGAATTGCGGCTGCACCAGCTAAATTTGGACGTTCCAGAATTGCAGCATAAAGCTGTTTCAGTTGCTTTTTTTTACGTAAATCAGCAGGATCTAAAGTTCCCAGAGGACGCAAAATGTAAGGTAGTTTTTGTCTGTGACAAATAGTCGCGGCAAAACTACTGACAGGGGAAAACAGAGCATGAATATGAGCTAAATTAAACTCATGAGCATGACGATTTAACCACCTGAGTAAGTCAACAGAGAATTTGTAGCGACGAAAAGGGGCGCAACGGAAATAAATGATTTTATAGCCATCCTGTTCAATAGGACAATTTAAGGGAACATCCAAAGGTTTTTGCCCAGAATCACCATTGCTGTCAGTGGTGAGAACAGTAACTTCCACTCCTTGCCGTGCCAATGCGGGAGCAAGTCCTAGTATCATTTGACTAGGACCACCGTAAATGAGTGAAATTGAGGGGACAATTTGTAGAACTTGCATAATTTGTCATTTGTTCTTTGTTATTAGACTGCTTGTAAGATATGAGCTGAGAATATTTGGAACCGCAGATGCACGAGGCAGTGCGTTGGGCGGGTTCCCCGACTTGTAGACGCCCGAAGGGCGGCTTCCCGAAGGGTAGCACCTGCCGTGCGGATGCACGCAGATAGTTGTCTCAGTTTCATATAATTGACTTTTACAAGAAGTTTGTTGTTTGTTTACTGAGATCTTGCAGCATTACGAGAAAACCGTTAATACTTGTATAAAATAGTATTTCAATTGACTCAAAATTAGTTCCAGTTTGAGTCCATTTTAATGGACTTCGCCTATTAGCCTGGGACTTACAGTCCTAGGCGGACAATAACGGAGTCAAATAATATGTAATGAATTTGACGCTTGTTTTACCAGGTGCAAAATGTAAGTTTACGAATAACCCAGTGATTAATGACTATCGACAAGTTCTTTATAAAACTCCAATTGCTGTTTTGCCAAAGCTTTATTCGTGTACTGACTCATTGCTTTTTGATAACCCATTTCGCCTAATTTTTTCGCAAATTCAGGTTTTTCCATCAATTTGAGGATGCAATCAGCTAGCGCTTTCGCATCTCCTTCAGGAAATATTAATCCAGCATCACCAATCACATAAGGAATTTCGCCAGAATTAGAACCAATAACAGGTACTTTGCAAGCCATTGCTTCTATGAGTACATGACCAAATTGTTCTTTCCAGCCAACAGAAGTGATATTTTTAAGATTGTAGTTTGTTTCTGATGGTAGAACTAAAGTACTCATTAAGTTGATGTAATTTGGAACTTCATCATGAGGAACACTTTCTACCAAGATGATTCTGTCTTGAATGTTAGATTCCGCTGCTTTGTTCATTAACTCTGACTTTAACGAACCACGTCCCAAGAGCAAACATTTCCAAGATTTATCTCTCAAACTAGCTAAAGCATTTATTAGAGTCAGTAATCCCTTTTCTTGGACAAAGCGTCCAACAAATCCCACAACAAAATCACCTGGTTGAATCCCAAACTTATTTCCTAATTCCGGTTGTGGTGTGGGAGTAAACAGAGTTTCGTCAACACCCAGTTGAGGCATAATTTTGATTGAACCTTTGTATCCGTGTTCCCGTAAAATTTCTGCGCCATCTTGATTGCCCGAAATAATGCCATGACTATGGGTTAGATTATATTTCTCTAATAAAGAAACTGGGAATTTCAGATGATAGGGTAAATTCCACCAGGTAAAAAACACATTTTTTGCCTTTAGTCCTAATAGCTGATTTAAAGTAATCATCTCAGCATAAGCTAATCCCTTAGAACCTTGTTCTACCTGGATAATCTGGGGGCGAAATTCCCACAACAAAGATATCAAATCAGCGCCAAATGTCAGGAGTCCTTGATGATTTTGACTAAAGTTAGAAACTGGAACTATGCGAAATTTGCCTTCATCACGGAATTGAGTTTCAATTATTTTGTTTTGAACACCGCCAGGTTTCCACTTTTTTGGAACGACTACTGTGACTTCAATTTCCGGTTCGAGTTGAGAAAGAATGCGTAATTTTTCACAGTTAAGGTCTACAATATAAGTGTGACTTGCTACAAGAATTTTCATTGATATCTCAGGATTGGTAATTTTTTATTTTAAACCGCAGATGCACGCGGATTAACGCAGATAAATCTGTCATATCGTTTCCGGTTGAATCTGAATAATTAAAAAACCGCAGAGGAAGCAGCGAAAAGTCTGAGCGGAGGTTTCCTCCGATCATACCTTTTCAAGAGAGAGAACGCAGAGGAGCCAGCGCTGCAGTCCTTGTTTCCCTCACTTGGCGACTGGCGTGGAGAGAAAGGAGAAATAATTCCGATACAAACGGATTTGATATCATCTATCTGCATCCGTCTGCGTTAATCTGCGGTTAAATAACCTCAACATGTTCATCCATGCGAGTGTAAATTTGACCATCATTCCAAATTGATTGAACAACACTACCCAAGGCTTTTAAAAACCCCAAAGAGAAGAAAACGCCACGAGTCACAATTTTGATGGGTGAACCACTTTTGTTGCAAGGAGGATGTCCAAGAACATGACAGTCAAATAAACGAAAGTAAAGGCGTAAAGCTTGGGTAGCGGTAAGGTTCTTCAGTCCCATTAAGAAATGGTTGTGGTAAAAAGTGAGTTGGTATTGGAGAGAGCGCATACTAATATCATGACAACCTCCTGTCTCTTCTCCTAAATGTACCAAATATGCCTCTGGGTCATACCAAATTTTATATCCTGTTTGCCGCAACCTTAAACAAAAATCAGATTCTTCTCGCACTGCGCTACCACGAAACCTTTCATCAAATCTCAACCCGTATTTGGTAAAAATTTCGCGACGAAAGGACATATTACAACCTCTGGCTGTGAGAACTTCTTGAGGCTGAATTGTGTGTACCAAATCTATATAGTACCAAGCAATTCCTGGATCCATTGCCTGGGGAGGAAGATATGAAATCTGTAAATTTCCCCCAGAGTCACCTAATTTCATTCTGTCAAATACCCGTCCAGCGATAGCCCCCACTTCTGGTTTTTCTAAATAGTTTTTCGCATGCGCGGCTAAAAATCCAGGGGTTAGTTGCACATCATCATCAATAAATAAAATGATTTCACCTGCTGCTCGCCGCACTGCATAATTCCGTGCCCCAGGCAAACTTGCCCAACTCAAACGAAACCACTTTATTTTATTAGCAGCAGCTAATTCTTCTAGGTAAGTTTCAATTTCTAACTGATGTTTTGGAGTTTGATCCACAACCAAGACTTCATAATTTGGGTAGTCTTGTTTCAGGACATCAGCAAGGCTATCGCGCAGTGGTTCCTCACGACAGTACGTCGGGATAATAACAGAAATTAAAGGTAAATTCATAGTCATTAGTCATTAGTCATTAGTCATTAGTCAAAAATTATTTTCCTCTGCAACCCAAGCGCTTCCCCTGCTTCCCTTCTTCCTCTGTTTCCCTTTTGCTAGTGCTTGTTGGAGTTTTTCTTGCTTGTCTATTTCTGGCAATTTCAACAGGACTCCAGCAAAGAACCAGTAGTAGACAGCTACTGGATCGACATCAAGAGGATAGTAGTAGGTGTTGTAACTAATAAACAATATGAACACCCACAAAGCAGCTGCGTAACTGCGGAAATTAGGATTTTTGATGGAACGATAAGTCTGGAAGCACACGATT
This sequence comes from Brasilonema bromeliae SPC951, assembly GCF_012912135.1. GTDB lineage: Bacteria > Cyanobacteriota > Cyanobacteriia > Cyanobacteriales > Nostocaceae > Brasilonema > Brasilonema bromeliae. Next base: position 1,670 of record NZ_QMEB01000272.1, on the reverse strand, counting down.
GTTAAAGTTGTGACTAAAATTAAAAATCCTAGTAGTCCCAACGGTCCAATTTCATATAGTATTTTGGGATAGTAAGTTTCTACCAGTTTGGTTGCACCTAGCGCACGAGCAGAGTTAGTCGCGCGCCCTAATCCATGTCCTAGGGGTTGTAAATTTTTCCAAACGTTCGCAAATTGCTGTGTGATAAATTCCAGAGGTGGTGAAGCTTCCCAACGTTCATTCAGACTTGCTGTTCTTTCTTGGAGAATGTCAGGGTTGTTGATGATTGCAATTCCCAAAATCATCGCGAGTCCTACTGCTATGGGGAGAAACCGTTTGAGGTTACGAATTTGACCAGTTAGCAATAGCAAAGCTACGAAAGACGCAGGTACCAATGCTAAGGCTGCTCTCTGCCCGGAGACAACTGCATTGACAGCCACTGCTGCCATAGAACTTAAACTGAGAACTCGCCAGATTCTAGAAGGATCACTAAAGCCGGAAGCAAAGGCAAAAAAGATACTGGAAATCAAGAACCATGCCCACTGCCAAGGTGCGACAAAGGTTCCTGGTAGACGAATTATCCCTTGATCGGGACTATAAATCAGAGAACCACCAAAATAACATCGAGCTTCGATTGATGCTTTAAATTGGGCTGCTCCTTCTAAATATCTTGTGCCTTGACATATTCCCTTCGATAATAAGAGGTATTGAATTAATCCCAGCGCACAGCACACTAGTATAAGGACAATTTGCAGGCGCGATAAAAATAGGAAATCCTCCTTATTGCGGATGAGATAGTAAGCGCAAGCAATCAAGGGTACATAGCCCAACAAGACTTTTAAACCGAGTATCCCCACGCCTATGGGTATTTCTACAGCTGTATCGTCTAATAATTGAGTCAAGGACGGATTGAACTGCTGCACTCCATTAACAAACACTAGTGTTAGCAAACATAAACCTAACAAAATAAACAGTGGAATTTTAATGGCTCGGGGAATGATTAGGGGTAGCCGCTGCTTACGACACATTTGCCAAAGTCCAATCAGCGCTGGAATGTAAAAGGAGTCTTTCGCTAATTGGAGTATGGGACTATTGCCGAGGTAGTAAGTAATAGTACCCGCAAACGGCACGTAAATAAGAAACGCAAAAAGGGCTTGGCGGGGATATTTGTAGGACAAAGCGATAGTAACAATTCCTAATAAACCTGGAACTGCTGCCTTAATTCCACCGACAAAAGCCATGAGAATACCAAAGAAGATACCGCCAAAAGCAGCAATCATTAAAAAATTGCTGAATTCTTTGCGCGATTGTGCAGCTTTACGCTTTTGGGCTAAACGTTCTTTGAGGCTAAGGGTTGGAGTTTCCTGACTCTTCTGTTTTTTTGCTTTTTTGTATTTGTTGGATTTTAATTTTCCTGTCAGCATGGCGTTGCTGTAGATATGCGCATAAAGTCACTAGCTATAGATGTTTTTTTTACATATTATTTTGAATATAGCAGTCTTAAATGATTCTTGAGAATCTGTGTTTTTGTCTGTGAAGAAAGAAACACAAAGAATAGGGAATAGTAAAAAGACCTCACCCCCATCCCCTCACGCCAGGTGCTACCCTGCGGGAAGCCCTCCGGGTTCGGGGGTAACTCCTGAGCCCTTCGGGCACGGCTTGAGGCCGAACGGAGACGCTGCGCGTTCGCC
>NZ_QMEB01000008.1 GCF_012912135.1 Brasilonema bromeliae SPC951 | reverse complement strand
GCCCCAAAACTAATGCAAAATTAGAAACTGCTATAATTATACAAATTGTACAATTTACCTAATTTAAAAAAAATGTACAATATTTCTCATTGACTTCAATCAACATAAGCGAGGCGGTATGACTGCTGTAAGTGCAACTGAAGCTCGTGCTAATTTTCAAGAACTCATTAATCGTGCTGAATATAAGGGTGAGCGCATTCTCATTCAGCGTCATGGCAAGGCTGTTGGGGCGATTATTGGTCTAGAAGACTTAAGATTGCTGGAAGCTATAGAAGATGCTATTGACTCTGCTGAACTGCGTCGTGCTGTTGAGCAAAATGACGGCTTTACCACACTAGAAGCGATTATTGCTAGTCGTGGGGATGAGTGAGCGTTATGATTTGAGAATTGCCAAAACTGCTGAGAAAGACTTGATTGATTTACCTGCGAAACAGTTTAAACAGGTCGTATCGAAGATTTTCTCGCTCCAGAGCAATCCTCGACCTCAAGACTACAAAGCACTCAAAGGTTATGAAGGTGGTTATCGCGTAGATCAAGGAGAGTACAGAATTCTGTATACGATTGATGATGAAAATTTGCTTGTTGATATCTTCAGAGTTGGCAAGAGAAATGATAATCAGGTGTATAAAAATCTGTAAACTTTGATAACACCTGAGAACTGCTACTGCACATTGCAAGTAAATGAAGTACAGTACTGAGGTCTAAAAGGCAGACAGAAAACCCTTTTTACTTCTGACTCCTGACTCCTGACTCCTGACTCCTGAATTCTGCTGTATATGTCCGATTCTCAAACTATTAGCGCTGCTGTTGCCAAACTTTACAACACCTACCCCTTCCCGCCAGAACCTTTACTAGATGAACCGCCTCCTGGTTACAACTGGCGCTGGAATTGGTTAGCTGCTTATAATTTCTGTACTGGTCAAAAACCCCAAAAGCAAGATATCCGTATTTTAGATGCTGGTTGCGGTACGGGAGTGGGGACTGAATACCTCGTCCATCTTAATCCTACGGCTTCTGTTGTGGGCATTGATCTTAGTGCTGGGGCGCTGGAAGTTGCTCAAGAACGCTGTAAACGTTCTGGTGCAAACCGTGTTGAGTTCCATCACCTGAGTTTGTATGATGTGGAACAGTTGTCGGGTGAGTTTGATTTTATCAACTGCGTTGGTGTGTTGCACCATTTACCTGACCCGATTCGCGGTATTCAAGCTTTGGCAAAGAAGTTAGCCCCAGGTGGCTTGATGCACATTTTTGTGTATGGGGAGTTGGGACGGTGGGAAATTCAACTTATGCAAAGGGCGATCGCACTCCTCCAAGGTGACAAGCGCGGTGATTACCGTGATGGTGTTCAAGTTGGTCGGCAAATCTTCGCTTCATTACCAGAAAATAACCGTATTGTCAAGCGAGAACGAGAACGTTGGTCTTTAGAAAATCAACGGGATGAGTGCTTTGCTGATATGTACGTGCATCCGCAGGAGATAGATTATAACATTGAGACGTTGTTTGAACTAATTTCTGCTTCCGGATTAGATTTTGTTGGTTTCTCAAATCCGGGTTTTTGGCAGATAGACAGACTTTTGGGCAAAGCGCCAGAGTTAATGGAACGAGTAGCTAAGTTAGGCGAGATCGAGCGTTATCGTTTGATAGAGTTATTAGATCCAGAAGTGACTCACTACGAGTTTTTTCTGAGTCGTCCACCTTTACCAAAGGCTGATTGGTCAGCGGATAATGATTTATTAACGGCAATTGCTGAGCGAAATCCTTGTATGGATGGTTTTCCCAGTCAATGTGTCTTCAACTACGATTACCAGATTGTGAATTTATCACCAGAAGAGTTGAAGTTTTTAGAAAGCTGCGATGGTTTGTTAACAGTAGGGGAGATTTTAGCTGGCTCATCATTGGATTTAGATGGAGTGAGAACGCTCCTGAAGCAGCAGCTGATTTTGTTGACACCAAGTTGACAAAACTGACATTTTGCAACACTTTCAAGAACACAACCTCGTCCGCCTCAGAATCAATTGGGAGGCTCACAGTTCAAGTCTACTAAAGTAAACTCAAAGGCTTATGCAGTCGTCTAAAGACGACTTTTACTATCAGACTGGGGTTTAAACCCCAGGCGGTTGTTGGCAGGAGGAGTGCAAAATATGGGCAGGCGCACTATAACGGCGTACCACCCGCTATGAATAAAAGAAACACTTTTTTCCCTGCTCCCTGCTCCCTGCTCTCTGCTCCCTGCTCCCTGCTCCCTGTTCCCTGTATTGCCAGATAACCAAACAAACTGCCAAAATCCAAACAAAGCAGGCGACGAGGGAGAAGGTAGAATAGAAATTAAGAGGAGATCTACCTTTCAAGTTGATTGCGACTCCTCGTCTCGCCACAGCTGTCAACACGGAATTTCAGGATAGAGGGATTGGTAAAGATTTGTCCTGTTCATCCATATTTTCCGTGTCAATTATCCTTTTTGTGCTTGGTGCATCTACCTGATGTCTTTTGTTTGGTGACAATAAGTTAATTGTTTTTTTCTAAAGTATTGTTACCCAATCGTGATATGATTCAGCTGGCTGAAGATGCAGTCAACACAATTAGCTGTACTGGTTTCAAGTCCCGTGAGCTTGTCAAACGAATCAACTGATCCCACACCAACAACACGACAAGATTCAAGACCTGGTTTTGAGGACACAGAACCAGACAACTCGATGCGCGAGTTCTATGAACTCTACCAAGAGTTGTTGCTCATCACTCTTGTCTTGACAGGGATTATATTTTTCTCTGTTTGGATATTTTATTCCCTGAACATTGCCCTAAATTATTTGCTTGGAGCATGTACAGGTGTGGTTTACTTGAGGATGTTGGCAAAAGATGTTGAGCGTTTGAGTGGAGAAAAAAAACAGTTGAGTAAAACTCGATTTGCGTTACTAGTAGGGGTGATTCTACTAGCATCGCGATGGAATCAACTGGAAATTTTGCCCATATTTCTGGGATTTCTTACTTATAAAGCAACGCTTCTCATTTACGTAGTTAGAGGAGCATTTGCCTCTGACTTGTCAAAGTTCCGGTAACCATACAGCAACGCTCAAACTGTGCGGGAGGACAGAACTTTTCCAAGAGGAAAATCCACCCCGCGAACCCGCTCCACTTCTCCAGGTAAGATTGGAGAAATGATAGATTAGGTTAGGAAAATGGTGAATTTTCTGAATGCCCTAACTTCTGTTCCCCTTGGAGAACTAGAGGTAGGTCATCATTTCTACTGGCAGTTAGGCAATTTAAAGCTGCATGGACAGGTCTTTCTCACGTCTTGGTTTGTGATTGGTATCCTGGTCGTAGCTTCACTAGCTGCTACTAAAAACATCCAAAAAATTCCCAGCGGTATCCAAAACCTAATGGAATATGCTCTGGAATTTATTCGGGACCTCACAAAAAACCAGATTGGAGAGAAAGAATACCGTCCTTGGGTGCCGTTTATTGGCACACTATTCTTGTTTATCTTCATATCGAACTGGTCGGGTGCTTTGATTCCCTGGAAGCTCATCAAACTTCCATCGGGAGAGTTGGCTGCTCCAACCAATGATATTAATACGACAGTAGCACTGGCGTTGTTGACTTCTTTAGCTTACTTTTACGCAGGTTTTAGCAAGCGTGGTTTGGGGTACTTCAAAAAGTATATAGAGCCGACGCCGGTTCTATTACCGATCGCGATTCTAGAAGATTTCACCAAGCCCCTCTCCCTAAGCTTCCGTCTATTTGGTAACATTTTGGCGGATGAATTAGTCGTAGGAGTGCTGGTTCTTTTGGTTCCTCTGTTTGTACCTCTGCCAGTGATGGCTTTAGGTTTGTTTACCAGTGCCATTCAAGCCTTGGTTTTTGCCACCTTAGCAGCGGCATACATTCATGAGGCGATGGAGGGACATGGTGGCGAAGAGCATGAGGAAGCACATTAAAATCAGTGAACAGTGAACAGTGAACAGTGAACAGTGATCAATAAAGAGTTATAACTGATAACTGCGGCTGGTACTTGATCACTGCTTAGAACCCTCAGTTGATGTCAAGTTAGATTTTGGATGCCCGAATTTTCGCTTTCGTTGCAAAATCTAAAATCGAAAGTCTAAACACAAAAATCGTTCGTTTTGTACTCAAGGTAAGGAAAATCAACATGGATCCATTAGTTTCTGCTGCTTCCGTTCTTGCTGCTGCGTTAGCAATTGGTTTGGCTGCAATTGGTCCTGGTATTGGTCAAGGTAATGCTGCAGGACAAGCAGTAGAAGGTATTGCTCGTCAACCAGAAGCAGAAGGTAAAATTCGCGGTACTCTGCTGTTAACCTTGGCATTCATGGAATCCCTTACCATTTATGGTCTGGTTATTGCCCTAGTACTACTGTTTGCTAACCCATTTGCCTAAAACCTAAAACTTTTCCTTAGTTTTGGAGACGTGAATGTTCACGTCTCTATAGCTGAGTTAATCAGTGAACAGTGAACAGTGAACAGTGAACAGTAAACAGTAAACAGTGAAGATTGATAACTGGTAACTGATAACTGATAACTGCGGCTGGTACTTGATAACTGTGAAAAAAAGTTGACCCTTGATGGCTATGGGGTCTCGACGATGATGAAAAGTAAGATGATTTTTCGCCCGTGAAAACTGCTGTTGTAGCCAAAGAGGAGAGAAATGTTTGATTTCGATGCAACCTTGCCCTTGATGGCAGTGCAGTTCCTGCTATTGGCAGCTCTATTGAATGTTATTTTCTATAAGCCACTGACCAAGGCATTAGACGATCGCGATAACTATATCCGAACGAATAACCTTGAAGCTCGTGAACGCTTGGCTAAAGCTGAGCGATTAACTAAAGAATATGAGCAACAATTAGCAGAAGCTCGTAGACAGTCACAAGCGACTGTCGCTGCAGCTCAAGCAGAAGCTCAAAAAACGACTGCTCAGAAAATAGCTGAGGCGCAAAAGGAAGCTCAAGCTCAACGAGAACAAGCGGCTCTTGAAATAGAACAGCAAAAGCAGGAAGCTTTACGTTCCTTAGATCAACAGGTAGATGCTCTGAGCAGGCAGATACTAGAAAAACTATTGGGACCTGTTTTGGCTAAATAGAGCGGCTCAATGCGCGATCTCACAACAATTCGATAAGTATATACGTAGCGGGGCGCATGTCGTCCCACAACGGTTAAATAAGTGTCAAAAGTGGCACTTTTTTCCCTTAGGGAATTTTCAACCTACTAAGCAAGGGAGCAGCGCAGTTGTAGATGGGTATCATTGGAAGTAGTTTTTTACTTGCCACAGAAGCGGTAGCGAATGGTCATTCAGAAGGTGGTTTCGGTCTAAACATAGACATTTTTGAAACCAATCTGATTAACCTGGCGATTCTGGTTGGCATATTATTTTACTTTGGGCGTAAAGTTCTTAGCAATATCCTCAGCGAACGACGCTCAAATATTGAAACGGTAATCAAAGAAGCAGAAGCGCAGGCAAAGGACGCAGCTGTTGCTTTGTCTAAGGCACAGGAACAGTTGACGCAGGCTCAAGCAGAAGCGCAACGCATCCGTAAAGCAGCTGAAGAAAACGCACAGGCAACTCGTGAAGCAATTTTGACACGAGCAGCAGAAGATGTGGAACGTTTGAAAGAAACAGCTGCTAGGGATTTAGACACACAAAGAGAGCGGGCGATCGGCGAACTGCAACAATATTTAGTGTCTAAGGCATTGCAAAAAGTCGAGTCTGAACTGCAGACAGGAATTGCTGACGACGCTCAACAGCAATTAATTGACCGCAGTATAGCGCTATTGGGAGGTTAGGGATGAAAAGTAATATCGCAATGGCGGAAATATCCCAGCCTTACGCAGAGGCGTTGATGTCAGTCGCACAATCCAAAAATTTAACAGATCAGTTCGGGGAAGATGTGCGTTCCTTGCTAAGCTTGCTTTCTGAAAGTGAGCAACTGAGAAATTTTCTTGAGAACCCATTTGTGGGGCTAGATGACAAAAAGGCAGTCATCAACCGTATCCTTGGTGACGGCGCTAATGCATACTTCCGCAATTTTTTATTGCTGCTGGTAGATAGACGGCGCATTTCATTGCTGGAACCAGTTTTACAGCAATATTTGACGCTGTTGCGGCAATTGAAACAAATTGCTCTGGCGGAAGTGATTTCTGCAGTTCCCCTGACAGAGGAGCAGCAACAAGCAGTCAGAGATAAAGTCATCGCACTGACTAAGGCTCGCGAGGTCGAATTAGATACAAAAATTGACCCCGAGTTAATTGGTGGTGTGATTATTAAGGTAGGCTCTCAAGTCATTGACGCCAGCTTACGGGGTCAGCTGCGCCGTATCTCCTTGCGTTTAAGTGGCTCTTAAATCAGTGAACAGTAAACAGTAAACAGTGAACAGTGATAACTGATAACTGATAACTGATAACTGATTAACTGCTGAGTGTAAAATCGTTCCGTCTCGCAATAAAGAGAAAATAGACAAATGGCAATTAGCATCAGACCAGACGAAATCAGCAACATTATTCAGCAACAGATAGAACAGTACGACCAACAGGTCAAAGTTGCTAACGTTGGAACCGTTCTGCAAGTAGGTGACGGTATTGCTCGTATTTATGGTCTTGACAAGGCCATGGCTGGCGAGCTACTAGAATTTGAAGACGGTACAATTGGCATCGCCCAGAACTTAGAAGAAGACAACGTGGGCGCGGTGCTCATGGGCGAAGGTCGTGAGATTCAAGAAGGTAGCTCCGTAACCGCCACTGGTAGAATTGCTCAAGTACCCGTGGGAGAAGCCTTGGTTGGACGAGTTGTCGATGCTTTAGGTCGTCCAATTGATGGTAAGGGAGAAATCAAGACCACAGAAACCCGTTTGATTGAATCTCCAGCACCAGGTATTGTGGCGCGTCGTTCCGTACACGAACCGATGCAAACTGGTATCACAGCTATCGACGCGATGATTCCCGTCGGTCGTGGACAGCGGGAATTGATTATTGGTGACCGTCAGACAGGAAAAACTGCGATCGCCGTAGACACCATCATCAACCAAAAAGAAGAAGACGTGATCTGCGTCTATGTTGCTATCGGTCAAAAAGCTTCCACCGTAGCTAACGTTGTGCAGACATTACAAGAAAAAGGTGCTCTGGACTACACCGTTGTCGTCGCCGCTAACGCCAGTGATCCAGCCACCCTGCAATTTTTGGCTCCTTATACAGGTGCTTCGATTGCTGAGTACTTCATGTACAAGGGTAAGGCAACCCTGGTGATTTACGATGACCTCTCCAAGCAAGCCACAGCTTATCGTCAAATGTCTTTGCTGCTGCGTCGTCCTCCCGGACGGGAAGCTTATCCTGGAGACGTGTTCTACATCCACTCACGTCTGTTGGAACGTGCAGCTAAACTGAGTGATGAATTGGGTAAAGGTAGCATGACAGCCCTGCCAATCATCGAAACTCAAGCAGGTGACGTATCTGCTTATATTCCCACCAACGTAATTTCTATTACAGACGGTCAGATCTTCCTGTCTTCCGACTTGTTCAACTCTGGTATCCGTCCCGCTATTAACCCTGGTATTTCCGTATCACGGGTGGGTTCGGCTGCTCAAACCAAAGCAATGAAGAAAGTTGCTGGTAAATTGAAGCTGGAATTGGCACAGTTTGACGAACTGCAAGCGTTCTCACAATTTGCTTCTGACTTAGATAAAGCAACTCAAGATCAGCTCGCACGCGGTGCGCGCTTGCGGGAACTTTTGAAACAGCCACAAAACGCGCCGCTATCGGTGTATGAGCAAGTCGCTCTTCTTTATGCTGGTATCAACGGGTATTTAGATGACATTGCAGTCAATAAAATTACTGACTTCACCAAAGGGCTGCGCGATTACTTAAAGACCAGCAAACCTCAGTACGTTCAAGGAATACAATCCAAGAAAGCACTGGGTGATGAAGAAGAAGCACTCTTGAAAGAGGCAATTAACGAATACAAGAAGACCTTCTTGGCAACAGCATAATTAGTCAACAGTCATTAGTCATTAGGAGGCAGTGCGTTGCGGGGGTTCCCCCGACGGTGCGACCTGCCGTTCATTAGTAAAGAGCTTAATGGCTATTGACTCTTGACTAACGACTAAGGACTAACGATTAAGGACAAAATTTATGCCAAATCTCAAAGCAATACGCGATCGCATTCAATCAGTCAAAAATACCAAAAAAATTACAGAAGCCATGCGGCTGGTGGCTGCAGCGCGGGTGCGTCGCGCTCAAGAACAGGTGCTATCCACCCGTCCTTTCGCCGACCGCTTGGCGCAAGTTCTGTACGGTCTACAAACCCGTCTGCGTTTTGAAGAAGCAAACTTACCACTGTTGAAAAAACGGGAAGTTAAGTCAGTAGGGCTGTTAGTGATTTCAGGCGATCGCGGTTTGTGCGGCGGCTACAACACCAACGTCATCAAACGTGCTGAAAATCGCGCCAAAGAACTCAAAGCAGAAGGCGTAGACTACAAATTTGTCATCGTAGGACGCAAAGCAACCCAGTATTTCCAACGTCGCGAACAGCCAATAGACGCTACCTATACTGGTTTAGAGCAAATCCCTACCGCTGCTGAAGCCAACAAAATTGCTGATCAATTGCTTTCTCTGTTCTTGTCAGAAAGCGTAGATCGTGTTGAGCTTGTCTACACCAAGTTCGTCTCCTTGGTGAGTTCTCGTCCTGTGGTGCAAACCCTGCTTCCTCTTGACGCTCAAGGTTTGGAAGCACAGGATGACGAAATTTTCCGCTTAACAACCCGTGGTGGTGAATTTGAAGTCACACGAGAGAAAGTGACCGCTCAAACCCGTACTTTCTCCCGTGACATGATTTTCGAGCAGGATCCAGTACAGATTCTCGATTCTTTATTACCTCTGTACCTGAGTAACCAGCTCTTACGGGCGCTGCAAGAATCCGCTGCAAGCGAACTTGCGGCGCGGATGACAGCAATGAGCAATGCTAGTGACAACGCCAAGGCACTGATGAATGCCCTCACTTTGTCTTACAACAAAGCGCGGCAAGCTGCAATTACCAATCAAATCCTAGAAGTTGTCAGCGGTGCTGAGGCGCTAGGTTAGGAAAACGGGACAATAGGAGAGAGGGAGGGAGAGAAGGAGAATTTTTCCTCGCTCTCACTCTCTGACTCCCGCTATCTCCCCTATAAAAATTCACAAATTTTTTCTATATTTTTTTCTATAAAGTAACACATTTCAAGTGGGGCGTACTATAATCGTAGTATAGGTAAAACACATGGGTCCGTAACGGTTTCGACAGGTTGGCGAAAGCTACTTTGTGAAACAGGTCGAGAGTGAGTCGTCTCTCGAAAATCCAAGGCTCAACATAAAGTAAATGCAAACAACATTGTACCTTTTGCTCGTAAGCAAGCTGTAGTAGCTGCCTAATAACCTCTTTTCGGTTCGAGCGTCTCTAGTTTGACTCCGTTAAGGATTAGAGACCAACCCCCAACGGATGCTCTAACAAGTGTCTCTGGTTCGCTTGTTAGCTAAGACTTAACCAGAGCATCCTAGCGTTCGGGATAATGAACGTTCCCCGCCTTGAGGGTAAAAAAGGCTAAGCCTGTGAACGAGCGGGGGGTCAATACCCAGTCTGGACAGCAGTTCGACTCTGCTCGGATCCACTAAAAAATATCTGCGAATCCGCCTGACAATTTTATGTGATGGCGGATTTCGTTTTTTCTGGGCCCTTTAAAAGTAGTTTGGGAGCATTCGTGATATCAAATCCGGTAGCATCCGAGTGATATAATTGCAACTAAGTAACGAAGGTCGATTGTCTTTGCTTAATTCTCCCTGTAGTAGAGGCGAAGATGTTTTTAAAAACTTATTTAACAATCATATGGCTCGTACAGGTTACACCCTGCCAGTGTTTGCAGTAGCCGCTGCTAAGGCTGCTCTTATGCATCTGCGTGAAAAAATAGATTCTCAACTCTCAGTTGAGATTGATTTGCTTTCTGAAACAGCAGAAATTTCGATTTCTCAAGTTGCAGCTTTAGACTCCCAGAGTGCTTTGGCTGTGACACTCAGCGATCCAGGTGATAACTTAGATTTAACAAAAAACACGCCTATTTGGGCTTGGGTAAAGTTGTCACAAAGGCAATCCCAAGCTTTGATTTTAGAAGCGGGAGAGGGTTTAGGAAAAACAACCTCTGGAGAACCAGCGATTTACAGTTATGCTCGTCGCTTGTTTGATACCAATTTACTACCTCTAATTCCCCCAGACCAAACCGCAACTGTATCAATTATTCTTCCAGAAGGTCGTCAATTAGCGCAACGTACCTCTAATGAAGCCTTTGGGATTTTAGAAGGATTAGCTTTGTTGGGAACCAGTGGAATTTCTCAACCCTTGTCAGCGGCTGACTATTTAGAAGAATTTCGTTTGTCGTTGCAGGCTAAGGTCAAAGTTTGTCCTGGTTTGGTGTTTTGTATTGGTAGTAATGGTATGCAAGTTGCACAACGTTTAGGCATACCAGAGTCAGCAGTTGTGCAAACTGGCAATTGGATTGGTGCAATGCTTGTAGAAGCTGGACTATATCAAGCAACTTCTGTTTTGCTGCTGGGATATCATGGCAAACTAATTAAGCTAGCTGGTGGCATTTTCAATACGTCTAGTCATTTAGCAGATGCCAAATTAGAAATTATAAGTGCAGCAGTTGTTGCTGTTGGTGGTGATATACAAGCAGTACGGGCAATTTTAGATGCTAAGACTGCAGATGCAGCACACAAAAAATTAATCGAACTAGGACTGGCAGAATCAGTATTTGGGATACTAGCTGAAAAAATTAGTCAGAGAGCTACTGCTTACGTGCAAAAATATGCTAATGTTGCCCTGAAAGTTGGTACTGTATTGTTTGACCGAAAAGGCGAAATTATCAGCCAAGACTTGCACGCAAAAGAACTCTTGAGTCTTGACCAAAACTAAGGGTGTAGGGGAATGGGGGTGTAAGGGTGTAGGGGGAAAGAAAAAACGATATTTTTGTACACCCTGCCCCGGAACCAATAAGGGTACAAGCCCTCACCAAATCTACGATTTTGGTGGTCTAAAATAAGTGGGGCTACAAGCCTCCACTTATTTATTCCCTACACTCCTACACCCCTACAACGCCAGGTGCTTCAAGTCGGGAAACCCGCCCAACGCACTGGCTCCCCTTACACCCTTACACCCTTAGCTTTGGTCAAAACCGAAAACCAAAATTGTAAAATTGCAACCTTCCATAACCAAGAAATTGACCATGAGGTTGCTCTCCCGGCGGAAACGCCGTGACTCCAAATAGGTAGACACCAGCAACCGTCGGATTCTGAACTGGCTTGAGAGCTAGTGTAATAGTTCTACCTGGAGGTACTGGCGGGTCAAATGTGAGCGATAGTGTTTTGGTTTTGTTGTCCCTTGTCACATCTTTCAAAGCAAGCTTTTGACGTTCCTTGGAAGGCGTTCCTTCAAAAGCAGAAGTGTCTCGCAAGTCAAAGCGCACACTATCTACTCCTTCACGCTGGTTAATTGTAATTCTTTGCAGCGGTTCTCCAGCATTTTCTGGCAGGCTAATGGTAAAGTAGTATGTTGCGCCCCATACATAAGTATCCTTGTAGGTCGTCACTGCACTCAGCAGGCTCGGCGGTTGGACAAAATAGACTTTACCATCTCGTAACTGAACCGCTTGACTCAAGTCCGCAGTGTATCCGCCTATGACTGCTGTACAAGCAATTGCTGTACTGAATAAAAATGCTATACGCATTGTTTTGCATCCGGTGGATCTATAACGGGTGACAAACTTGCCCCATAACTTGATTTTACGATTTACTTTTCTGTGTTCTATGTTTTTCTCAAACTTTTTCTTTATTTATCTTAAAACTACTTCATAACTTTTAATAATTAACCGCAACTAAATAGGTAGACAGAATTAAATGTAAAACTTAAATATAGGTTGGATTGAGGGACGAAACCCAACATTTACATTCGTTTTGATGGGTAACGCTTACGCTCTACCCATCCTACAAATAATTGTGACGGTCTACTGAAGTAAAAAATACCTAAATAACTTTGCAAAGTTATAACAAATTTGTAAAAGAAAATTGACATCTGTTGTCATAGTGCTTTGTTAAGTTAGAAACTAGAGATATAAACACACGCAATTATTCACAATTATGAATGCAGTTAGTAACCTCGAACTTAAGCGACCGATTTGGCAAAGTCTTGCCATATTAACTTTAGGCTTTTGGCTCAGTGCCAGCATGTTTTTGGATTGGGTAATTATGCCTAGCCTTTACGTTTCTGGCATGATGACTCAAGCCAATTTTGCTTCAGCGGGCTATGTGCTTTTCTGGAATTTTAATCGTATCGAATTACTGTCTGCTGGCTTAGTGTTAACCAGCGTGTTAGCTTTGTGCAACAGCCAATCTCAGTGGCGTCGCGGTGCAATTATTTTGTCCGTGGTATTGCTCGCCATAGCTTTGGCTGACACCTACTTGTTAACTCCGCAAATGTCTGCCATCGGAATCGAACTGAACCTATTTGAAACAACTGCTGAAATTCCAGCAAGTATGAATATACTGCATGGTGGTTACTGGATTTTGGAAGCAGTAAAACTATTGGTAGGTGGCACACTTTTGAGCTGGTGTTGGCGACGATAACAGGATGAGGAATGATGAATTATCAATCATAAAACACTTCATTCCTCGTTGTTAAAAAATAATAGGCGTATTGCGAGTATGGCAAATCCCACGGCGGCGATCGCTTTCAACAACCTTGTGGGTAATAACTCTGACACCGCTCCCCCCGCTAACGCTCCCAAAAAGCTAGTCAAAACCAGTGCGCCAGCTGTACCAAAAAACACCGCACGTGGAGATTGACTACGACCTGAAAGCGCAATTGCCGCTAACTGGCTTTTGTCACCCAATTCTGACAAAAAAACCGTAATAAAGCTTAATCCTAAAAGATGCCAATCCATAGTTAGTCAAGAGTCAAGAGTTAAGAGTGCTTATTAGTGACTGAGAATTATTAATTACCAAATCCCAAATCCCAAAATAACATTAGGGAAATTAGCAGCAGCGTTATACCTGCTGCTTTTTCTATAGTTTTTGGGGAGAGTCTGCTAGCCATCCAACTGCCTAACACGACACCCAATAGACTCGTCATGACTAGCGCTGTCCCAGATCCCAAAAACACAATCCAGGGAGATTGTGATTGCGCACTCATTAACAGAGTGGATAGCTGTGTCTTGTCACCAATTTCCGCCAGAAAGATGGTCAAAAATGTAGTTGCGAAGATAACTACTGGGGTTTGTGGCTTAGTCGGTTTATCACAAACCAAAGGTGACGACACCTCAACTAACGTAGTTGCACAATTGCAGTCTAGTTCATCTTTTTGCTCTAGCTGGCTTTGGGTCCCAGATGTAGCAAGGTTCAAGGGCTTGGAGTCAAGTTTCACAGGTAGTATTGTTTTGCTCGTCAGTTGTTTTCATTTTCTTATCATTTTCTCAAGATTTTTTACAAATAGCAACCCAGAATTTAGCTAATTCCGCAAGAAACCTTACACCTACCCGGTACGGGAGGCGTTTACACCGGTTTTGAGATCTGGTGGGCATTGCGAACTAATATCTCGTCTATCACATAGGCTTTTGTTCGCAATACCCACCCTACGAGCTGTTCCCTGTTCCCTATTCCCTGTTCCCTGTATTTCTTGAGAGAGAAAGATTTTTCCCAATTTCGTCAAATACCTACTGCTTGATCAAAGCGCAACATCTCCAAGCTTCTGTCCCCATATACCCCCTCTATCTGCTGACGACAACAGTCAATCGCAAAATCGTCTAATTCCTCCGGCTCAATACCGTACATATCCTGAAAGATTTCTGATTCTACACGGCAAAATCGCGGACGATCTGGGTAAATGCGACATTCTCGCGAGTCTTTGTCGAAATTTATGCACCATCCTCCTTCACCAACCATGCTCAGATACAGTTCTAGTTCTTCTGGTAATAAATACTCATGTAAGTCAGGACGATCTGCTGGATCAAGATGACAGCAGGCTCCACATTGCTTAACACATTGCCAAGTTGCCATGACGAAAAACCTATTGTGAACGTGCTATTGTTTTCAGTCTTTATAGTTTTTTTTATACTTTTGTTAAGTAAATTAAAGGCGATGGGCGATCGCCGGATATGATCTATTGCGGGTTTGATAATGACATAGCTATTTTAAAGGAGGACAAATGGACGCTATATTCAATATATTCAGTGGTTTAGGCAATATTCATTGGGAAGTCATTTTTCAACTACTTTTTGTTGCACTCATTATGTTAGCTGGCCCTGCAGTCATTTTTGTACTGGCATTTCGCAACGGCGACCTATAATCCGAGTGTTGAGAACAGAGTACCAGGAGTGAAGTGGAAATGCCTCAGTACTTAGTACTGATTGCTCAGCATTGATAAAGCTTGAAGAGCAGTTTGAAGAATCTGGTTGTATTGGGGTTGAGAAACATCAACTTGTATAGCCTGTTGACGACTGCTTCCCAGTAAACCGATGCTGTGTCCTAGCGGAACGGCTAGAATTTTGCCGTCAGGATTTCCGATTCTCAATTCTGGTACAGAACCGTTTTTATAAATCCCACACGTGTAGTGGCATTGATTGTACTCAAAAGTGGTTCTTAAAGGCGCTGAGTGTGCAGCGAAAAAAATGTGAGACTGGGTTGGAAGCCTAACACCAAGTAACTCCAACTCGATAGTAGTGTTGCCATTAAAGTGGTTTTCTCGTAGTTTGTAAGCGATATCCAGTCGCGGCGGTAGAGGAAAGTACTCACGCCAGCGCCAGGCGATCGCTTTAATTTTGTATTCCGAATCATCAATAGTTTGTGTTATGGTCAGCTTGATATGACCCTTGCCCACTATTTGTTGCTCAATGACTCGAACATTAGATGTCCAAAATACGGGATCTGGGTTGTCGATTCCGCACGGCTCTAATACATTAAGCTGTTGATAAAACTGATGATGAATTTGATTGAGTAAAGCCGATGTGTCAATCTTCAAAAGTGGTTTTAGGTGCTGAGGTTCTAGACACTGATTTGCAAACTCACTCAGACGCGATCGCAATGCTTCTAAATTCTCTGATGGTAAAGAAAAGCCCCCAGCAGCTTTGTGTCCGCCAAATTTTCCAAGCAAATCCTGAGAATATTCTAAAGCGTCAAACACATGGAACTCTGGAATTCCACGCGCTGAACCGCGAATCTGCCCCTCATCCTCATATGTGCCAATAAAGACCGGGACACCGTAGCGTTCCACCAAGCGAGAAGCAACAATACCAATCACACCGTGGTGCCAGTCAGGTTGTACAATAACCAACACGCGGTCTTCCTGTAGAGAGGGGAGATATTCTATTTCTACAATTTCTCTTGCCTCATTCTCAATTTGCTCGCACATTTCCTGACGCTGACGGTTAATTGCTTCGCACTGCATCGCCTTTTCCAGCGCTATCCCCATATCGTCAGTCGTCAGCAATTCGATCACAATCTGCGGATCAGCAATCCGACCAATTGCATTAATTCGCGGTCCCAAGCGAAAGCCAATATCTTCCGGCTTTAACGATTTTGAATTTTGAGATTGCGTCGCTTCGCGATCAACGCTACGCGATTTTGAATTTTGAATTGATTCGTCCCCTTGTCCTCCACTCAAGTGCACCCCAGACATCTGAATAAGCGCTCGCACTCCAGGTAGCTTGGATTTGGGTAAGTGCTGCAAACCACTTTTTACCCAGTGGCGGTTTACGCCAGTCAAGGGAGCTAAATCTGCAATCGTTCCCAGTGTAAAAAGTTCCAGCATCGAAGTTAAGATGTCATCATTAGCTTGTCCCAATTTTTGAGCAAGGGACACAGCCAAAATGTAGGCGACACCAACACCAGCAATACCTCGGTAAGGAGAAGATTCTCGTATCAGTTTGGGATTGAGAATGGCGTGTGCTGGAGGTAATTGTTGAGGGATATCATGATGGTCGGTGATAATAACTTTTAGACCAAGTTCTCTGGCTCGCTCAATTGGTTCAAAAGCTGAGATGCCATTGTCTACAGTCAGAATTAATCCTACACCTTCGCTATGGAATTCTTCAACAATGCGTTTATTGATACCGTAGCCTTCATGCATTCGACTGGGGATAGCATAATCGACTTGAGCACCCAGCCAGCGGAGACTACGCAAAAGTAAAGCAGTGCTTGTCATTCCGTCAGCATCGTAGTCACCGCAGATGGCGATTTTCTCTTGAGAGGCGATCGCCTCTGGCGCTGCGCTTGGCGCGATGGTCCCAAGGGGACCCGCCCAAGGGGCGATCGCATTGTGCAATAACTCCAGACTCATTCCCAAATCAGGAAAGTCTTCCAAAGGCGAAGGTAATATCAGGTTTCCTGAATTTAAAAAAACTTGTGCTTGTTCTGGCGTTTCAATACCCCGATTTATCAACAATTGGTTGATTAAGGGCGATAAACTCGTTGTTTGCGCCATCTGTTGCGCTAATTCTGTTTTTTGAGGATAAATTTGCCACCTTTGGTTAGGTAGTCGCCGATGAGGACGGGAAAATTCAGGTGTGAATTGGTCTAACACTATAGAGATGAGGAATTTGAACTACCTACACTGTACCTGTACTCAGGCAGGTATGGAGTACCGTGTGCCTATTGCTCGGTGAGTTTTCAGCCAGGCATCCAAAACTTGTCTTACTCCCTTCGCGGTGCAAGATTACCTATCTTCTTTTTGGTTTTCTTGGCGTCCTTGGCACGCCAGGTGCTACAACGGGGGAAACCCCCGCAACGCACTGGCTCGTCTTATTGCTAATCGTTAAATTAGGTATTCTTCTGGCGGGAAGGGAGTAACTGTCCTTGCAAACTTAATTATGGTCGTATTACTATACTAACGACCACAGAAAACAGGATTATTTGCTACAAAAAAGAGTCTTATTATGGGTAAATTAGTGTTTCAAAGGATGTTTTAAATAGTGTAGACCCCAAACATTATGAGAAAAACTTTGGTTATATTTTCGCATTTTGGGACTGGATGTTTGGTTTTTTATACGTGCCAAGCAACTATGAAAAACTGACCTTTGGTTTACAAAATGAATAATTAAATTTATTTAATAGTGTGACCAATATATTTTTACAGCCTTTGAGAGCAATCAGGCAGAGAATTAGCAAAAATTCAGTATGATTTCAATACATCTTTAACTAACTGTTCATACTTTATCATCTGGCATTCACTTAATCGAGAACAGCTATAGATGGTTAAGTTATTAAGTGCTGTAAGTAAAACGGCGTGAAAAAACCAAACTATGTAAAGATAAATAAATACGGAGAATGTATCTACTGAGGTAAGTAAGATATGGGTGCTCGTATCAGGGTATTCCTAACCCGTGAACAAGACAAAACCCTGTTCAATCTAAGATCTGCGGATGTACCACAGAAAGTTAAAGACCGAGCAGAGGTCGTTAGGCTAAATGCACATGGTTGGTACGTTGAAAAAATAGCTGCCCATTTTAATTGGACTCCTCAAACAGTAAGAGAGGTTTTACATAAATGGCAAAAGTTAGGTCTAGAGAGCCTTTGGGAGTTACCAGGTCGAGGGGGAAAACCCAAGTGCAAGGAGTCAGACATAGTTTTTTTGGAACAATGCCTGAAAAAGGAACCACGTACATACAACAGTGTTCAATTAGCTCAAAAATTACAAAGCGATTGCCTACGGCAGAGCTACGCTTAACGCTCTATTAAATTAAGTCCCGACAGGTTAAGACGGGTGCTAAAAAAAAGGGGGTCATATGGAAGCGAGTTAGAAAGAGTCATAAAGGAAAACAAGACCCTGTAGTACGAGAACAGAAGCAAGCTGACCTAGAGATGTTGGAATTAGCTGCTGCTACAGGAGAAATAGACCTCAAGTATTTAGATGAATCAGGGTTTTGTGCATGGAGTGAGCCAAGTTACAGCTATTACCAACGGGGTGAGCAAAAACGCTTAGAACAGACAAAGCGTCGGGGTCGAAGACTAAGCATTATCGGGTTTTTTCAACCTCTAATCAGTTTTGTTTACGGTTTGGTGATTGGGGGTGTTGATCGCAAGTCTTATATCCAGATGATGGAGAAAGAAGCCCGTGAAGCCTCTGATGTCGGACGCATTAGGGTAATCGTCCAAGACAATGGCGCAATACATCGGTGCAAAGAAGTCCAACAGATGTGGTCAAAGTGGGAACAGATGGGTTTATATATCTTCTTTTTGCCCAAATATTGTTCTGAAATGAACCCAATTGAATTAGAGTGGCAACACCTTAAAAAGGATGAACTAGCAGGACGAATGTTTGATGATGAGTTAGACCTTGCCTACGCGGTAATTGATGGTGTTCAAGCTAGAGGAGAAAAAGGAAACTACAGGATACAACGTATGAAATTTAACTCTAATTCTTCTAGTTAAATTTTCGTTACATACTTATAAATTTTCCCGCCGACTTACTTATTATACCTATTTTTAAATCGTTATTACCGTCATTTTCTAGCAGTTAATATGAACAAAGCACCCTTAGATTCACACCATCAGATCAATGTTTTTAATCAAGATTCAGATATAACAACAGAAATTAAAAACTCTCGATAGTTTCCAAGGAGTTAGTATCTTCACGATCATTTTGACTGCTTTTAAAATACTCTTATTCAAATGGAGTGGACAATCCTACATTCTAGTTTTGACTACAGTTGCTAACAGAAATACACCAACCATATAAAAAATACTTGGATGCTTTATGAATGAGGTATTTTTACGAACTCAACTGGATGGTCATCAGACAGGAATTACCCTTTTAAAACAAGTCAATCAAACAGTTAGTGAAGCCAACAATAATCAGCAACTGCCGTTGGTGGAATTCAATAAAATACTCAAAGGTAGACCTACTGCCTCTATTGCGATGGTTCCTTCCATAATTAGGCATACAAGACCTTGTTCTAGTGAGTCCCTCAACTAGAAATTTTATCAGTGCCGTGTGAAAATGAACTATGGAATGAGGATGATCTTCTAGAATTTCATGTTTCTTCATATGGTGCAGATTCTAAATTAATCCAAATTGCAGGGTATTGTAGTACCGATTCGTTCAAAACAGAGACCATCGAGGATCTATTTTGCTACTTCCAGGAAATCATTAAGAAGTTTGTTGACTACCCAGAAAACGAGATTTTTAACCTCTAAAAAGCTCAAATCTTGATTTTTTACAACTTGATTATTACTCCAGAGAGCAGCTAAAATCATTACCTACCCGAAATTAATGAGGAGATATAGGAATCCGGTTTTGTTTATGAATGTACTAGTTAAGGTAGGGAACGCTTAACAGGGAACGCTTAACAGGGAACGCTTAACAGGGAACAGGGAATATAAACTGTACCTAGCTGAACAAAAATCAAAAAGGAATCCTATATCATCAGACCGGAAAATAAAATAGGTGATCCGATTAGATTTGAAAAATTTAGAAGTCAGAAGTGTTAATAAGATATAAAGCAATAGACACAGTTAGACAAGGAGCAGCAGTATGGCACGAGTGATGATAGTTGGAGCAGGTGGGGTAGGGAATGTTGTTGTACACAAATGTGCTGCACGAGAAGAGTTTTCACACATTCTTCTAGCAAGTCGGACAATTGACAAGTGCCATCGTATTGCTGAAAGTGTCTCGTCACCAAAAGTCAAGATAGCTGAACTTGATGCAGATAATGTTAATGATACAGTCAAGCTTCTTAAAGAGTTTCGTCCTGATATTCTCATTAATGTGGCACTTCCTTATCAGGATTTAGCACTAATGGATGCGTGTCTTGAAGTAGGAGTTCACTATCTCGATACCGCAAACTACGAACCTCCTGACGAGGCAAAATTTGAATACAGTTGGCAGTGGAAATATCACGAGCGTTACAAAAACGCGGGAATAACCGCTATTCTCGGATGTGGGTTTGATCCTGGAGTGACGGGAATTTTTACAGCCTATGCGCTCAAACATTATTTTGATGAAATTCACTATCTGGATATTGTTGATTGCAACGCTGGAAATCATGGACAGGTATTTGCTACAAACTTTAACCCAGAGATCAACATCCGTGAAATAACGCAACCTGGCAAGTATTATGAGAATGGCACATGGATAGAAGTCCCTTCTCTTTCGATTCATCGTCCAATCTCTTATCCAGAAATTGGTATAAAAGAGTCATATCTTCTTTATCACGAAGAGCTTGAATCTCTAGTCAAGCATATTCCAACTATTAAGAGAGCACGTTTTTGGATGACGTTTTCACAAAGCTACATAAACCATCTTCAAGTACTTCAAAATCTTGGGTTGACACGTATTGATCCAATTGATTATGAGGGAACTAAAATTGTGCCGTTGAAGTTTCTCAAAGCTCTCCTTCCGGAGCCTTCATCCTTAGCAGAGAATTATACAGGACAAACATCCATTGGTTGTCATATTCGTGGGGTTAAAAATGGAAAAGAGCGCAGCTACTATATATACAATAACTGTGAGCACACTCAGGCATATCAAGAGGTTAATGCACAGGCAATCTCTTACACCACAGGTGTTCCAGCGGTGATCGGTTCATTAATGGTGGTTAATGGACTCTGGAAACAGCCGGGAGTGTTTAATGTCGAGCAGTATGATCCTAACCCTTTTATGGAACTGTTAGGACCTCTTGGTCTTCCCTGGCATGAAGTGATTGATCAGCCATCTCCATTCGAGGATAACTAAGGATGACGGACACTAGAAACTCAGTTTTGGCAACGATCCCATCACCTTGTTTCGTACTGGAAGAAGCACGTCTTGAGCAAAACCTCGCAGTTTTTGAACGAGTGCAACAAGAAACACCTGTACGAGTCCTTCTCGCTCTCAAAGCTTTCTCCCTATTTCATTGCTTTCCGCTGATACGAAAGACACTTCACGGGGCATCTGCAAGCTCGCTTTGGGAAGCGCAACTAGCTGCGGAAGAATTTGGAGGGGAGCTTCATGTATATTCTCCTGCCTATCGTGATGAGGATATGTCTGCAATTATGACATATGCTTCTCACATAACATTTAACTCTCTGAGTCAATGGGAACGATTTAGACCACTCATTGAACGATCGCCTTCTCCACCATCAATAGGGCTTCGGATTAACCCCCAGTACTCACCTGTTAAGACTGCGCTTTATAATCCTTGTCAACCATTTACACGTCTTGGTGTTTCTCCAGAACATCTTGGTACTTTGTTACCGCAGGGAATAGACGGTTTTTTATCTCACAACTTATGTGAGAGCGATTCCCATGAGTTGGAAAAAACCCTCATACACATAGAACAATTTTTCGGGCATTTTCTACCGCAGCTAAAATGGCTTAATCTTGGAGGTGGTCACTTGATGACTCGTCAAGGGTATGATATTGCACATGCGATTAAAGTTCTCAAGGCGTTTCACAATCGTTACCCTCATATTGAACTGATTCTGGAACCAGGTTCTGCAGTTGCTTGGGAAACGGGGTTTTTGCTAAGTACTGTGCGAGATATAATTCCCACCACTGATATCACGAATGTCATTTTGGATATATCGTTTACCGCTCATATGCCTGATTGTTTAGAAATGCCTTATAAGCCTGTTATTCGGGGAGCCCATGAACCACAGAAGGGAGAGAAAGCGTACCGCATGGGTGGCTCAAGTTGTTTAGCAGGAGATTTTCTTGGTGATTATGCCTTCTGTTACGACTTGTCAGTTAGCGATCGCATCATTTTTGAGGATATGATGCACTATACGATGGTAAAAACGACAATGTTCAACGGAGTGATTCATCCATCAATCGGTATACTTAAGAAAAACGGCACATTCGAGATCTTGCGGCAGTTTTCTTATGAAGACTATCGAGTAAGGCTTGGTTAACAGCACATTTGTCGAGTCAGGGACTTGCGTGAAAATAAAGTACCAGTTAGCAAGTAACTACAGTGACATCCTATCCCCACGTTTTAAATAGCAATCCTATTTGATTTGTGTTGGCATAGCCTGCGCGTAGCGCATAAGTCGCGCATGCTCAGATTCCCGACTTGTTTTAGAAATCGGGAATCTTGTTGTTCACAAATTTAGGACTGCTATAGTACCACAAATATCTTTTTGAAGAAAAATAAGATTTAAATTAGATTACTTAATTTTTCCCTCATGCATACTTCTTACTACTTTTGTCACTAGCTTTCTGGGAGCAAATCTTACTAATTCAGCCAGTATCTTATTTTTCACACCCGGAATCACAACAGTTGCCTTCGCCAATAAACCACTATAGCCAATTTTGGCTACAGTTTCTGCACTCATCATCTTCTTGTTTTTGAGCAGTTCAGAGTCAGCCATCCCGGTTATTTTATGAAAAGCAGATTCTGTCGGTCCTGGACAAAGAACAGTCACAGTGACACCTGTATCCTTTAACTCATTAGCTAGCGCTTCTGAAAAGAATAAAATATAACTTTTAGTAGCGGAATAAACTGCCATTAAAGGTCCTGGTTGAAATGCAGCTGTTGAGGCAACATTTAAGATTGTTCCGTTGCCTTGATTGACCATATCCTTTAGGAATAGTTTCGTTAAATGGGTCAGAGATACCAAATTGACCTGTAGCATATCCAGTTCTGCAGTGAGGTTGGTTTCGTGAAATAAGCCATAGTTACCAAATCCAGCATTATTCACCAGCACATCAACCTTTATAGATGCTTGTTGCACGTCTGTAAAAATTTCTTCAGGAGCGGTTGAAATAGATAAATCCTTAACAATTTTTGTCACATAAATGCCGAACTTTTGTGGAAATGTCTCCGCCATTTCGGAGAGTTTTTGTCCATTTTTATCTACTAAGACAAGATTGTAAGTATCACGGGCAAAAAGGTGTGCTAATTCGTAACCAATACCACTCGCTGCGCCTGTAATTAGAGCTGTTTGTTTTCGTTGATCTTGGTATTTGACTCTCATACACGATGTCCACCTGAAATTCTCTGAACTATCAATCTTTCCTACCTTAAATGACAAGCTTTACAGAAACTGCTCATTGTAATAGATATGAAATATTGATCAAGCTCTATGCCAACATCTGAAAAGAGTGTAACTTACCAATATCATAGACAGAGACAATTCTTAATAAACTACCCTAAGTTGCCTTGCGGCTGAACTTAGGGTTTTGCCCAATCGCGCAAACTGCGGATCGCTTGGCTACAGGATAACTTTGGTGCAACGTGAGCGTCTTTATGGACACCTCTAGAGTTATTTTCTGATCTGTAGTGGTTTTTTAGAGATTTGGTATAGAGATTGCCAGAAGTCGAGAATCTGTTCTGCTACGAGAGTCGGCTGGAAGAAGTGAAAGAAATGCCGTCCTTTTTGACATTCCCAATAGCGATCGCCCTCCATCAAAAACGGTCGCCATCCTTCCAGAGCGTCAGGTTCTACAATGATATCGTTAGTGCTACCACAAACCATTAAAGGCGCAGGGACTGGACTGGGAACCATGCTTAGTCGTTTAAACAGGGAGTGAGGTGAAAGCGAGCAATCTAAATCTCGTTCCAAAAGATTCTCCAGACGCTTGACAGCGTGTTCATTCTGATAGCCAAATAGGTTATACACCATTGCATTGAGAATTTTTTCCCGAGTCAAGGATACGCGATGGTTATAGTAATGAGCTTGCCAGTCAAGGGCTGCATCAGCACCCACAGCTAACAGGGTTAAAGATTTAACTTTTTCTGGATATCGACGTGTATATAGCAGTGCTAGTAATCCTCCCGTGCTATGACCAATCAAATGCACTGGTTGCTTGATTGATTGAAGATAATCATCTACCAGCAGTGTTGCAACATCCAAAGAACTCGCCTCATCCTGAGTTTGAGTATATTCCCACTGGGCAATAGTTACAGAACGTGACAATTCACGCAACAATGGTTGAGCAAAGCATAACAAACTAGGGCTTGTGTTCAACCAAATGGCATCTGGTTGTTTAGACATTCATTTATCCTGTAAGTAATTAGAGTTCTCAATTTCCCGTGAAGCTTGTGAATAGCTAACAGTAATAAAAGAAGTTAGCAATTAACTGTTCGCTATTGCTCATACATTGGCTGATGAGGATTGAAGTGAGACACCTCAAACAGCGTCATTTCCTTAGCCCATAACAAAATCAATCCAGCATGGGCAACATGAGCGCCCAGTAATTTACCTGATAGATTGGTGAGACGAAAGTTACCAGCCCACCAAGGTGAGTTGGTCAAGTCTTGCTGCACCAACAACGGATGTGTAGAAGTTGTCATTTTACGCCTGTCTGAAGTTTGTTGAGAATTTTATTTAACAACTGTAGAAAAGAGCTTACACTAAAATCAAAATTAATGAAATAAAGTCTCATTAAAACTTTAAATTTAAGGATAAGTTTAAGGAAGATGGCGAGGGTTGCGCCGATGCAGCGTGCGGTAGGCATACCCTCTGGGCTTACCTCAGGGGAGTGAAACTCTTGCGTAAACCTAAAAATGTCAAAACCCGGCTTTTGGAAAAACCGGGCTTCGGGGTAAATTTACCGTAAAACGGAACTATTACAAGTAATACCTAACAGTTGTGATAACTCGACTCTTTTGAGCACGTAAAGCCGTTTTTAAAAACAAAGTTGTTTGGTTGTGCAAAAGACCTTCCCACCAATTACGAGTCACAAAAGCAGGAATAATAACAGTTGTGTAAGTGTCGTGATAACGGTCTTCAAACTCACCAACAAATTCGACAATAGGAGATATCACAGAACGGTAGGGTGACTCGATAATCACCAAAGGAATATCTGACTCTAATTGTCGCCATTGTTCTTGCAGCTTTTCTCCCTCGGTAGAACTAAGATCTACGTGAATTGCAACAATTTCATCAGCAATCGTGCGTGCGTAGTCCAAAGCCTCTACAGTTCCCCGATTGAGTTGTCCTACTACAACCACAGCAGGATGAGTGATAACTTCCGGCTTGACTCTAGGAGTATAACTGCGAGGTGGTAATCCTTCAATACTGAGACGTTGGGCGACGTATTGATAGTGGCGGTGAATGGCTAGAAATATACTGACAACCACAGGAATTGCTACCACTACTAACCACGCTCCACCCAGGAACTTCGTTGATATGATCACCCCTAGAACTACAACTGTCGCAATAGCTCCCAAACCATTCATTAAAGCACTAGCTTGCCAACCTGGTGTGCGTTCATGGAACCAGCGGCGTACCATTCCAGCTTGTGATAGGGTAAATGAAGTGAATACCCCCACCGCGTACAGGGGAATAACAGCATTTACACTTCCTTTGAAGATAATCACTAAGATAGCCGCACAGACGCTGAGGAGAATAATGCCATTGGAGTAGACTAGGCGATCGCCCAACAGCGACAATTGTCTCGGCAAAAATCCGTCCCGTGCCAAAAAGTAACAAAGTCTGGGAAAATCAGCAAAGCTGGTATTTGCTGCTAAAAGTAAAATTAACAGCGTGACAACTTGGACAAAGAAATAAAATGGTCCTGTTCCAACAATGAGCCTACCTAACTGAGAAACCACTGTTTGCCCCTCTTCAGGAACAATATGATATACATTGGATAAGTAGGTAATTCCTACAAACATAAAACCTAGAATAATGCCCAAGTAGAGCAACGTGAGGCGGGCATTTTTCCACTCTGGTTGCTTAAAAGCCAGAACACCATCAGATATTGCTTCCACTCCTGTGAGTGCAGTACAACCAGCAGAAAAAGCTCTCAAAATGAAGAATAAACTCAGTCCTTCTTTGACAGGTATGTTGGGATATTCTGTCGGTACTTGTCCTGTCGCTTGTTTAAACAAACCAAGGACAATGAGTACAAAAATGCTAGCAATAAAGGCATAAGTAGGAATCATGAATATATTACCTGATTCCTTCACACCTCGAAGATTTGCCAGCGTCAACAAGACAATAAAAATCAAGCAAAGGCTGACTGTGAAGGGTTGTAGGACTGGAAATGCTGAGGTAAGGGCGGCTGTACCCGCAGATATACTGACGGTGACTGTTAGAATATAGTCAATCATCAGAGAACCTCCTGCCACCAGTCCTGGGTATAGACCCAAGTTTTCCCTAGCAACAATATAGGAACCACCGCCTTGGGGATAAGCTCGAATAGTTTGTCGATAAGAAAGCACGACTATTGCTAGTAGGATGATAATTGCTATAGCAATAAACAAAGACAAACCAAGAGCGCTACTTCCCGCTACCACTAAAACCAGCAGAATTTCTTCTGTGGCGTAAGCAACCGAGGAAAGCGCATCCGATGAAAGCACTGCTAAAGCCGCTGCATTACTCAATCGTTCTTCAGCGTGAGCGCTTGTAGGTAATGTTTTACCGAGTAGAAACTGTTTTATCTGAGGGTAGAAGGACATATAGGGTCCACCTGGCAACTATTTTTTTTGTGTCACCACTCTGTGGTAAGAAAAATTCACCACAAAGTTGAGAATATTGCAATTTTGCCAGATTAATTAGCAATTAACCTTAAATTTTACAGGAGACGTAGCTGAGCATCTCTACCTTCTACCGACAGATCATTTTGACATTCTTATTCCTGAGTTGCTGATTCTAGACATATTTCCACATCATCTGCTAGTAAATTGTGCGCCGCTTCCAGCATTGATGCTGCTATGTCTTTGAGGTCGTCCCGGTTATTCAAATAAGTTCTTAGCGCTTCTATCGGGTCGATGCTATTACTCGCACTTAATTCTGGAACACGGGGTCGAGCTAACTGACTAGCCAATTCTGGTTGAATGGTATAAGTATGCGCTGAACTTAAAGCAGTATGCAGCGAGGCGCTATCAATTAAATCCAACTGCTCTGAGCGAAGTTTGTAAATGAGCCGCACAACAGCATCTTGGATATCACGCTTGGCTAAGGCTTTCATGATCGCCGCCTGCGGATCTTCAGCTTTAGAGAGATCTACCTCAATTGTGTGGAAAGCCCGAACTGGCAAAGGACAAAATTCCCATTGAACACGACCTTTCTCCAGTTCTACCATAACGTAGCCCTTGTCCTCCTTTTCTTCGCTAAAATCTACCCGCTCAATACTCCCTGGATAAATCACGGGAGGATTATTAGATTTATTCAGGTTTTGATGGCGATGGACGTGTCCTAGCGCTACGTAATCAAAACAAGGTCGCGTCAGCAAAGATAAGGGAAGTGTAAAGCCTTTACCAACTGCTAGAAAACGCTCAGCTCCCAAATTTGCATTATCCATCATCAAGTGACCCAAAAGAACAGTTGGCACATTGGGGTCAAGGCGACGAGTTTCTCCTTCTAGAACAACCCGCAGACGTTCAGTCAGCAGTTGGTTGACTTCCGCCACAGATGCACCTTCGGTTTCCTGGCGAGTCATCAGCGTGGAACGGGTTAGCCAAGGAAGGGTAATAACCTGCACACTTCCATTGCGGGTTTGGATGCGATGAGTTTTTAAGGTATCACCTACGACAACTCCTGGGACTCCTAAAGCACGGTAAATACATAGACTTGCTCCTCCTTGTCCTTGGGTGTGTTGGTCGTGGTTTCCCACCAACAGTACAGTAGGGATGTTTGCATCGACAAGGCGGCGAAACTGACCAGCAAAGGCTTCTTGTACATAGGGCGCTGGTGTCGCATCGGGGAAAGCATCACCGCCAAATACAACCAAATCCACTGGTTCTGCTAACGCTCGGTCAATACATCGAGATAGGCTATTGACAAAATCACTCAAACGTGTGTTAATTCCTGTTTCAGGATTAATTCGTCCGTGGGAAAAGCCGCTTCCCATGTGGATGTCGGAGAGGTGGAGGATTTTAATCATAGTTGTCCTTTGCTATGGTGATTTGTCTAATACTTTATTATTGAAAAATGATCTGGACTTACGTAAAAATAACGTGGTTGCGTCATTGCGACGTAAGTCGTAACTACAGTCTTGTTCTTTCGTAACTTGTGCGTAAGTCCTAATGATAACCAATCTGCCTATCAAATTAGAACGCTTACCGAACAGTTTACCTTTAAGCCGATAAGTACTGATGATATCTAGGGGAATAAAATCTGATATGAGCGTAAATAATAATTATTTTGAAAACTTAAGAAATGATCCACGAAGTACAAAAGAGTTAGTCAAATTAGCACTCACTGAAGAAGATAATGAGACTTATTGGGATTTAGTGTGGATTTTGCGAGCGCGTGGGAGTGATGAGGAATTTGAAGCTGCATCACGATTGTGTGAAAGTCAAAATCCAAAAGAAAGAAGTTTAGGAGTTGATATATTAGGATATTTAGGAATACCAGAAAGAAGTTATCCAAAAGAATGTGGGGAAATTCTTTTAAATTTATGTAAGAGTGAAGAAAACCCAAATGTTCTTTCTTCTATTGGATATGCTTTCGGACATTTAGGGGATTCGAGAGGTGTTGTACCATTGGTCAAGTTAAAAAGCCACAGAGATGCAGATGTCCGTATGGGCGTTGTTTTTGGCTTGCTGTGTCAAGAAGAGGAATTGGCAATTCAGGCACTGATTGATTTATCTTGTGATGAGGATGAAGATATCAGGAATTGGGCAACTTTTAGTTTGGGTTATCAAATAGAAACTAATACGCAAGCCATTCGAGATGCTTTATTTCAACGTGTGATTCTAGAGATAGGGGAAGAAGACACCATCGCTGAAATCCGTGGAGAAGCATTGTTGGGTTTAGCGATTAGAAAAGATGAGAGAGTCATTAATCCATTAATAGCAGAACTCTCCTGTGGCTGTGTGGGCAGATTATCTGTTGAAGCAGCAAAAGAAATAGAAGATACAAGACTTTATCCAGTTTTGATTGAGTTACAACAATGGTGGGATGTGGACAGTGAGTTATTGCAAGAGGCGATAACTAGCTGTCAACCCAAACATTGACCAGCAAAGGCTTCTTGTAAATACGGCGGCGGTGTTGCATCGGGAAAAGCATTATTTTATACATAGCAAATGAAAAGTTAGAATTAACTGAGAAAGTCATAAGAGCTTTCTAGATACAATCTAAGGTTTATACACGGAAATCCTTAGATAATCATAATCTGTAGACTAATTCTTCAAGCAACAATCAATTTAAAGTTCAAGTCAAAAGTATCACCGCTAATTGATGTTGCATCGAGAAATTTATCATCATGAAATTTAAATATTTTTACTACCAAGTCAAACATCTCTGGTAATAATTAGCTGTGCAAGAGAAGTCCTGTCTGCTGAAACTCATTTTGTATCGTTCAGTTAGCAAAATCTGACCAGCCAGCTTTTTGTCTATTTTACATGATTGCTTTATTTCAACTGTTACGTATTAGTTAATGTCTACAGATGAACAGGAGACAGGGAATGTTAGAAAATATTCGACGAATTAAAAATCCCATTCTCAGAAGTGCGACGGCTGCAAGTATTGCATTTTCAGTAGTTACCATCGTTTCTGGTGTGGCTATTGGGCTAACTAATTCCAAAGATAAATCTGCTTTTGGTGTTGGAGTTTATTCCTCACTCTTGGGAACAGGTTGCGGTGCTATCTTTGGCTTATTCATGACGAGTCAGGCAAGTCAGGAAACATCAGTATCTACAGAAGTAAAACCCAGCAGCAAGATTTGGAAAGATTGGCGAAATTTTGTAGTTGTTCGTAAAGTGAAAGAGAGCGAGGAAATTACTTCTTTCTACTTGCAACCAGAGGATAAGGGCGAAATTCCTAACTTTCAACCGGGGCAATTCTTAACAATCAAGCTGGACATTCCCGGACAGAATAAACCTGTGATTCGCACCTACTCGCTTTCTGATTACTCTGACTTAAGTGAATATTATCGTCTATCTATTAAGCGTGAACCTACTCCCAAAGGTTTAGATGTACCGCCTGGTGTAGCGTCTAACTTTATGCACGATCGCATTCACTCTGGTTCGATCATTCCGGCGAAACCACCAAACGGCAAATTTGTTTTAGATGTTAAAAAGTCCATCCCCGCAGTGCTGATTAGCAATGGCGTTGGTATTACTCCCATGATGAGTATGGCGAAAGCTGCAACTCGTCTCAACCCTAACCGTCCGATTTGGTTTGTACATGGTGCCAGAGATGGTAGATTTCACGCCTTCCGAGAAGAGGTTACGGGTTTAGCGCAACAAAATCCTAACTTGCATGTGCATTTTCGCTACAGCCGTCCCACTCCTGAAGATGAGGGACACTACCACAGTGTTGGTTATGTCGATGCTGCCCTCATTAAACAGTTAGTTGGGCAACAGGCAGAGTATTTCCTGTGTGGTTCTCCATCCTTTATGCAGTCTATTATGCAAGGACTCAAGGAATCGGGAGTACCTGACAGTAGAGTCTTCTTTGAATCTTTCGGTAAACCGATGAAAGTTGCGTCCGAAACCCAACCCCCTGCTGCAACTATAGGTGAGGAAGTGCAAGAGGCAGAGATTGTCTTTGCAAAATCTGGCAAAACCCTGAATTGGAAGCAGGGAGATGGCAGCATTCTCGAATTTGCGGAAGCGAATGATATTAATCCTCCCTTCAGTTGTCGTGCGGGTATTTGTGGGACTTGTATGTGTAAAATTAACGCAGGTGAGGTTGCTTATCAGGAAGAACCAACCGCTGCAATTGATCAAGGTTCAGTATTGATTTGTATTTCTCAACCGGGGAGTTTAGTGGTGGTGCTTGATATTTAGCGATGGAACACTAGGATTAAGTTAAGTAAGTCAGGGTGAAAAAAACAAACTATGTAAAGATAAATACGGATATTAAAATATTTCGAGCCAAAAACAGCCGTAGAAACTCTGAGCGATAAAGGTTTGTTGTACGATAACGATACACAAACAGGAACCATTGTGCATATTCTCGGTGGCTTAAAACCTTGCGGTTATGTCGAAATAACAAGATAGGGTTCTCGTAGCAAAACAGAGGGCGAGGAGGAAGAGTTAGGGGAAATTCTTCTTTTCCCCATCACCTCATCTTCCCATCTTGTTAGATATGAATTCCACACTCAGTCTTACCAGTTCCCCGCCAACGTCCAGCGCGTTCATCTTCGCCTTCACCGACTCGGGTTGTGATGGGTTCATCGCCAATGCTGGGATAACCTTGGTCGTGTAGGGGGTTGTAGATGACGCCATGTTCAGCGACATACTCCCAGCTTTGTTTACGTGTCCAGTTTGCGAGAGGATTGATTTTTAGGCGGTTGTTGCTGTCAAGTTCAAATATGGGCATATTCGCACGGGTGACAGCTTGATCGCGACGACGTCCGGTAATCCAAGCGACGGTATTGAGTTCGGCTATACCTCGTTGCAATGGTTCTATTTTGGTGACTTCGTGGAATTTAGCAATATCTGTATCCCAAAGTGCTTCGCCATATTTTGCTTCAAAGGCTTCGCGAGTGTCTACATCTGGGGTTTTGTAAACTTTCAAGTCTAAATTGTAAGTGTCTTTGACTTTCGCAACCAGTTCTAGAGTTTCGCGGAAGTGGTACAGCGTGTCGAGGAAGATCACTGGGACTGGGTGCTTGAGGTCAACGTAGAGAATATGCGTGATGATGATGTCATCTACGTTAAAGGCGCTGGTTTGCACGAGTCCAGTTGAAATATTTTCTATAGACCACGCCAGTATATCTCTTGGATGAGCGGTTTCAAATTTCTGATTGAGTTGGTCTAGGTCAAAAGCGGCGGTTTGGGATGTAGTCGCTGGCGAAACAGTCATTAATTCTTCTCCAGTCCAATGATTTTTTTTGCTTAGTTAAATTTAATTTTACACTACAAAGGCACATATATCGGTCGGAATTAAGTACATATCATATTCGGTAACCTTTGCCAAGAGGCAGTGGGTCTAAGTAACTCAAAATATGTCTCGTTCCTTGTCTCTGGCAAGGAATGCAGCACGCTTAGGCTCCGCCTCTTGAGCCACTGAAGGCAGAGCAGCCCACAGCGAATTGCATTCCCAGGCTGGAGCCTGGGAACGAGAGTGACTGCGGCGTAACACCCCTGGTGAATTGACCAACAGTATCATCTTATTTGTGGAGATATTCTGTGTTCTGCGTTCTTCTTAAGCACTCAGTACTCAAGACTTTTACAAAAATTCATGTTTCAGAAAGTTTTGCACAAGTATGCATCTTGAGTTGAGTGACAACTACCGTGTTTACTAAGATAAATTAAGCTAATTTAAGTTTTACTATGTTTCCATTTATATATGTGGCAATACTGATATTGTTAATAGAATCTTTAAGATTAGATTAAAGGATTCTACAGATGAACGATTCCAAAACTCCAAACCCACTGAGCCAGTCTTTAGTTATGGGAGCTTTGGTCATGCTGACCAGCGCTGGTGTCATCACTATCATGAATTTTTTCTAAAGCGACAACTCTCATTTTTAGCAGAATAACTTTACAAAACCCATTTCAATTCTGAGATGGGTTTTGACATTGCTAGGATTTATCTTGGAGTGAACAAAGGTTGGATAGTGAATCAATGTGCTGAGAAACTCCTTGCGTGGTACGATCATCACTACAGACCATTGCCTTGGCGTCAGAAAATCAACATCTATCACACCTGGGTGTGTGAGGTGATGAGTCAACAAACAACTCTCGCTGTGGTTGTGCCAAAATTCTCAGAATTTGTTAAGCACCTTCCCACTGTTGATGACCTTGCTACTTGTGATGAAGAGATATTGCGTCAACTTTGGTCAGGATTAGGCTATTATGCTCGTGCCCGTAACTTAAAGAAAGGTGCAAAGTTTATTGTTGAGCAGCTTGAAGGTCATTTTCCGCAATCATATTATGAGTGGTTGAAAATTCCTGGTTGTGGACCTTACACGGCGTCTGTGATTGCAAGTATTTGCTTCAACGAAAAAGTTGCCTGTGTTGATGGTAATGTTGTACGAGTAGTGAGTCGTTTGCTTGCTTTATCTGAGGATGTGTGGAGTTCTTCTGGAAAATCAGCGATTCAAACTCATGTTGATCAGATGATTCCTGAGGAACGTCCTGGTGACTTTAACCAGGCAATAATGGAGTTGGGAGCGACTGTTTGTCGGAAATCGAAACCTCTGTGCCTTTTGTGCCCAATACGGGAACAATGTTTGGCTTTTGCACACAATTGCGTTGAAATTTGTCCTCCCAAAAAACCACGACGTGATACGGTGGATGTGGAGTTATTTGCTTTGGTGTTTTGGAGGAAGGCGACAGATACGGTGGCGATAGCGAAGCGCTGCTGCTTTCAGCAGAACGCCCACAGAACAAAAGGATTTCTCTCAAACACTGTCGGCTTTCCATTAGTTACCGCAACTGAAGCCTCAGAAGTCAAGAAGGTTCTTCAATCTCTAGAACATCTTCAATTTTTGGAACTGTCTAGCAAGTTTTCACACAGTATCACCCATCATCGTATTTCTGGAAGAGTTTTCATCGCGCAAGAGTTGGAAAACCCAAGCATCACTACAGAGAGTGTTATTTGGGAAAAACTTGGTTTGCCAAAATCTTTTGACTGGATTCCAAGAAGTGTTCTTGCTTCTAAACTCTCCACTGCATTGGACAACAAAGTTTTTAAGCTTTTTGAGAACTATATATTAGGTTAATTCCCTAATTCCTGTACTTGAGAAACATCTAAACCCGTTAACTTAGCAACCTGTTCCACCGTCATCCCCGCTTGAAGTAAATTTCGTACTGTTTGCTGTAACTGCGATCGCACTTGTTCAGTACGTTGACGTTCTTGTTCCGCGCGTTGGTATTCCTGTTCAGCGCGTTGGCGTTCTTGTTCCGCCAGTTGATGTTCTTGCTGTGCAATTTCCATACCAGTCGGTAGCACTTCTCCTTCCATTGTCGCCCAGCGTAACCAAACAGTATCCACTCCTCTATACTTACCTTGCCATCTCTGTAATCCTAACCCTAATGACTGACTCACCAACTGATTTCGTTCATTCGGAACCAAGGGCTGGTAAACTCCTTGTTGGATAGAAAAACCTGCCCAATCGTCAGGATTAAATGGGTCAAACCAGAAATATTCTGGCACACGCATTTGATTTTGATAAATCAGCTTTTTCTCATTCTTGTCTGCTTCGGCTGTACTCTCAGAAAGTAACTCAATAACTAAGTCTGGCGCTTTACCCTCTTCCCAAACAACCCAACTGCGGCGTTCTCCCTTTGGAACACCCAACACGACAAAAAAATCTGGTCCTTTAAAATCTTTGTTCCGCACCTGCGCCATACTGTAGTAGACAAACATATTCCCACTGACAAACCCATCCTCGCGTTGTGCTAACCAGAACTCTAGGGTTTCAATCAGCAAGTCCATCTGGTATTTGTGGCGTTGAGTTTCCATTGGGATACCATCATCGCAGGGAAGTTCTGCCTGGGTTGGCGGTAGTGTGACGTATGGTGCAGCTAGGGTAGTTTCTGACATAGCTTTTCACCTGGTGCGTAGCCATTGCGGACTATTTTATGTTAATCGATTGCAGGGATGGAGTGCGATGTGCCGCTATATTTATGGTGTCACGACAGGCAATATAATTTGCGATAAACTCTCACCCCCGCAACTCACCATCAATGTGATAATTTCAGCATCTATACTTGAGGCTGAATTATTACCAGGATTCATTGTATAGGCTGGGAAACACGAAGCACTCAAACTCAAACGTAAAGCATGATTTCTAAAAATTTTCGCACAAGTTGCTTGTAGATGAATTGTTCTTCTCACGCGATGGTTTCCATCTTGGCAACGTAAATAACCTTGAGTCAAATTGTACACTCTCCCGTTAGGGAAAATCTCTGACAGCACCGCACACAAATCATAACTCTTCTTATCAGACATACACCAGACTTCAACTACAACATCACCGGCTAAATATAAATCTGTCTCTAAACTCTCAGTTGTGTAAGTTAAGACATCTGAACGGTAGTCGATATGCGTTCTCTCAAAACAACCAGCCGGAATTGCAGCATGACCACCATTAGATGGAACAGGTCGCCAAGGGTCGTGAACAAGTACATCATCAGTGGAAGTTTCGGGACAAGTTGTGGCGAGAATACCTTCGCCTTCCCTGATGCT
The DNA here is from genome assembly GCF_012912135.1 of Brasilonema bromeliae SPC951. Classification (GTDB taxonomy): domain Bacteria; phylum Cyanobacteriota; class Cyanobacteriia; order Cyanobacteriales; family Nostocaceae; genus Brasilonema; species Brasilonema bromeliae. Next base: position 17,597 of record NZ_QMEB01000008.1, on the reverse strand, counting down.
GGCAAGTCCGGTGGTTGACAAAAAGTACGATCGCCCTTTTGATATAGATAAGCTGGGAAAACCTTGCCATACATTGCTTCCCATATAAAATAGCCAAACAGGCAACTCATCAAGTAATCCTGTATCAACACCTTTGAGAAACTGGTCAAACCAGCATAGCTGCATCCTGTCAACAGGACTTGCTGCATCTGGACCAAAGTCAACCGCACCAACTTTACGACTCCAAGGTAAATGTGCCCAAGGTCCAATTAACAGTTCTTGTCGATATGCACTTCTAGCAGAGATATCCTTATATAAGTTTAGAGTGCCGCGTAGGTAAGTATCAAACCATCCTCCAATGTGGAACATCGGCAAATCAACATCTTTGAGATATGTTTTGGGGGAGAGTTTTTCCCAATATTTATCGGGTTGAGAATGTGCCAACCACTCATGATAAAATGAGTCTGGAGCAAAAGTTTTCAAAATTTCTGGATGAGTGGGTATTGGATCGTGTAAAGGTAAATGACGCGAAGCTGCCAACAGTGCTTGATAAGCCTTTTCATCTTTTTTGATCCGGGCAGTTTCTGTGGCTAATTGAATTGCCCAAGCGAGATTGCTTTGTAAACAGAATGCGCCTCCTTCATAAGCCCAATCTGTATATAAATCATAACCAATCATCGCAGGGCAAATTGTTTTTAGGGCGCTTGGTTTGGCAGCAGCAGCGTAAAGTTGAGTCATTCCTTGGTAGGAAAAGCCATACATCCCCACTTTTCCTGTACTACCAGGTAAATTTGCTGCCCATTTAACTGTATATTCACCATCTTCAATTTCATGGGTAAAAAGTTTGAAGTTTCCTTGTGATGTACCGCGTCCCCGGACATCTTGAATAACTACAATGTAGCCGTGGGCGGCGTACCAGGTAGGATGGGCGTAGACAACAGTGGAGGCGAGCGCCCTACCATAAGGTTGTCGCATTAATAACACAGGAAATTCCCCATCAGCATCGGGGCGGTAGATGTCTGCATCCAAGCGCACACCATCACGTGTCAGCATGGATACAGTTTGTTTAGGACGGACTTTGAACATGAATTATGATGCAGAAATTAAAAATTGAACCACAGATGATATTGATAGACTTACCAAAAAAAGGCAGCAATGCTGCTATGTATTAAGAAAAATTTCTGAGGGAAGTCACAAGTCACCCCTGTCCCCTCTCCGCGAATTCACCAGAGGGGTGCCCGTTAGGGCGGGGTGAGGTCTTAATCCGGAAGTTGCAAAAGCTGTTGCAGAAGGAAAGTACGCTTCAGGATACGATGAATTTGTCCAAGTTGGACAATTTGTGGAACGCAACGGTGTCATCTTGAATGGTACGAATGGGAACGACACGGTTCAAGCTTCCGGACAAAAATCTTCTGTGATTGGGGTGAAGGTGAACACCGCCGAAGTGGGTTCGCGACTGATAAATGCAGAAACAGAATCCTTGGGAGTTGGCGAAATCGACATTTTAACTGGTTCACCTGGACGGAATGTTTTTTACCTTGGCGACAACGCCAAAGAAAATCCAAAAGATTTCTACTTGGGTAATGGCGATCAAGATTACGCGCTGATTCGCTATTTTGACCCCACCAGTGAAGACGCGGTTTATCTGGCTGGAAATCCTAAAGACTATACGTTGGAAACAATCAACGGGAGCGTTAACATTTCCAAAAATGGCGATCGCTCTATTTGCAACATCACAACAAAGCTAAATGTAATAATTCTTATTTGCATTGAGAAATTGAGCATGGTAAATTACAGCAAATCCTGGGTTCTGATGGGGTTCAGCCATCAGAGGTAACGGGGAAAGTATGCCTGCGCCACGCCGTAGGCGAACGGTGAAAATCCGACACTGTCCCGCAGCTGTGATGAGACTCAAAATTTTGTCTCTAAGTCAGAATGCCCGCCTGAGGTAAAAAACATAAAATCGTCTGCGAGGTACAGATGCTAAATATTCTTTTTAATTGCCGTTGGGCGGTGAAAGTCGTTGTATCTAGTGTGAGTGCAATGACGACTTTGATATTGTGGAACTATGCTGTGTGTGCTGGAGAAATTCCACAATCAGAAAAAATCGCCCAAAGCACAAATACGCCAACAGATGAACAAGAACCCCCTATTGAAATTACAGTCACAGGTAAAGTGTTGAATCAGCCTGTATTCTCTCCATTTCGTCGAGAGGGGACAGTGAAAGATTCTACCCGTCCAGTCTACGTCATTACAGGCGAAGAAATGGAAGCGCAGGGAGTGCGAACCGTCAGAGAAGCGCTACGATTTCTCCCCGGAATCTTACCTGATGGAACAGTTGGAACAGAAGTGAACGCATTAAGCGGTCAATTTATCCGGGGTTCCAACTCCGAACAAGTATTGATTTTGCTTGATGGAAGACCAATTAATAATCTTGGAAGTGGTGGTTTTGACCTTTCAGAAATCACCACCAACAACATTGAACGAGTAGAAGTTTTACCAGGAGGAGGTTCCACCCTATACGGTTCCGATGCGATTGGTGGAGTGATTAACATTATCACTCGTCGTCCGACAGAGAAAGTGACAACACAAGCGGGAGTCACTCTAGGTGCATATGGACTCAATCAACAGACTATCACCAATAGCGGGAAAATAGAAAATATTTCTTGGGTTGTGGGATATAACCGCACCGAAGCAGATAACAATTATCCTTTTTCCATCCCAGAAGCCAACTTTGAAGGAACTAGAAAAAACAATGACACTCTCTACAACAACTTTAATGTGAAGTTAGAGGCGAATTTAGGAAAACGCAATACTCTTACTGTCTCAAGCCTATACTTAAGCAAAAACCAAGGAGTTCCAGGAGGAGTCCCTATTCCTGAACCCCAGTTTGGACAAGGCTATTTTAACTCCTTGACTGACAACAATCGCAAATACACAGATCAAGTTCTCACCGACTTAACCTGGAACTCAAAACTAGGAGGTGCAGATGACTCTCTTTTAACAGCGAGAGTTTATAGCGATTTTCTCAACACTCGTTTTGAGAATCGTAGTGGGACACTTTCATCTCAGCGACGATTTGATAACGAGCAAACCTCTTACGGAATTCAAACACAACATAGCTGGAAATTTGCTAAAAATCAAACCCTAGTCTACGGTTTTGATTACCGCAACACTTCAGTACGTAACAGCACCTTCAACTATTCCACCGAGCAACAAACTCTCAGCTACGACGATAGCATCTCTCAAGGAGCGCTTTTTGCCAGATATGAAATCAACTTTACTCCTAGCTTAAGTGTCAATTTAGGCTTACGCCAAGATTTTAGCTCTTTAACAGATGGCTCTTTTACATCACCTAGTGTAGGCGCACGCTGGGCAATTTCTGACTCCACTAACTTCAGAGCTAACTATATCAGGAATTTCCGCGCACCGACTCTTTTCAATTTATATGCTAGAGGTTCTACCTTCGTTGGTAACCCGAATTTGAAACCAGAAAATGGTGATAGTTATGATATAGGAATTGACCAAAAGCTGTGGGATTTTGGTTTGTTGCGCTTAACCTTTTTCAGCAATACCATATCAGATTTAATTGCCTATAACTTTGCTGTTCCTGTCGCCACATATGAAAATATTGGCTTAGTGCGCACCAGAGGAATTGAAGCTGCATTGAATGTACAACTGGCGAAAAATGTCTATGCCTTTGCCAATTATACACTCAATGACCCACGCATTAAAGAGAGCGTCAACTCTGGCGAAAAAGACAAAGAATTAAGATTTGCAGGTGCAGATAGTTTAAATTTGGGAATTTCTTATGAAACACCTCAAGGCTTCTATGCGGGAATACTCATGCACTCCCTTGGTTCATATCCTACCAACAATACCAACACAGAATCTTTGTCCGGGTATACGACTTTTGATTTCAAAACGCGAATTCCTCTGAGCGATAACTTAGTACTGACTGGTAGTGTAGATAATATCTTGAATCAGAGATATCAGTTATTTCCTGGTTATCCTGATGCAGGGAGAGTTTTTCAAGTAGGTTTAAATGCCACATTTTAAATACTACTAAAATACTATTTAGGAATTAATTCTTCCTCTCTTTTCTCCTCACGCCAGTCGCCTCTGTCGGGAAAGCCGTCATTCGCGCTGGCTCCTCTGTGTCCTCTGCGCCTCTGCGGTTCAATAAAACTCTTTTTCACAAATCAGATAGGATTGCTATAACCATCAACAATCACCAATCAACAACTCACAATCCAAAAGTACTATGAATCAATTTCATCCTTGGGTAACACCATTAAACCATGTCATCAAAGAACCTTCCCTAACAGGAGGATACATCGAATCTGAATATTTCGATTGCAGTTGTGACGTTTTATCATCATTACTTTACACCTTATTTCAGCAGAATTGGCATCAAGTAGGAGTAGGACACATTGTACAAGGTGGTGTGTTGGAACTAGAATTTCCTGCAGCACCCAAAATTTGTATTCTTTATGATGGTTACCTTACCGTAGTCACAGAAAGTTGGCATTTTCACTTATGTATTGAAGCAAATTTAGGTGGTCCCCATTGTAAAACACCATTAGAATTAAGGAAACAACGTCAAGTAAATCGTGCTGCTTTTTATCGACGATTTAATGCAGAAGGAATCCCCAGAAGTTGGGGAATTGATTTCTGGAATGGTGCAAGCGAAAATTTGATGACTATCTTCTTGCCTAATCCCTATGTCGAGGGAGAAAACTTATTACCGGAAGGTAAGCCGAACTTAGCAAAATTAGAGCTTTACCATGAACTACGGGATATTTATGTGTTGGGTAAAAAGCCGATACCGTTTGATAAAAATCCCCTCAAACATGCTTATATATCTGTTTGCACGTCTACTCGTTGTCTCCCTTCCCAAAATTGGGAACCTACTTTGGATGCACTAAAAGTAGCAGTTGAAAAAGCTGGTTTGGATGTGGAAGTCAGAACTTCTGGCTGTTTAGAAGTTTGCAAACTTGGTCCAGTTGTGTTTTATTCAGAGGATAGCACTTGGTATACTCGCGTCAAACCAGAGGTGGTTGAAACTATTGTCAATGAACATCTGGTTGAAGGTAAGAAAGTGACTGCGCATTGCTATCCCCCAGAGTCGGTTGAAAAAAAGTAACCGCAGATGCACAAGCTTTGGACGCGGATAAGTTATTAGTGTGTCTTTGTGGTTATTTCTGGAAAACTTTCCGATGAGAATTACAATACTTCACAAAGCTAAATTGTTCGCTTTTTTCTGTCAGTTTCTGTTGGTTGCTGTTTTGGCGATCGCTTGTCACAGTACCACAACTCCTCCCACTTTACCAACACACATCAAAGAATGCGCTCAAACTTACAATCCAAACACCGACTACTTCCCGGAAAAAGTAACCGTCAATTACGCCACGGGTTTTGAGGTGGAATATTATAAAAACTACAAGGTTGTGACGGTAAAAAATCCCTGGCGTGATGCACAAGTCAGTTTTCAATATATTTTAGTGCAATGCGGGACGCCTGTACCAACAGGGTTTAATCAAAGCCAAGTCATTACAGTACCTATAAATACGGTTGTCTCTCTTTCTACGACTCATTTACCACATTTAGCAAAGTTAGGAGTTGTAGATAAACTTATTGGTGTGAGTGATAGCAAACAAGTCAATACACCAGAAGTCGTAGAAAAAATGAAACAAGGCAAAATCACAAAAGTGGGAAATAATGCTAGTCTCAATGTTGAGCAATTACTAGAAATTAATCCTAACTTAGTGATGACTTACGGTACAGGAGACAAACAAACAGATAATTATCCTAAAATTCAAGAAGCAGGTTTAAAAGTGGCGATAAATGCCGAATATATGGAAACTTCCCCCTTAGGAAGAAGTGAATGGCTCAAGTTTACGGCTTTGTTTTTTAATCAAGAGAAAGTTGCCCAAAAAATCTTTGATGAAACTGTCAAAAAATATCAAGCTATAGCCGCCAAAGCACAATCTGTGAAAAATCGTCCGACTGTGTTTGTGGGATTCAACTTTAAAGGTATCTGGTATATGCCAGGAGGTAACAGTTATGTCGCAAAATTTTTGGCTGACGCCGGAAGTAACTATCTCTGGAATAACAAGAAATCATCTGGCACTCTTCCCCTATCATTTGAAACTATTTTAGAACGTGCTGCCAACGCTGACTACTGGCTAAATTCCAGTCAATATTGGAAAACTTTAAAAGATTTACAGGCTGAAGACAATCGCTACGCTGATTTTCAAGCAGTTCAAAAAGGAAACGTTTATAATAATAATGCCCGTATCAATCAGACTGGTGGCAACGATTACTGGGAAGGTGGAATTAGTAACCCTGATGTCATCTTATCCGACTTAATTAAGATTTTCCATCCAGAAATCTTACCAAACCACCAATTAATTTACTATCAAAAACTCAGCTAATCTCCCAAATCTCTTTTTTCTTTTCTTTTCTTTTTTCTTCTTTCCTCTTCTTTCCTCTTCTTTCCTTTCTTTGCGTCCTTGGCACGCCAGGTGCTACAACGGGGGGAACCCCCGCAACGCACTGGCTCGTCTTTGCGGTTCGTTTTTTCAATGTCATCCCTCAAACACAAACTCAAACCAATTTTACGAAATTTTCAACATTCAAGTTTTCAAAAACTCTTCTTCCCCGCACTACTCATAACATTAATTCTCACCTTCTTACTCGACTTAGCCCTTGGTTCCGTCCACATACCCCTAACCCAAGTCATTACAATCCTACTAAACGGAGAACCAGAAAAAGCAACTTGGACTAATATTATTCTGAAATTTCGCTTACCCAAAGCCTTAACCGCAACCCTTGCGGGTGCTGCTTTAGGCGTGAGTGGGTTGCAAATGCAAACACTTTTTAGAAACCCTTTAGCCGGACCTTTTGTATTAGGAATTAGTTCAGGTGCTTCTTTAGGAGTCGCGTTGGTGGTGTTAACAACAAGTGTCACCGGTGCGGGTACCTTGTTCAAAGATTTAGGAGTGATTGGCGATTTTGGTTTAGTTGTGGCGGCGAGTCTGGGTGCTGCAGCAGTGTTGGGGTTAGTGTTACTTGTTTCTCAGCGCGTCGAAGACACGATGACGCTATTGATTTTAGGATTGTTGTTTGGCTATGCAACGAGTGCTATTGTAAGTATCTTGCTGCATTTGAGTGAAAGTCAGCAAATCCAATCATACTTGCTGTGGACTTTTGGCAGTTTTGGTGGTGTCACCTGGCAACAAATGCTAGTTTTAGCGCCTGTGGTACTGATAGCGTTGTTAATTTCGCTCATGCTATCCAAACCTTTGAATGCACTCCTTCTGGGTGAAGCTTACGCTCGCAGTCTCGGTTTAGGTGTAGAAGAAGTCAGATTTTGGATTCTTATCACCTCTTCCATCTTAGCAGGTGCGGTTACCGCCTTTTGCGGACCGATCGCCTTTTTAGGTGTAGCAGTTCCTCACCTTTGTCGCAGTCTGTTCAATACTTGTGAGCATCGGGTGTTAGTCCCTGCTGTGACTTTCATGGGTGCAATTCTGGCGTTAGTTGCAGATTTGATATCGCAGCTACCGGGAAGTCAGATGGTGTTACCTTTGAATTCTGTTACCGCTTTGATAGGGACTCCTGTTGTGAGTTGGGTGATTTTGCGTCGTCACTCTCGCACATCTTTTCCGAAATGAATTCACTCCTCCCACAGCACTTGCTTCGCGCGCTTTGCGCTCATTCCCGTAAAATGCCGTAGGTATCTGTCCGTCCCACGGCTTTTAGCTGTCTGACTCCCTCACAAAGAGTGTATTTCTTGAGAGTTATAGCAGTTGCCAGGTAGATTAAGACATGAACTAATGAGAAAATACGGACACCACCAGACTTTCACACGGCTGTTAAGAGTTAAGCGTTAAGAGTTCCCTGTTCCCTGTTCCCTGTTCCCTGTTCCCTGTTCCCTGCTATAAGAAACACACTCTTTGTGAGTGGGTTAAGCAATACCCAAATTCACTCTGACAGTCATATCGTTGTAATCCTTATCACCTCCACCTGATAAATCTTCAAAGCCAAAGGTGTTATTCCCCAACAAGCGAATATGGTCAACCTTATCTGAGTTAGCTCCTAAGAAGGAAAAATACACTGCGGGGTCGTTATTTGGATTACCATCTAAAATTGCATCTGGTCTGCCATTAGCAATAATGAATGGTGCCAAGATTGAACCAGGGCTAAGATTGCTTGTGAATGTAGCAGTACTTTGGTTCCCCACTGTTAAGTCAATTCCTGGAACACGTCGCTGCACCGCAGCTTGAGTATAACCTGCATCACCAGGACGCAAGTCTACCGTCCCGTTGCCATCAATATCAATACCACCATTGGTATCAGCCACTTGATAAAAGCCAACGAAATTGTCAAAGGTTGCTTTTCTGTTTAAGACAAAGTCTGCTTTGACCTGAGTTGAACCGTAGCGCAAATCAATTAGTTCTCCAAAAGGATTTCCCTGAAGACCAGCACCCAGAGGTAACGATTGATTTGTTGCTTTAATGTTCACTACCAGATTTCGGAAGTCAGAAGTGTTGCTATTTGATGCATCATTCAAAGCCAATGTAAACTCGCCATTCCCTAAGTCTGTCACTTTTTGCGTTGAGGGGTTGGAAAAGATGAGGTCTTTGGTAGAGGTTGAACCAGCTTGCACAGCGTCAATACTACTATTGTTGACTAAGAAGAATTGCAGGCGTGCCCCTGAATTAAATTCAAGTAGACGTGTTAAGTCAGTATTAAACCCCTTGGGATTATCGGTAATCACTGAGAAAATGGTGTTAGCTCTTGAAAGTGCAGCTTGGGCATAATTTTCTGTACCAGGAGCAATACCATTAATTCTTCCTTGGTCATCGTCAACCACAAACACTCCCAGTTCATTCACCTGCTTAGCACTGGCTTTGTTGAGAGTGACTTCAAGTTTTGGTTTGTTGCCATCAGAAACACCTTCCAACTGGAAAATATTGTTAGACGCTAATTTCAGGGTAGCAGCACCGTTGACAGGATTGGTGACGGGATTGGTGACGGGATTGGTGACGGGATTGGTGACGGGATTGGTGACAGGGTTGGTGACAGTACCAATAGTAATTGCAGCAGTATCAGTCGCACTGCTAAAGGCAGTAGCGCCACCGTTGACGGTAGTGTCCGCAGTGCTGCCGTTAGTACCAGTGGTTTGGTCCCATGCACGGAAGGTCAAAGCATCGCTGATGATGCCATTGAAGTTGGCGTTGGGTTGGAAGTAAATGCGGGTGTTGGCATCAGCTGTCAATAGGCGGGCGTTGGTGTTGGATACAGACCCTAAGGGTGCCCAGTTATTGCCATTGTCGGTGCTGTAGAAGAAGGTGCCGTTGGTAGTGTCAGCATTTGCGATCGCAATACCTGTCAGTGGATTGCTGTCTGGGTCGGTGACGTTACCATTGACACCCACACTCACCAACGAGGAAACAAGCGTACCAACTGCCCCTATGGGTGCGCCTGCATTTTTGTCAATGGCAGTTAGAGTGACGTTGGTGTCACGGAGGATAGGAGCATCATTGACGGCATCAACGGTAATTGCAACAGCGTCAGTCGCAATGCTAAAGGCAGTAGTGCCACCGTTAAGGGTGGTGTTCGCAGTGCTGCCGTTGGTACCACTGGTTTGGTCCCAAGCACGGAAGGTGAGGGCATTGTTGATCGAGCCATTGAAGTTAGCGGTGGGTTGGAAGTAAAGGCGAGTGGTTCCATTAGCCGCCAATAGGCGGGCGTTGGTGTCGGACACAGATCCTAAAGCTGCCCAGCTACTGCCATCATCGGTGCTGTAGAACCAACTGCCGTTGGTAGTGTTCGCATTTGTGATGGCAATGCCTGTAAGTGCATTACCTGTAGATGCATTACCTGTAGTTATATTGTTGTCTGAGTCGGTGACGTTAACACCAAGACTGACTAAGGAGGAAACAAGGGTACCAACTGGTCCTGTGGGTGCGCCTGCATCTTCAACTGTGCTTAGGAAGAGGTTGGTGTCAAGCAGGATAGGAGCATTATTGACGGCGTTGATGGTAATTGTGCTAGTGTTAACCCCAGTGCTAAAAGCAGTAGCAGCACCGTTGACGCTGGTGTCCGCAGTACTGCCGTTGGTACCACTGGTTTGGTCCCATGCACGAAAGGTTAGAACATTATCGATGCTGCCATTAAAGTTGCCGTTGGGCTGGAAGTAAAGACGGGTGCTTGCATTAGCCGCCAATAGGCGAGCGTTGGTATCGGATAAAATTCCTACGGGTATCCAGCTGCTGCCGTTGTTGGTGCTGTAGAACCAATTGCCGTTGGTAGTGTTAGCATTTGTGATCGCAATACCTGTGAGTGCATTGCTGTCGGGGTCGATGACGTTATCACCAAGACGGACTAGGGAGGAAACAAGCGTACCAACTGCGCCTATGGGTGCGCCTACATTTTGATTAATTGCAGTTAGGGTGATATTAGCTTCACTGAGGGTAGGAGCATCATTGACGGAATTGATCGTAATTCCTGCAGCGCCAGTTGTACTGCTAAAAGCAGTAGTGCCACCACTAATGGTGGTGTTCGCAATGCCTGTGTTCGTACCAGTGGTTTGGTCCCACGCACGGAAGGTTAGAGCATTGTTGATGGTGCCATTAAAGTTGGCTTTGGGCTGGAAGTAAATGCGGGTAATTCCATCAGCCGCCAATAAGCGAGCGTTAGTATTAGATACCAACTCTAAAGGTGCCCAGTTGTTGCCATCGTCAGCGCTGTAAAAGAAGTTGCCGTTGGTAGTGTCAGCATTTGTGATCGCAATACCCCTGAGTGCATTGCTGTCTGGGTCGATGACGTTATCACCCGTGACTAAGGAGGAAATAAGGGTACCAACTGCTCCTGTGGGTGTACCTGCGTCTTCGTTAATGGCAGTTAGGGTGATGTTGGTGTTATTGAGGGTAGGAGCATCATTAACGGCATTGACGGTAATTGCTGCAGTGTCAGTCGCAGTGCTAAAGGCAGTAGTATCACCGTTAGCGGAGGTGTCTGCAGTGCTGCCGTTGGTACCAGTGGTTTGGTCCCACGCACGGAAGGTTAGAGCATTGACAATAGGACTAGGACTACTAATGTTGGGGTTGGGCTGCAAGTAAACGCGGGTGATTGCATCAGCTGCCAATAGACGAGCGTTGTTATCGGATACAGACCCCAAAGCTGCCCAGTTGCTGCCATTGTTGATGGTGTAGAACCAATTGCCGTTGGTAGTGTCAGTATTTGTGATCGCAATACCTGTGAGTGCGTCGCGGTCTTCGTCAATAACGTTACCACCAAGGGTCACTAAGGAGAAAATTGGGGTACCAACTGCACCTATGGGTGCGCCTGCATTTTCGTTAACGGCATTCAGGATAACGTCGGTGTCATTGAGGATAGGCGCATTATTGAGTACAGATGGATACGCTGCCATAACCTCCGCGCTTAATGCCAGTGGTTGATTTGAAACGTTGCCAATGTTGACTTCTAGGTTCCAATCACCCCCCAAAATAGCATTGCCAGTGAGGTTGGCGGAGGCGGCAACATTTGCTTTCGTGAGTTGGTGTAGCTTGGTGATGAATTCTACCCCAGCATCACCTGCAGCGACACTGCAACCGTAGAGGAGAAGGGAGGGAACTGGAGAGAACCGAAGGTGAGAATCTGGTGAGAACCAATTCTTGAGTTGGTCTGCGTAAAGTTCTAGGGTGTTGAGGCTGAGTTCGCTATTGCCAAGGGTTAGGGTTCCCGAAGAGCCGTGGGAAACTATGTGGACATTTTCCACTCCACGGTGTTGAGATAGTACCTGGGTAATTTGTGTGACTCCATCTTGCTCTGGGTCAAGAACAATAGCCTTGATATTTGCAACAACTAAATTAAGTAAAATTTCGTAGTTGTTGACAGATGGATCAATGAAAATAATGCCTGTAATCTTCATCTGGTGCTTTATAAAACAATATTACGTTTTCAATCTGATGACTAACCGTTCATTTATAGGGAACCAAAGGATGGAGAGAGTTCTAGGTATTTGTCAATTTTTCTAGACTACTCACTAGCCATGAGAGTTTTGGTTGGTAACACAAGGTTAATACTCTGTGTTTAGGTATTTTTATTGCTTTGTATTCTGATACAAAGTAAGTAGAAGCATTTATCCCAAAAATTGTTAATACCTGTTCAACACTACTTGCTGACTTTCGTATTTCCGTATAAATTACTAGTTTTTTTCAAAAAATATACTAAGATTTAGTTCTAATGAAGCTGTAGTAAAAGTATTTTTCTTTTAGTGTATAGTTGATAAAATGTGCTCAAAAATATGGGCTTGTACCCCCTCTGGACAAAGAAGGGCGATCGCCACATGAAGGCTCCTAAAGGAGCATCGCAAAAATTTCCGATTTCTATCTCACTTGTGCATAAGTTGATTTTGCTTACACTTATTTAGTAAATAAGTCTGATTTACATAATCGGATTTTTCATCAACGCCTAAGTTTGTTCAAACAGTGAACAGCTACCTACGCAGTACCAGCCGCAGTGAACAGCTACCTACGCAGTGAACAGTGAAGAAAACTAATCCGTAATTGTCTTGGTAACTGGTAGCTGGTAACTGGTAACTGGTAACTGGTAACTGATAACTGATAACTGATAAATAACAGCCCATTCAACAGTAGTTGATACCAAAGTGAAAAAAATTCTGATTTTATCAGCTAACCCAAACAATACCTCCAAGTTACGTCTGGATGAGGAAGTTAGAGAAATTCAGGCGGGGCTACAACGTGCCAAAAAGCGCGAACAGTTTGAAATCATTAGCAGGTGGGCTGTACGGGTTGATGATTTACGACGTGCTTTATTAGACTATGAACCGCAAATTGTGCATTTTTCGGGACATGGTTCTGGGAGTGATGGCTTGGCGTTGGAGAATAACTCTGGAGAATTACAACTTGTTAGTACTCAATCCTTAGCAAGGTTATTTAAGTTATTTAAAGACAAAGTAGAGTGTGTCTTGCTCAACGCCTGCTATAGTGAGGTACAAGCTGAGGCGATTCACCAAAACATAGATTATGTGATTGGGATGAATCGAGCTGTTGGGGATAGGGCAGCCATTAAGTTCGCCATTGGATTTTATGATGCGATCGGTGCAGGCAGAAACTACGAGGATGCTTTTGAATTTGGTTGCACTTCAATTGATTTAGAAGGAATTCCCGAATCAGAAACACCTGTCTTGAAATCTAGAAACAGCAATCAAGACACGATTGCTTCCACGACTTCAAAACAGCGCATCTTTATCAGTTACAAGCGCAATGTTGAACCGGATGAATCTGTCGCCACTCAAGTTTACCAGGAATTGTCACAACAGCACAATGTCTTTATTGACCAAATAATATTGATAGGCAAACGCTGGGCAGAATGCATTGAAACAGAATTAAGAAATGCTGATTTTCTCATCGTTTTCCTTTCCGAACAGTCTGTTAATAGCGAGATGGTGCAGTGGGAAATCTCCCTTGCGGTAGAATTAGCACAAAGGCAAGGAGGAAAACCTGTTATTCTCCCAGTGCGTTTAGCGTATCAAGAAGCGTTTCCCCATCCCCTCAGCATTTACTTGAATCACATCAACTGGGCATTTTGGGAAAGTCCAGAGGATACATCGCGTCTCATAGAAGAGTTAAGGCAAGCAATTCATGGTGGTTCCTTAAGAGTTGACCAACAAGCTAAGACTAATTTACTCAAGATTTGTGTACCTGAGCAGTTACCGCGACCAACACCATTTGCACAGCCAGTGGTGTTAGAAATGCCATCCGGGACGATGAAACCTGAATCTTCGTTTTATGTGGAACGCAACGCGGACACAATTGCATTGCAAACTATTGTACAGCAAGGCGTAACGATTCCGATTAAGGGACCTAGGCAAGTTGGGAAAAGTTCATTATTGATGCGGATAATTCAAGCTGTTCGCAATGCTGGTAAGCGAGTTGCTTATCTTGATTTTCAACAGTTAAGTACTGCAGTACTTAACGATGAGGAACTGTTCTTCCGTCACTTTTGTTTTTGGATAAGCGATGTGCTGGAACTGGAAGATAAAGTCGAGGAGTATTTTGCTCGAAACTTAACGACGATTCAGCGTTGCGATCGCTATTTACAACGCCATATCTTAAAAGGATTGGGACATCCCTTGGTATTGGCAATGGATGAAGTCGATAGAGTTTTTGATACCAAATTCCGCAATGATTTTTTTGGGATGTTGCGTAACTGGCATAACAGCCGTGCGTATTATCCTATTTTAGACACATTAGATTTAGTGCTTGTCACTTCTACTGAACCATATCAGTTAATTGATGATTTGAATCAGTCTCCGTTTAATGTCGGGCAGATCATTGAACTAGAAGATTTTACACCAGAACAAGTTGCCCAACTCAATGGTCGTCATAATTCACCTTTTGACAACAACACCTTACAACAATTGCTTCGCTTACTTGGCGGACACCCTTTTCTGGTGCGAAAGGCGCTGTACTTAGTTGCCAGCGGACAAATCACACCAACAGAGTTATTTACCAATGCTACTGCTGCTTCTGGACCTTTTGGTGATCATCTGCGGCGGCTGTTGTCACTTTTATATGATAAGCAAGAATTGATACAAGGTTTGCTGCTTGTCATTAATCAAAACATCTGTCCCGACAGACAAATTTTCTGGCGGTTGCAGGGTTCGGGATTGGTGCGGGCTTCCGGACAGTCTGTTCTGCCCCGTTGTCAGTTATACGCCGAATATTTCCGGGAGAATTTGCATGGCTGATGCAAGCATTTACACTGTTGGTGGCACAGTATAACAAAGTTTTCACTTTAAGTTGACACCAATAAGCATAGAACAGCCCCCACTAGATGAACAGAAGGCGATCGCTCACTTCCTCGACCATAAAATTAAACAAATAGACGACCTCATTGCCAAGAAAGAAGCCCTCATTGAAAAACAAGGGCGAAAAACGCACCGCCCTCATCAGTCACGCCGTCACAGGTAAAATAAATGTGCGCCAAGTCCCCATTCCCTAACCCCAGAAACCACCATGAAACAAATTCCCCTTGCAGAACTTCCCGAAACTGTCCAAAACCTAATTAACCAAACTCAAAAAACAGGCGAACCCCTCACCATCATCCAAAATGGTGTTCCCTTCGCCATCATTTCCCCCATTAAGAAAAAATCCCTCCTGCAAACCCTTTCCACTCTTGAACCACTGGAAGAAGAGTTTCCCGACGTGGACGAAGGATTATTACCCTTAGATGATATTGAGCTTTAAAAATGAGTTATTTGTACTTGTTAGATACAAACATCATTTCCGAACTCATTAAAAATCCCAGAGGCGTGATATTTTCCAAAATTCAAGATGTCGGAGAAGACAAAATTTGTACAAGTATTATCGTAGCTTGTGAATCAAGATTTGGAGCAAAAAAAAAGAACTCTCAGAAGCTCATAGAAAAACTTGAAATCATCTTGAATAGTATTGAAATACTACCCCTAACTCATCCCGTAGAGCAATATTACGCAGAAATCCGCACAGATTTAGAACAGCAAGGTAAACCGATTGGAGGTAATGACTTATTAATTGCTGCCCATTCTTTAAGCCTTGGTCTAACTCTCGTTACCGCCAATGTTCGTGAATTTTCCCGTGTTTCTAATTTAAAAGTAGAAAACTGGCTCATACCTGATGAAAAAAGCTAACAAGTTCTGATTTCTTCGTTCCAGAAAACACCATGAAACAAAAAACCTATCAACTTCTTCTAATACGAGTTCTATATGAAGATGCAACAAATCAGATCCCCCCAACCCCCCTTAAAAAGGGGGGCTAAGAAATTATTTAGCGCACCTTCATGGAGAAACGGTATAAGATGAAAAAAGCGTCTGTGATTTTCCCCTTAGCTATCCTGGCTTTTGGCAGTATGAGAAGGCAGAAGTACGAAGGCAGCTATGCTGAATATTTCCGGGAGAATCTACATGGCTGATGCAAGCATTTACACTGTTGGTGGAACAGTACAGACGAACCGGAGTGGGGTTTATATTTCCCGACAAGCAGATGAGGAATTGTTAGCACTGTGTCGAGACGGAAAGTTTGCTTATGTTCTGACGCCGCGTCAAATGGGTAAATCCAGTTTAATGGTACGGACTGCCCGTCAATTGAGAACCGAAGGGATTGAGTCAGTGATGATTGACTTGACGGGGATAGGTACGCAAGTCACAAACCCAGAACAGTGGTATCTGGGTTTACTGATTCAGATAGAAGCACAACTGATGCTGGATACTGATGTATATTCGTGGTGGCAAGCACACGCGCATCTCGGTTTCACACAACGGTTAACAGAATTTTTTCAGCGGGTGTTGTTGGTTGAAATCACGGCATCAGTGGTCATCTTTATTGATGAAATTGATACCACTCTTCGCCTAGATTTTACAGACGATTTTTATGCAGCTATTCGCTATCTCTACGTTTCCCGTGCTTCTCTATCATCAGAGTTTGAACGGCTTTCGTTTGTCTTATTTGGTGTCGCAACTCCCGGTGACTTGATACGAGATCCAAAACGGACACCGTTTAATGTTGGTCAGCGAGTTGACCTGACTGATTTTACCTTAACTGAAGCAGAACCGCTGGCAAAGGGATTGGGGTTGCCAACTCCTAAAGCACAGCAAGTGTTGCACTGGGTACTTGATTGGACAGGAGGACATCCATATTTATCGCAGCGTATTTGTAGTATTCTTAGCCAGCAGGACAAGAAAAATTGGTCAAAAGCTGATATTGACCGTATCGTGAGTAGAAACTTTTTCGGTGCAAGGAGTGAGGAGGATAACAACTTGCAGTTTGTCCGTGATATGCTGACCAAACGCGCACCAGACAAAGCTGCTGTTTTAAGCATTTATCGTGAAATTCGGCGCGGAAAACGCGCTGTTGCTGATGAAGAACAGTCAATTACTAAATCTCACCTGAAATTATCGGGTGTGGTTAAAAGGAAGAATGGGGTGTTGAAGGTGCGAAATCCCATTTATCAACGAGTGTTTGATTTAAAGTGGGTGAATCAACATTTGCCGTTGAATTTACGGGATTTCTGGCAGCGTTATAAGCCAGCACTTCCTTATGTTGCGATATTATTGATATTTTCAATTTTTATGGGAGGGATGGCGTTTTATGCTAACACACAACGTTTAGATGCTGAAGCACAACGTTTACATACTGAAAAAGCCCTCAAAAATTCACAGGTTTTAGTTCAAAGTCTGACAACAGAAAATCTTTTTACCTCAGGTTATGAACTAGAAGCTTTATTAGAAGGCTTGAAAGCAGGGAAAAATTTGAAACAATATGGTGATGCTGTAGATTCAGATAACCGCACAAAAGCGATTCTTGCTCTGCGAGAAGTTGTTTACGGATTGAAAGAACGCAACCGATTAGAAGGGCATAGCAGTTATGTCACAAGTGTCGTGTTCAGCCCGGATGGTAAGACTCTAGCTTCTGGTAGTAGGGACAACACAGTCAAATTGTGGAATCTCAACGGGCAGTTACAGCATACCCTGAAGGGGCATAGCAGTTATGTCACAAGTGTCGTGTTCAGCCCGGATGGTAAGACTCTAGCTTCTGGTAGTT
>NZ_QMEB01000271.1:7862-8321 GCF_012912135.1 Brasilonema bromeliae SPC951 | reverse complement strand
GTCCCAAGTCGCGTCCCGAGTCGCGGCCCAAGTCGCGGCCCAAGTCGCGGCCCAAGTCGCGGCCCGAGTCGCGACGGCTCTTGCTTTGACTTCGTTCGCGGCTTTGTTCGCCGCGGTCAAATCGACCCCCGCCCTTAGCTCATTCAGTCCGCGCAGCGACGCCGCCTCGGTCGGCAGCCGCGCGAGGTCGAGCCAGGCCGGCGTCTGCGCTCGCACCCACCAGTCAATAATCAGCCAAGGCCGAACGCCGTCGCGGCCGTCGCCGGTTCCCTTGAGCCGCGGCGCGTAGGGCCGCAGCATCTCGCGATCCGCTTCGGGCAGGTCGTCGCGCCACCGCTCGAAAAACGTGCGGAGGATGGGCGAGACGCCCCGCTTGGGGACGACGATCGGCTTTGGTTTGGTCGCGCTCACAGCACGCCTCGCTTTCGGTCTTCGATCACCGCCGCGGGCGTGATGGCG
>NZ_QMEB01000271.1:0-7852 GCF_012912135.1 Brasilonema bromeliae SPC951 | reverse complement strand
GCGTGGACGGTGACGGCTCCGCTAAGCGGCACCCGATCGAAATACGCGCGATCCTGCTCGGCCAAATCGCGCGTCGCCGGGTAACTCCGCCAGCCCCAAATGCTGTCCCGCACGCCCCACCACGCCGGCAGCTCGGCCAGCGGCCCGAAGACCGCCCGCAGCTCGGCCGGGTCGTCGCACAGGATCGTGATCAGGTCGCGGATGTCGTCGCTCACGACTCACCTCGCTGGTCCGCGATGACGGCCGCCGCCGTGAGCGGGACGACGGAATGCTTCGTCGGGGCGTAGTAGTCGTCCCAGAATTTTGCGGTCGTTTCGGCGGCCTCTCTCACATCCCATCGCCGCGCGTCGAATTCGGGTCCGACGGTCCCAGCTCGACGGACGATCCACCACGCCGGCCGCCGCATCAGCTCGGCGAGCAAATCCGCCTCGCGGTCGAAGCCCGCGCGACGCAGACCGGAAAGGTCGGGGAAGGGGGTCATTGGGTTGCCTCCCATCGCATCTTCTTTTGGGTCGGGTGCAAGTCCACACGCGGCCGATCGACTCGGCTCCACTTCCCGCCGCCCGCTTCGCCCACGCATTTCCAGCCCGCGGCCTCAAGGCTCGTCCCCGGTTCGCTGTCGAGGATGTAGGTCACCAGCCGCCGATAGCCCATCGCTCGCGCCGCACGCCACGCAGCCGCGTACAGGATCGAGCACGCATTGCGGCTGCCGTCCGTGCAGAGCCGAGTCACTTCCGCCGTCCAGCCGTCGTCGAGCATTCGGGACACGGGGCGACCGACGATCACGACGCCCCGCGGCGATGACTCCCCGTCGGCCGCGCACCCGATGGCGAACAACCCGCCCTGCGGCGCGCGATGATGCCGATGGTGGGCCGCTACGAATCTCGCGGCCTCCTTCAGCGTCAGCGGGTGAATCGACAGGCTCACGCCTTCACCTCCGCTTCCTTCGCCGTGAGTTCCGCCACGCGCCGCAGCGCCATCGCCGTCAGGGAACACCCCTGAGAATCGACGTGGTCCGCGTACAGCAGATAGTTGACCGGATCGGACCACGCGGCGCGAGCGAACGGGGCTTCGTCGGGGAAGGCGATGCAGCGCTCGATAGACCAGAGGCCGGCAAGGTTGAGTCGCTTGGCGGAATCGAACTCGCCGAACGTCCCGAGAAAAACATGCTCGACCTTCCACTCACGGAACGGAATGAAGTTGCCGCTGTTGCCGGGCCACTGAACCAGAGAGGCGATCTCCTGCCAGTTGTAGTGCGGCCATCCGCGCCACTCGGCGACCGGCACGCGGCCGAAGGGGAAGACGAGCGAGTCGCTTTTGAACCACGACGGAGCGCTCTCGTCCCAATCGAACGGCTCCCAGCCTTGCGGAGTCTGCGACCACATGGATCGGTTTCCCGGAATCCACGTCACGCCCCTCATCGGAATCGGCTGCCCGCCCAGCCGCACCAAATACAGTTCGTAGGACGTGCGAATTCCGCACGCGAACAGCCCCTCGCGATACGCGGCGTTGACTTGGTCGATCGTCGGCCGCGGCGGCTGGGGCGTGTCGATTTTCATGCCACGTGGCTCCAGTATCGTCCGATGCAAATATCGCTGACTTGCTTGCGAGAGATGCCGAAGATTAGGGCAATCTCGCGATGCAATTTCCCCTCGCTCCGGAGACGCCGAATTTCCCTGACATCGTCTTCCGTCAGTTTCGCCTGCCCATGCTTCACTCCATGCGGGTGCCTGTTGAGTCGCTTTTGGTCAGCAGAGTTTTCGGTGGAGGTGTCCCACCTGAGGTTCGCCACAAAGTTGTTGGATGGATCTGGGTCAGGAAAGTGACATGCCTCCATCCCCTCTGGGCATGGGCCGACGAACGCTAACAGAACGATCCGATGCACCTGCTGTCGCGAGGGTTTTCCATTAACCCACAGCTGCACAGAGAGGTGCCCCTTTGCGCTCCTGAGTGGTCGAAGGACGTGCGGTCGGCGGAAGTAGTTGGTGTTCCAAACTTTTCCGCCGTCAGAAACGAAGTACCCTGGATATCCGGGGATTTCCTTCGCGTCCGGGGGAACATCTTCGTAGATCAGCCACGTGTCGGGCTTCACGATCGCACCTCCGCGAACGAGTCTTGTTCGATGCCGTTCTTCCGCGCCCACTCGACCACCTCCGGCCACAGCCGTTCGCTCGTCGGGATGGTGCGGAGCACGTAGTGACGGGACATCTCGACCGGCCCGTGATCGCACTCCCGATCGAGGACCGTTTGCGGTCTCGCCCCTTCGCGGGCGAGCTGCCCGAGGCCCGCGTTCGTGCCCCAGATGCGGACGCAATGACAGCCGTAGGCGAGGAACATCTGAGCGTCGCGCGGGTGCTGCTCGATCGCAGCGACGAAGACGAACCCACGGTCGGCCACGACAATCGTGAGATTCACAAGGAGTCTCCCAAGGGGTTAAGAGCCGGAGCCGGAGCCGTCGCCGTAGCCGGAGCCGTAGCCGTAGCCGTAGCCGGAGCCGTCGCCGTCGCCGTAGCCGTAGCCGTAGCCGGAGCCGTAGCCGGAGCTTCCGCACCACTCCGGGATAGCGCCCCTCAGGACGACCACGGCGCCGCCTCCCAGCGAGCCTTCGCCTCGTCCGTCACGGCGACAACGCTCGTGATGGACCGCAGCTCAATGTCCGCGGGCGGGCCGATCCTGCATGACGCGCTCGGGCCGTTCGCGGCGAGCCCCATGAAACCCTTCACGTCACGGCTCCAGTAGACGCAGAGGCGTCCCGCGCGAAGCTTGATGACGTCGCCGTCCGTCTCCTTCGCGAATCCTGCGAACACGCCCCGGTGCGCGGTGGTGACGAGCACGTAGCGTTCGCCAGTGGTCTTCTTCGTCGTCGCGATCTTCTTCTTCGTGGCCATGGTCAATCTCCGTTGTCGTGGGTGAGGGGCGGTTGTGGTCCCCCGTCGGGCCTCGAAGCCCGAATCGCGCCGGCCTTGGGGGGATAGGCGTCGCGCGGGGGATAGGTGGGCCGCTCGCAACGGCCCGGCAGTCACTCAGAACGCGCGACCCTTGCCACCACCGGCGGCGTTCGCGCCGTAGGGGAACGACGTGCCCTGGAGCTGGTCGTTCGACGGCTGCTCTGCCGGCTTGAGAGCGAGAGCGAGGCCGCGGAACCGCTCGCCGAGCCTGGCCGCCTTCACGGCGTCCATGGCGTCGTCCTTACGGAGCCCACGACCGCCGGCGAGGGAGTTCACCCACTTCACCTCGGGGAACGACTTGCCCTTGTGGCTGTCGTTCGGCCCGTCGTACGGCTTCATCTCGACGACGATTTCCACCTCGTTCGCGTCGAGGCCGTGCAGGCCGGTCGCGAAGCATCCGAGGTCGTCGCCCGTCCAGCCGCACGCGCGGAGCGATTCGATGGTGCGCTCGGCGACCGTCTTGCCCGAGGGGCCAGCCTTCTCGCTGAGCCAGCCGCTCCACTTCACGGTCTCGCCGAGGCTCTCGCCCTGCTCCACCACCTTGAACTCGACGCCGACGTAGGGCGTGCCCTTCACGCCGCTCTCGCCGAGCATCACGTCCACCGCCTTCGCCCTGTACTTGCCGTCCTGCTTGATCATGGTCTCTCCTTTGGTCTCTCGGGTCAGGCCGCCGACTTCTCGGCCAGGTAGGTCTTCACGGTCTCGATGGCGGCACGGAGCGTCTCGACGCTCTCGCCGCGGTCCGCGAGGAAGCCGTGCGCCTTCGTGGCTACGTCCTCCCCCGCAAGCGTGCAGAGCTCGACGAGCTCCTTTCGCAGCACGTCGGTGCTCGGCGGCACCGCGGCGGCCTCGAACGACTTCCAGTCGAGGTCCACCTTGCGCGGCAGGCCGAGGCGGTTCTTCGCCACGAACCCCGTCTCGCGGACGGTGCGAAGCACGCGCCGCCCGCTGACGATGGCGCGGTTCTTCTGGCCTTCCTTCTCGAACACCGCGGCGTCGAACTGCGCGAACAGCACGGCGTCGCACCACTCGTTCGTCAGGCCCCACGCCTTCTCCTGAAGCTTCGGCCGGTACATCTCGTACTGCCCAAGCTCCGGGTCGTCGTGGCGCTTCCGGTGCTCGTGCGCGATGAGCACGATGTGCATCGCGCGCTTCGCCCGGAGGTTGTCGAGACCGGAGAGGAACCGACGCCACTCGTTCGCCAGGGCCGCGTACCCGCCGCCCCACGCGAAGTCCGCCAGCGTCTTCTTCTTCGCCTCGGCGCAGACGTGCGCCACCGCCAGCACCTCGAGGGCGTCGAGGGTGTCGACCACCAGCGTCTTGAAGTCGTGCGGCTTGTCGGCCAGCTCCTGGAGCACGCCGAGCGCTTCGTTCCACGACTCGGGCGCCGGCAGCTTCGCCACGTCGATGAACGACGCGCCGTCCTCGAGACACCACACGAGCGCACCGGGCGCACTCGCCCCGAACGTCGTCTTGCCGACGCCGGGCACCCCGTACACGCAGACCGCGAGCGGCCTACGCTGCGGGCCGCGCTGAATTCGTTCCAGCATTGTCTTTCCTCTCTCTCTTCGCCGCATCCTTGAAGAGATGCGGGTCGTCTAGGGACGCCTCACCCGCGCACACGGGGGCGTAGTCGCAGGCCCGGCCGAACTTCTGGCACTGGTCCGGGTTGCGGGGGTAACGGCCGGTCCGCGAGGCCGACACGATTTCGTCGGCGAAGTGCCAGACGTCGAGCGCGTGCTCCCGCTCCTCACGCTCCAGGCGCACGAGCGTCTGCCGCTGGAAGTACCACTCGGGGCGCGCGTGCATGTCGAGCACGATGCGCTCCTGAAACGCGTCGGGCGTCTCGTCCTTCTTCGGCCGGAGCTCGGGCTTCCGCGCGACGTCGTAGATGCAGTCGCGCACGTCGTAGCCAAGCGCGCGGGCCGCGGGGAGGTAGGTCGAAACCTGCGGATCCATCACCGCCACCCGACGCCAGAACGCCGAGCCGAGCGTGATGTCCTCGCCCGAGGACTTTGACTCGACGACAACGAGTCGACCGTCGATCTCGGCCACCGCGTCGATGAACCCGGTCAGGTTGCACTCGGGATGCACCGCACCCGTTACCGGGTGGACGATGGGGACTGTGAACTCGACCTGCGTGGCGATGAGGCGGCACGGGACGTCGCCCCACATTGCCGAGTAGCCGATGAGCATCGCGCAGAGCTTGGCCCTCGCGAACGGGTCGCCCTCGTGCATGGCCACCTTCGCAGCCCGCAGCAGACGGTCCTGCGCGCCTTCGCCCTGCCACCACTCCTGGAGGCAGTCGTCCCACGAGCGGCCCACGAGGAGCGGCGTGGGCGTCTTGCGAGGGACGCGCAGTTGGACGTAGCCGAAGCCGTACTGACGCTTGCAGTTGCGCCAGGTGCGGATCTGGTTGTGAGAGAGCGTCTTCATGCGGCGCGCTCCTTCCCCTCCAGCTCCTCAACCCGCCGCCGGAGCCGCGCGTTCTCGCGCTCCAGCCATTCGTTGTCAGCGCGGTACTCGTCGCGCTCCGCCTCAAGCCGCTCGATGACGGCCCGCAGAGGGGCGAAGAGGTCAGAGCTCACGGCACACCGCCTCATAGAGAGCCGTCGCCACCATGTGGCGCTCGTCGGCCGAGAGCAGCGGGAGGAGGTCCACCGGCTTCGACCGGGGCGACGCCGTGAACCGGTCCTCGACCACCGACTGGATCTCGAGGTGGTCCCAAGGCTCCTCGTTGTGCGCCACGGCGAGCTGGTGGCAGTCGATGAGGGTGACGACGCCCGAGGCCCAGTAGTCCTCGCCACGGAGCGTCACGCTGGTCTCGACCTCGTGGGTCAGGTTGCGGGCGGTCACTGCGCCGCCTCCACCGCGTCCACCGTCACACTGGAGAGCTCCCGCGCCTTGCGCGCCCACCCCTCGGCATCCGAGGCCCACGCGTCCGCCTGCTCGCGGCAGGACACCACACGCGTCGAGTACGGCGAGTCCCCCTCGGCGATGTACCGAGCGGCCATCTGCATGGCCCTGACCCGCGCCACCACGCACGCGTCCGCCGCCTTCCGGGCGCTCAGAATCCGCGCCAGCCGGTGGTCGTCCTCGGCGGCGTCCTGGCAGCTCTGCTTCTCGCAGGGGCCGTCGTCTTCCGGAGACGTGCCGTTGCACCAGTGGCAGCCGGTGACGGGCTCAAAGGGCGCGCTACGCAGCGCGTAGTCGGTCGAAAACCATTCGTCGCGGCTCATGCGAATCAAGAATAATGATTCTGAACCAGACGTCAAGCGGTCGGTTCAGAAATAGTGTCTCACCGAGCCTGGTAGCGTCGACTCCATGGAAAAGAGCGCCAAGAGGTCCCTTGCGATCGCCGCGTTCCTTGCTTTCTGGGCCATCGCTGGTGTGTTCGGCTGGGCCTACTGGCAGGACGCGAAGGCCGATGCGGACCGGAACGGCGTCGAGATGACGGCGTCGTACGGAGGCTCGTGTGGCCCCGACTATGCGAGCGTTGTGGCACGCAACCGAACGTCCAAGACGGTTCGGAAGGTGAACTTCCACCTCAACGTCTACGAACGCGGCAACTCAGAGAACCTGAACCACGAGTGGCCCGAGTGGACGTACGTCTTGAAGCCTCATGCGCAGGAGAGCGCGTGCTTTCGCTTGCCGCCTAGCGCTCGGCCGCGCGACGGAAAGGCGTTGAACCTGACCCTCGATGCGCGCCCTTGGAGCGTCGACTACTTCGCGGAGGGCGACTTCATCCCCCAATAGCCTTCCGGCGGTGGCCGTCCGATGACGGCTCGGGCTCGACCTTTGGCTCTCGTCGCTTGGCGGCCGTCTCGCGGATCTCCTTCTGCGTCCGACGCGTGACCTTCCGCTGGAGCGCGTCGCGCTCGGCCGATGCTCGGTCTAGGCGAACCTCCTCGAGGAGCGTTGTGACCCACCAATCCACGTCGCGGCCAGTGAATCTTGGGTGTGCGTACGCCGCCACGATGGTCTCAAGCTGCGGCCGTGTCCCCTGGCCTAGCCCAAGGACGGCGTCGACGGCCTTGCCCGCGGCCGAGTCCGGATCCGATGCCTGTTTCGCGCCCTCCGCACCGCTCTCCTGCCACCAGCGGTAAGCCGCAGCCCGCATGTCGTCGTAGCTAGCGAAGCCGAACGCGCGCGCGTACCCGGGGCCGGTTTTGTTCCCGACGCCCATCCCACCAAGAACGTTGGACGGCGCGGACTTCGCGATTCGAGCGATCCGCGCCAGGTCCTGGAGCTCGCGGTTGCTTGCCTTCCATTCGCGGATCTTCATCCGAACGAACCCGCTTAGCGCGTCCTCGCGATTCCGCTGCATAGACGCAAGCTTAGCGGCTTCTGCAACATTGATTCTGAAACGGCCCGAAAGCTGCTGGTTGATTCTCGGTTCAGAATCATTATTCTTGAACCGTATGGCGTGTCCAACCTGGTCTGAGAAGTTCACCGCGCACATCTCCAAGCGGTTCGGCGAGCACGCGCAGCAGAAGGCCGCGTTCTCGCTTCGTGTCGCGCCTTCCAAGGTCCACTACTGGTGTCACGGCGCGACACCCCGCCGCGAGACGCGAGATCGGATCGCGAAGTGGTCGAAGGGCGATGTTCCGGCAGAGGCGCCGGTCGAGTCGTCTTCGTCCGCCGCCGAGTGACCACGCATCGAGCCTGCGACCGTCCGGTCGCGCTGTCGATGCTGAACGCGTCGGATTTCCGCTCCGACAAACGCCCGCAGTGCTGCACGAGCGTGCGGCTGAACTGACCGAGAGGGGTACCTGAACAATGCGTGTAAAATACAATGATTCTCGATCTGTCAACGCTCTGACAGCTGCCGCGCTGGAGACCGCCGCGTCCCTCGGCTTCCTCGCCGGCTTCGCCGCTGGCGGGTTCGTGGGGTGGTGCTTCGG
>NZ_QMEB01000270.1 GCF_012912135.1 Brasilonema bromeliae SPC951 | reverse complement strand
CGCTGTTTTTTTCTGCATTCTCCTTATGCACTTTTTGTCTTGCTTGTCAATGCGTAAGTTCTAGACGTTTCTAGTAAAGTACAGACAAGACTATGAAGCTTATTCAAAAAATCATCACAACAATAAGTGTTGGGATGGCTATTGCCATAACTATGTTGGAAATTCCAGCAATGGCTTCCACCTTGGTGAGAAAGAACGTTCTTGACCTGACACCGGAGGAAAAAGCAGACTTTGTTAATGCTATCAAAACATTAAAAACCATACCTGGCAATAATGACAAGGGCGTGAGTCTGTATGACGAGACTGTTGCCATTCATGCAGGAGCAATGACATTCGACCCCATGCAATTGGGTGGTCAGGTTATGTTACCGCAAGACACACCTTCTACAGGACCTGCAAGTGGTTCTGATGCGGCTCATGAACATGGGGGATTTTTACCTTGGCACCGTGAATATTTAAGTCGATGCAGACGGCACTCAAAGTGAATGTCAAAACCCATGTAATCATAACCTCGTTCATGGATTGGTTGGTGGGAGTGTGGCTAATCCTAATCCAAACGAGACGGATCGACGCATACTAACATTCGGCACCATGAGTAACACTCTTGGTTCTCCCAACGACCCAGTTTTCTGGCTGCTTCATACCAACATAGATCGTCTTTGGGCCGAATGGCAGAATAATGGTCGCCAAGGTAGCGAATTTTATGCTGTTCCAGGTACAGAACCTTACGGACACAATCTCTATGATCGAATGTGGCCTTGGGACGGAGGTGATTCTATACCCGGTTCAATTGGTAGCATAGATATCAAACCATATTTACCAAGTCTCGCATCCGATGATATTGTCAGACCGGTAGACACTCTGGATTGGCGGAAGTACGGCTACACTTATGACACTCTTGTCAAAAAAGTCCCGGAATCAGATTCTATATTCGGTCTGTTAAGTTTAGGTGCTTTGGGTGCAGCTTTTCTCTGGCGGCGCAAAAGTTATATTAAGGCTTTTGATTCCATTTGTGAAGAAGGGTTTTAGATCCAACGGGACACGACACTGGTAACTGGTAACTGGTAACTGATAAAGTAATAAATTTAGCCTGCACTAGTAGGGGAGAAAATTTTCCCCTATCTTCCTATTTTTCCCCACTTTCTCATTTTTCTCAATTAAAATTAGCAAAAAATGCGGAAACAAAGTTCATGACATGAATATGAATAATATCCGTAGAATAATAGCGAGCAACTCATGCTGGCTGTTGACCTATGTACGCACTGCCAAGAAGCGAAAACTACTTCTTCTGGGTGAGTGATTTCTTTGGCAATATAGATACGGTTGAAATTTATGAAAAATAGTTTTATAAATTGATTTTATGGCACATCAAGCACAACCTGAAGAACAACCATTAGCAAAGTCTGAGTCACAGCCTAAGGCACAACCGACATCCTATCCCGGCATACAACCATTAGCACAATCTGTCAAGATGCAAGCTGTCTCCAGTTCAGGTCTACCTACTCTACGGTTTGGTAACACAGGAAGCACTGTAAGAACTTTACAGCGACTTTTAATCTCTAATGGCTACTTTGTTCAAGTTGATGGAGTTTTCGGGGCGCTGACAGAGGTTGCTGTTAGAGCCTTCCAGAGTTCACGCGGTTTAAAAGCGGACGGTGTCGTTGGTTCCAGAACTTGGGCTTTATTGTCAGGCTAGTCAAAAATTGAGTCGATATACTATTAATTATGGATTGTGAAACTTTTGATAACTCATAATTCGTATTTTTTATAATTAATTCCTCAGGATTTCTGGAAAAAAACTTTTGGATTTCATGAGTCTTCTATATTTTATGTATTTTGTATATACCTTGACAAATAAGCTGCTGCGGTATAATCTACATATCGTGATCTGAAGACTTTCATTTGTCCAAAGCAGTACAGATGACAAATGACTTTTGACAAAGGACGACCTTCACAAGTCCGCAGCAGATTTTGAATGCATTACACCTTAACACATACTGCTGAATTATATTTTGCTGATTCTTTTCAAAGAATTTATGAGATTTTTTTATTTTTCTGTCCTGGCTATTCCGGAACACCAGCAATTTTTCCTGTGAAAGGAAACATGGGTGTTAGTAAAATGAAATACAATGACAGATATTGCCCTGCTGATGACGAGCGTGTTAACAACAGGACAACTATCTCCGACCATTGCACCGCAACTGCGACTAGTTCAGCGAGACAATAACCAGGAGAAGTTAACACAAAGGCAACTATCTCAGATAGTGTCAACTGCTCAAATTACACCACCTGAATTTGTGCAGCCTGATATGGCTGTTCAAGCTGCTATGTCAATCATAAGTATAGAAAACAAAAGTATACTTAATCCAGCAGAAATCAATATTGCTTATAAAATATCTTCTAATATTCTTAGAGCAAAGAATTTTCAGGTTGCAGCAAAGGACACAACAGAAGATGTGATTACAGACACTCAATGCTTTCATCTATGTGCAGAGCCAGAAATGCTTCTGCCCTTTGATGCTATTCCTCAGTTGGTAGCAGAGTGGGAAAACACTGTGCGAAATTTTCAAAGGAGTCCGCTAAAAGAAAGTCAGAAGATTATGCTTGCTTCTACTTCTTTTTTCGGGTTCCAAGTAGCTTCAGAACCTTCTGCTAAAAGGGTTATTCGTCAAAGAAAGCAAAGAGCTACTGATATAGGTAATGATCAAATTGTTCCTCAAATAAATACTAGTCAATCTTTGCCAGTTTTGAGTTTTCGTAGCTCAGGTCTTGCTGTAAAAGTCTTGCAACAGTTGTTATCGTCTAATGGTTATACTATTCGACCTGATGGGGTTTTTGGTGCCTTGACGGAAGCTGCTGTTAAAGCTTTCCAAAACAAACGGAATTTACCAGTGGATGGCATAGTTGGTCAAAGAACTTGGTATGAATTGACAAAATAATCATTTGTCTATTGTTCTTTTCAAAGGACAATAGACAAATGACTGACAACTTAACGATACTTATGCTGCTCTAATAGCTGTTGTGCTCTTGGCTTGTAAATTAAATAGAACAAAGCCTCGATATAGCGCAGCAAATCTTCCCGATTCTCTTTTGAGATAAAGTTCCAAAAGCCATAAATGCGTGCTAATGATAGCAGCTTGGAAGTGTGAATTTTCCATGTATAAGTGCTAAAAACTCGGTCAATGGCTTGTTTGGAAATTTGATTCCAATAATTGGAATTTTGTTCGCAGTTCTGGACAAACTCAAGAAGTTTTTCGGCTGTTTCTTCTAAATTGGTTGGGTTGATATAAAAGCCATTTACCTTATCTTGAATGATTTCTAATGGGCCACCAAATTGCGTAGCAAAAGTTGGTAATCCTGAAATCATCGATTCTAAAATTGTCAAGCCAAATGCTTCAAATAAAGCAGGTTGTACAAAGATTCCTTTGTGGTCAGCAATGACCCGATAGATTTCGCCAGAGTCAGATTTGGTCAAACGCACACCCAACCAGCGAATTTTACCATAGAGATTGTACTGCTCTATGATTTGGTAAAGTTTGACAATCTCATCGCGTTCTTCGTTGTCGCCTGATTCTTCTACACGCAACTTACCCGCTACCAAAATGAGGTTACATTGGTCTTGCAACTGTTGACTGCGACCAAAGCATTCGGCTAAACCAGTGAGGTTTTTAATACGGTCAAGACGCGCCATTGAGAAAAGTGGGCGCTTGGTTGGATCATCAAGAGTACCAAAAATTTGAGAGTCGTCTTTGAGAGTGAAGAGCATTTCTTCTATTCTGGCGCGATCGCTCTCAACTCTGTCTTGCGTACGAGTATATGGGAAATAAGCATTCTCGTTTACCCCAGGCGGTACCACGTTAAACTTGGGACTAAACAGTTCAATCCCATTGACAACGTGGTACAGTTCCGGCATGGTAAAGCACTTGAGTGATTCGTACTGTCCTACACTATCCGGCGTGCCCACAATTTCTTGGTAAGTGCTGCTGATGATAAAGTTAGCAGCATTCATCGCCAACAAGTCAGCGCTGAATTGTAACGAAAAATGATATTTCTCCTCCAAATCTTGCCAATAGAGGTTACTGAACAAGTATTTGGACTTTTCTAACGCATGGGCAATGTTACACTGTGTGACACCTAGTTTGCGTGCTAGCAAAAACGCTACCAAATTTCCATCAGTATAGTTGCCAACAATTAAATCTGGTCTACCATGAAACTCTGCCAGCAGTTCTTTTTCAGAATCAATGGCGAAGGTTTCCAGATAGGGCCAAAATTCAAACCGCGAAATCCAGTTTTGTGTCATGTTGGGATTGAATTCCCGCAAAGGCACTCGCAAAATCCAGGCATTCTCTGTATCGTAAACTTTTTCTAGGCGCTGGTTACAAAGGGTGCCATCACTGTTGGGGATAAGGCGGGTGAGAATAATCACCTTCGGCTGGACATTCAATCCTTCTAAACCAGCCAGCATCGCATCTTCTTGCAGTTGCTTTTCCAAGTTCTTCGCTTGGTCGAGGACGTAAACCACTTGACCGCCAGTGTCGGGACGCCCTAAAACTCCCTCTTGTCCAAACCAACCGTGGGCAGAAACTAAGACGATTCTAAAAATCATCGGGATGCGAGAGATGAAGGCTTCCAAGGTCTGAGGATCAGGAGAGTCAATCAATTCATCCAGAATACTCAAGCTTTCCTGGACTCGCTGCGCAGTGTGTCCCCAACCCGGTTCAAAGCCCATCACTTGCAAGTCAAATCGGAATTCTTCGTAAGGTTGTTCACTGGGACGAGAACTTACGAAAGAGATGGCTTTTTTGACTTGTTCAGACAGTTGCTGCTGTGACTGAATTCGCTGGTTGATAAGCAGTTGAACACCGTTGTATTGGTGTAGGCGCAAGAAGTTAAACAAGCTTTCTAGCCATTGCTTGGGGTCAGCAAATAGCTTGCTGGATAGATAGCGGTTGAGAAACTGCACCCCTTTGCCAATATTTTTTGGATCGCGAATCACTGGGGTGTAGTCATAAAATGGACCAAAATCCAACTCCAAGAGGTCGCCTTCGTTGGGGTTGTATCGATTGACCAGGCGATCGCGCAAATCCAACAGTTCCTGAACCGTCATCGGTTCTATACTCAAGTTGGCTGTCAGTCGATAAACCTCTTGACTAGCAATCTTTGGGCGGATAATGAAGCAGAGGCTTGATTCCTCTTGAATGATTTCTTGAGTGTAGTAAACAAGTTTTCCTAAGTGAGAAGCAGTGTAAAATTGCTCAGGTTTTTCGTACTTAGAGCAATATTCACCATATAAATTGAGTATGTCGTTTCGCAGCAAGTACTTTTTTTCTTGCTGACGTAATTCGCTGATCAGGGAACGCAAATCACTTTTTTCTTCACTATCTAGCACAGCTTGAAGTAATTCAGACATGGTAACTTGTGAGATAATTGTAGGTTTTGGATTCAGCGTTTGACTGAGCAATAGCTAATAGCCAACTGCCCATTGGTAATCGTATAAACAACTACTACACCTTGGCAATTAGCAATTATTACTACTGTGAGTATTTTTAAATCTCTCTACCTTTTTACGCTTATCTTATATATGAGTATTTTGTACTCTGACTAAAGGCGTAGTCTTTATTGTCTTTTTGTTAAGCACAAAGCGCGAAAACATCAAGCTACCTAATGGTCTTTGTTAGTATAGATACCTAAAGATATCCTGGAAAAATCCGTTTTCCTTCAAAGAATAGACTTTTACAGCTACTCTTACATAAATTTTAGTTAAGTTGCGAGGGGAAATATATTTGGGAGTAGCAATCAAACTTCTTTTCGTCTTATTCAGTTTTTTCGTGATCATTACTGAAAAAACTGAAACAAAAGTTTATTTTTTATTTTTTAGTTACCGAAAAAGATAAACTTAATTGAATTAAAGTCAAGTATTTTATTCTACCAAGGAAAATATCTGTTCAGGTATTTATAATTTCAGCATAGTCTTTAAAGCAAGGTCGGTTTTTATGCCTGAACATCCACAACACGCAACAGTACAAGACCACAGTATAGGCAACATCATTATTTTCTCTTTCCTTGCCTTATGTGGGTTGACTTTCATTTTTCTGCTTGGCATTTTCTAGATAGGATAACTTCTCAGTAGAAAGCCAAGGACGTTTCCTTCGAGAATGAAGACAAAAAATTTCTCTAACCTTCAATCAGTGAACAGCTACCTACGCAGTGAACAGTTATCAAGCAATTGATGACTGATGACTGATAACTGATAACTGATAACTGTTAAAAATTGTATTAACAAAATCCCCCAAGCTTGAGTTGGGGGATTTCGGTTTGATTGCTAAGTCAGGTTCTTGTCAACAGCTAACAATCACCTCAGGGCGAACGATGGGAGTCGAACCCACCAGTGGAGGTACCACAAACCTCTGCCTTAACCGCTTGGCTACGCTCGCCATTACATCCATATTATAACACTAGCTGCTGACTAGATCAAGTGCTTTTGCCAAAGGAACGGATCCAGTTAATCTGGAGTCTAATATCTATGGCAAATAGCAGTTGAGACAAATGAGAGCTATCACTATTATTACATGCCTGGGAGTCGTCGCAGTATCAGTCTTGGGTATGGCAATGGCGAATACAAATCCTAGTCAGGCTAAATATGAAGAGTATGCAGTACAAAGGCTGAGCGAGTATTTGAAAAGTAATGTCTGTAAGAAAAGTCAAAATCCATTAGAAAATTTAATACAAATGAACTGCGATAAACTGCTAGAAGCAGCAAACCCGCGTATGAGGGAAATTATCTCTATTAGTACAGAAAAACAAGATTTTCTTATTTTTAGTGTTTACCGTACAGATTTAAAACTTAATGATTGGGTACCTTCTTATAAATTTGAAACGGTGGGGGCTTTGGAAAATTTCTACACATACAACGCCCAAAAGCAATAGTTTACATAAAAATAATAGCGACTTTCGATAGAGCTACTTAGATAGTAAGTCTTTCCCAGGATCAAGGTTTTAGCAAGCTGCCACCATTAACATTTTGTAATGAGAGTAAGGAATTTTCCGATTTTCTTGAGTCTGATTCACGAAGCTCTTAAGAAATTGGCACAAATACCTAAAAGAAAGGAGAACTATTGTGTTTTTTCATAAGAAAGAAACAATTCGACCTGTTAACATTGCTGATCCAAATCCACGTTTTGCTCAACTGCTTCTAGAGCAGTTTGGCGGTGCAACAGGTGAATTAACAGCAGCATTGCAATACTGGACACAGTCCTTACACTGCGAACACGCTGGAATTAAGGATATGTTGCAAGATATTGCTATCGAAGAGTTTAGCCACTTAGAAATGATTGGTAAGCTCATCGAATCTCATACCAAAAATGCTGACCAAACTGAAGCTTACAAAAGTACCTTGTTTGCTGTGCGGGGTGTAGGACCTCACTTACTAGATAGTCAAGGTCAAGCTTGGTCAGCAGCCTATATTAATGAAGGTGGTGACGTAGTACGCGATTTGCGTGCTGATATTGCTGCTGAAGCTGGTGCACGTCAAACTTATGAGGCATTGATTAAGTTAGCCCCAGATGAGGGAACCAAAGAAGCACTTGTTCATCTTCTGACGCGGGAAATTTCTCATACTCAAATGTTCATGAAGGCGCTGGACTCTTTGGGTAAGTTAACTGACCCATTCTTCGGTAATATCCAACCTGATAGCACTGTAGACATTTACTACAACTTGTCTAGCAACGGTAAGGATGAGCGCGGTCCTTGGAACTCTGAACCAACTTTCCGTTACATTGCTGACCCCGTTGCAGAACAAAAGAAAGCTGAGAAATAAGTCGCTATCTAACAAGATTCTCAATTAATCCTTACAACAGCCAGGAACTAACAGCTCCTGGCTAATAGTCATTTTGTCACCTAATTCAACCTACGCTATATTTAATAAACTGAAACATTTGACGTAACGTCCTTGCTAATGGCATCTGCATATCTGCTGGTATCCCACGGGAGTCACGATCCGCGTCCGGAAATTGCTATGCAACATCTGGCAGAACAGTTATGTCATAAAATACAAAGCGATTTAGTCACTATGACAACTGGAGGTATAACTTCTCAGTTGAAATGTGAAACCTTGGTCGGTACAGCGTACTTGGAACTAAATCCCGAACCCCTGCATCAGCAAATCATAAAATTTGCTAAGAATGCTTTAGATTCTGGATGTCATAGTCTCAAAATCCAACCACTATTTCTACTGCCAGGAGTTCATGTGATGGAAGATATTCCAGCCCAAGTCGCACTGGCAGAGCAGGCTATCAGTCAAGATATTAAGATATTTTTACAACCATACTTAGGCTGCTGTC
>NZ_QMEB01000007.1 GCF_012912135.1 Brasilonema bromeliae SPC951 | reverse complement strand
GTATATTAGTATACTTATAGTTTTATTGATTTTTTTCATACTAAGTACACGTCACCCTAAAACATGTCAGCTACTTAAACTTTTAAAAAGTGAATCATGTTAAATATTTCTTAATTAGATCACTTCGCTCCTGATAAACGGTTTCTTCATCAAAAAACTGACCAGATAATGCAGCTTCTCGAATCAACTTACTTAATTTTGGTCGATCGCAATTCAGTTCAACAACTAAGTCAGCCAGTTTTTGCCAGTCGTTCATTGGGACAAATGCACCACCTCCATATTGAGACACCAGATCTTGGGAATAGGAGCTTTCATAACCAACAATAGGACAACCAGAAACTATTGATTCAACCAGACACCGAGGTGATTCTGGTGTTTTATGGCAGAAAAGAAAGATGTGATTTTCTCTCATCGTCTGCAAAATTTTGCTTTGGTCATCAACAAACCCAACTAAATTAACACGGTCAGCAATGCCCAACTCTTGAGTTAACGACTTCATCTTCAAAAGAAGTGGTCCATCTCCAACCCAAGTTGCTTTGACATCAACACCAGCTTTACAAATCCGATCCACGACCCGCAGCCAATCGAGTGGTCCTTTCATGTCTGCTGCTCGTCCTACATAGCAAATCCGTAAAGGTTCATTAGACAAGAGTGACTTGATTTTGAGGTCTATGCTTGGTTCGTCAATTTGATCAGACTTTTTTGTATGAACATCATAAATACAATGGGGCTGTTTGCAAAAAGGTGAATATGCTTGATAGCAATCTTGCCCTTGAAAAAGTCCTAGGCTGCTTTGACGAATCAAGTATCGTTGATAGCGTTTCATCAATGGTAGGTGCAAAGACTCTTTAATGCGGCTCTTGAGAGGCAAACTTTGCAACATTCGACTGATGACCTCATACTCAACGCGATCCAACCACGCAGTGTAAGGTCGTCTAAGCTTTATGGCTTCTAAAGCAGCGATTCCTCCCCAATCTCCAATAGGTCGAGCGATGACGAAACAAAGATACTGGTTTTGCTGTATCTTTTCGTTCAATAATTCGCGTGTCTTTGCATATACCTTTGTAAAGTCTCGCAATTTATATGCGTACGGTAGTGGCACTAATTCCAGTTGGTCTGCACACGGCAAATCTTTCACTGCTTGCCATTTTGTGCCAGCAGTTGAAGAATTTTGTTGTTGTACAGCGATGTGTTCTGGTAAGGCAGGACCAGCGATCACAAGTCGCTTAAAGTTTTCTGCCCAGCGAACTAAACCCGCGCAGGTTTGATCATCCAACCCCAATTGACCGTCTACTTCCCTAAGCGGAACTGAGTTTACTAACAAAAGACTATTCTGTTGAATTTTATTCATAACGTTTTTAATCTCAACGTTTTGTATAATATCTCAACTAAGAATCACTTGCGTTAACTGAGTCCCTTTCGGTACGAACCCACACGCTTTGAGGCTTGACTAAAAACTTGAAATAAACTGGAATTTTCCAGAGAATGTAAAAAGGAACAGTTAAAAGTTCGCGCAGAGGAAGATCTTGTCGAGCGAACTTAGTCCAAGCTGTTAGAATTGCAATGAGGAAACAAAGTCCCGCTGTGGCAATGATAACTGCTGGCATCAATGATGCTCCTAAAACCCCAAAAACCAAAGAAAGTGCCATGAGCACTAACCAAATAACAACAAGCAGGGATAAAGGTGGCACACATAAATCTAAAACGCTCACCAACAAGTCGAACCTTTTTTGAAAGACTGCTTGTTTAAGCAAGATGGGGACATAGGTCTGCATAATTTGTAAATGACCATGATCCCAACGAGTTCTCTGACTTTTGGCAGCCTGCGACTGCTGTGGCAAATATCCAGTGACTTTTGCCGATTGGCAAAATACTGGTCTGTATCCAGCTAAAGTCAGATCCAAGCCTAGTTTTAAGTCTTCAAGGAGGTGAGAGTTGGCTACATTAACTGAACGAATCACTGTCCAAGGGAAAGCCATACCTGTGCCAAGCAATGGGCAGGACTGTCTAAGTCTGGCTAATCCAAGGGGACGAACTAAATTCCTGACGATGTTAGAAAACTGTGAAACAAAGTCTTTTGATGACTGCGAGTTTTTTGGTCTGCTCATCAAGTAGGTCGCTTGGACAGGTGCGTTCATGGCGATCGCATACTGACTCAACAGCGAAATCGCATCTGGATGGACTGTACAGTCAGCATCAACAATCACAACTACATCAGGAGGAGCCGACTCAAGAAACTGTAGACCGTAATCTAAGGCATATCCCTTGCCTTTGCGATCAAGGTCTTGACGCTCAATCACTGTAGCACCTTTGGCACGAGCAATTTCTGCTGTTGTGTCGCTACAATTGTCCGCAACAACAACCAAACTGTCCTGTCTGTTTAAGGTTGGGAGCAGTTTTTCTATTGTTGAACCGATAACAATCTCTTCATTGTGTGCAGGAACCAAGACAGCCACTTTCAAATCTGGGCAATTGTCTTTATTAATACAAGAAGTGATTGGCAATAGAGCCGCAGTACATTCAATCAAAAAAAATACGCAGACAATAAATAGACCACTAGCGCTTACTAACAGAACAATATCAGTAAACGAAGCCATGAATTGGCTCATTGACATGGCATTGTTACCTCAAAGATGTGAATTGCCAACTTTTTCAGAATGGATGATTCTTGCAGGTATCCCAACTGCTGTTGCTCCGGCGGGAACATCGCACAGAACCACGGCATTAGCACCGATACTTGCGTTATCTCCAATAGTGACGTTGCCAAAGATTTTTGCACCAGCACCGACATTGACATGTTTACCCAATTTCGGTGCATCAAGCGGGCGATCCAGGTAACGGTTGCCTAAAGTAACTCCTTGGCGAATAATACACTCATCTCCAATAGAGCAGTCTCCGTGAATGACTATTGCTCCTTGATGTTCAACAATGACGCGACGACCAAGTTCCACAGAGTAGGGTAGTTCTATTCCGTAATGATTCCGAACCTTGCGAAACAGCATTCGATAGAGAATGCTCAAAGGCGCTCGCAAAAGTAGTGGTTTAATCTTCATCCGCCAAACTCCAAAACGGTGAACTACCACTGCTCGAAATCCAGGCTTAGTCCAATCACGTCCGTGGGCAATCCAGTCTTCCTGAATCAGTTGCCAAAGACCTATAGGAGATTCTGCTTGGTCTGTATTGACCGTCAGGTTTATTTGTACACCCATTGTTCATTCCCCTTTGCAGTTTCTACAACATCCTGACCTCCTCTAACATTAGAATAGTAAAAGTGATTGGCAGATTCCTGCTTCAAGTTTACAGCGTTGGCAATCATTCCCAGAATCCTAGCTTCAGAACGTTCCAGCAAGGATTTTGCGGCTGTGGCGCTTGCTGAATCCACAACACCTGGTCGAGCGACTAGCAAAACTCCATCTGCCATTTTTCCTAAAACTGCTGCATCAGCAGTCCCAGCTAAAGGAGGAGTATCAAATACGATGTAATCGTAGCGATCGCAGAACGTTTCAATCAGAGTCGCCATCCTATCTGAGTCAATCAACCCAAGGGGATTAGGAGGTTGCACTCCAGCTGTGAGGATCGATAACTCTTTTGTCACTGTTTGCACAGTTTGCGGAAGTTGATCTTGACCAACAATCACGTTGCTTAAACCGACTGAGTTTACCAGACCCCACAGGTGATGTTGCGATGGTTTACGCATATCTGCATCGACTAGGAGAACTCGCCGTCCCGCCTGAGCCAATACTGCAGCTAAATTGGCAGAAACTTCTGACTTCCCTTCACCAGGTACAGAACTCGTTACTACAATTGTGCGAACTTTCCTATGGCTAATGAACTTTAGGTTTGCCTGGAGCATTTGATAAGCTTCATGAACCACCGAGCGAGGAGAGGTTGCGACAATAATTCGAGCAGAGGCTTTGTCTGACATCAAGTTAACAGGAGCGGATGTCTTCTTCGATTCAAACTTAGGAATTAGTCCCAGCAAAGTGTAACCAAAAAATGTCTCTGCTTCCTTAACCGTTTTTAAGGTTCTATCTATTAAGTCTACAAAGAATGCTGCTGCTGTACCCAGTAATAACCCGACAAATACACTGCCTCCTCCTAAAAGGAATGTTATTTTCGAGACAGATGGTTTTTTAGGAACCTGAGCAAGTTGAATTTCTTTTGCATTGCCAACAGTTTGCTTTTCTGCTACTTCGATGTCCTGTAGTCTGGTCACAAGATTTTCGTAGTTCTTTTGCGCGATAGACAGCCTTCGTTCTAAATCTCCTTGTTTTTTCTCTAAATTTGGTAGGGCAGAAAGTTTCTGCTTATAAGTTCCTCGGATATTAGACAATGCTTGTAGCTTGTTTTCCAGACCCTGGCGTTGCGCTTGTATGAGTGCATATTGAGTCGTCAGATTTTCCTTTATTCTTCCTATCTGCAACTTAGCAGGAGCAACGTTTTGTTGAGTTCCTAAAACTTGCTTAACTCCAGATGGTCCTAAAACCTGTTCAACCCGCTGTTGTAATAAAGCATTTAAAGTTACTTCTTTATTTTCTAGCTCAGTGATAGCTGGATGCTTACTGGTGTAGCGTGCTTTTTCATTTGCTAGCTTAGTTTGTACCTTCTGTAACTCAGTTAAGACTTCTTGTACACCAGGTATCTGACTTATGGAGGTAATTTCTACAGCCTGAGAGCCTGCCAAATTCAGTTGACTGCGGATTTTTTCTTCCTGAGCACTCGTATCTGCTAGCGCCGCCCGAGCTCGGTTGATTTCCTCATCTATCTGAGCCACATTTTGAACAGCGGCACTTGCCTCTTCTGGAAGCTCGATAATCTTATTCCGAGTTTTAAACTCACGTAATCCCTCTGCTGCCTGGTTTAATTCTCTTTGAGCCTCTGGCAGTTGCTTTTTGATAAATTCACCCGCAGCAACCACTTGAGTTCTATTGAACTGAATATTCTTTGCTACGTATGATTTCATCACCTGATTGACCACTGATGCTGTCAATGCCGGATTTTCTGAAGTGTAGGAAACCTTCAGTACATCTGTACCTACAATTGGTTCAACCTTGATTCTCAGCGACTCCGGATCAAGGGCGTTTCCTTTTTTATCTTTTAATCCTAGAGTATCAATAACCTCCTTTAAAATTGGCTCTGATTTCAAAATTACAGCTTGTGTTTCAAGGGGATTACCCTCACGCATTAAGGATTCAAGATCACCGATCTTTTCTCCCACTTTTGTCAGCGACGAGGTTCTGTCTGATTTAAAAAGAAGCATCCCACTCGCCTGATATTCAGGTTTTTGAAGGAATATAAGAAACGACGAGAATCCTATCGAAGCGAGAAGGACTCCTACCACAATTGGCCAACGGCGTTTCAAAACCAGCCAGTATTTTTGAATCTCTACTTCTTCTTGATAGCCTCTAGTCTCCATAGAAGTTCCCTAATCACAGTTTAGTACGAAGTTGGAGCCAATAATGAATTTGATATAAATACATTAGCTTTATAGTATAGGCTATCTTTGCCACTCATCGAAAATGATTTCTATCGGTTTCTCATACAAAGACAAAACTGATCGTTTTTGTCCTTAAATATTAGCAATTGTTTCGTGAATAATTTGAGTATTGCTATCGATTTTGACGCGGAAGTGTTAAGTTGGCACAATATTCATGCTAAATCATAGCTTTATTTTTCCGTATTTTCAAGTAGAATTAGAGAAACTTCTTTAAAGATATTGTAAAGTTTACTGTGTAGCTCATCAAGTGGGAAAAGTCAGAAAAGTATGTTTTAGGCAATACTTTCAGAAACAACATTCAAATTAATGACTATAAATCTTTAAGTATCAACCACTATTGCCCTGCACTATACTCTAGGCAATCACTCAAACATTCAAATTTCACTTTTTTCCCTGATGTCGGTGATGTATCAATATTCTTAGCCATATCCTACTGGTTTCTCAACATTCCGGTTTGATCAGACTTAAAGCCGCCACCAAGCTGATGCTTTGGTGGCGGTAGATAACTGAGTTACCTAGTAGGCACCTGCCTTACTAAAGACAACCTTGACAGTTTTCAGCAAAATTTGCAGATCCAGCCATACAGACCAATTTTCTATGTAAGAGATATCTAGTTTCACCCCATCTTCAAAATTATCGATATCTGATCGACCAGACACCTGCCACAATCCTGTAATACCGGGTAAAACTTCTTGTCGAATAAAGTGCTTTGTTTTGAATTTTTCTACATCCCGCATAGGGAGAGGACGAGGACCAACTAGACTCATCTCTCCAAGGAGAACATTAAACAGTTGGGGCAATTCGTCTAGACTGTAACGGCGCAGAAATTTGCCTAGGCGTGTGATACGAGGGTCGTCTTTCATCTTGAAAAGAACCCCATCCTTGATTTCATTCTTTGCTTCTAGCTTTGCCTGCAACTTTTCTGCATTAGCAACCATTGTGCGGAACTTCCAAATCTTGAAACTCTTACTATGCAGACCAACTCGATTTTGCTGGAAGAACACTGGTCCAGGAGAATCTAACTTAATCAGTGTGGCTATCACCACATAAACAGGAGATAACAGAAGTAACAGTATAGTTGAACAACAAAGATCAAAACTCCGCTTTACCCAAAAATCGCTGCCTGCAATGATTGGTGCCGGAATTGTCATGCAAGGAACTTCACCAATCATCCAAAATATGGATTTGGGGTGACGAACTTCACCCTCAGTTGGCAGTATTCGTAGGGTAATGCCAGCTGTTTGGAAACGCCAGCAAACATATAGACGGTTTTTGATGGCGTTCCAAGAAACAAAAGCCTCTTCTATGCCCTGTGTGCGTAGATATTCAAAGGTTGTCTCTCGGTTCATCAGATCCAAACTGCTAGAATCAGCAATTTTTTGTACGGTGTAGCAATTTTCTTTCTCTATTAGTCGAATATGGCTGTCTTTGTCTTCCGGATCTGTAATCAGAAAAACGGAATGGCGAATTGCTCCTTTGCTACGAAGTAGTTTAGTACCTACATCACAGATAAAGCGACCAGTACAGACGAAAACAACAGATAACAACCAAAAAAGTAGAAAAGTTGAGCGCGAGATATAACTATCTGGCTCGTAGAGAAAGGCAATCAGCAACAGTAAAAGATCTGACAGTGTGACTGCTTTGATCAGACCAAGATAGTTACGACGATTGATACCTGATTTGTATAGTCCTCTGGTCGCAATCACGCCTATTTCAACTGCCAGAATCAGTAGTAAAAAAGATACTTTTTGTGTCCAAGGCGAATCTAATGGAGTGCCATGAATGACTGCTAACTTCCATGCTAGTGCCAAAGAAATGACATCTGAAACACTAAGTGTTCCGACGCGCAGAAATTTGCTGGTTAATCCTTTCTGTATCCTGGTGCCATTTGCTGACCTTAAATCTGGCTTGAACCCTGTAACTGATAAAGATTTAGATGCCACGATTGTTATGACCCCTGTACTTGCACTTTACAAAATAAATTTCCTGGCTAGGTAGAACTTTTAAACTGTTACATTTTGCACATTTCTTTTTGAGAGCATCAAATATCCAAAATTTGGAGTACTATCGACTCTTGATACTTGAGAACCTTAAAAAAAGTGTAATATGTACGTGCATCAGTTTAATATTGCGATGAGGTTCGAGAACGCCTTCTGAACAATTTCGTCAACTGTTGCTGTAGGACTCGATAGAAAAACAACGGATTGCCAAGCACATAACGTTTCCACAATCGTTTTGGTTCTGTGACTAATCTTGTTAACCACTCTAGACCGCTACTAGTCATCCAACGCGGACCTCTGGAGACAGTACCAGTATAAAAATCAAGACATGCCCCAAGAGGGAGAAAAACTTTTGTGTCTATTTTCTCTGAATTATTTAGAATCCAACGTTCTTGTAACGGCATTCCAAAGCCAATATACAAGATATCTGGCTTGAATGTATTGATTTGTTGGATAACAAATTCATTTTCCTCACCAGACTTGTCAAAATAACCGTGATGTCCGTTCACTCTTAAGTTTGGTGCAATCACTTTTAGCTTGGCGATCGCTTGATCTACGGTTCCTGGCTCACCAGCAAGTAAGAATAAGGAAACATTTTCGCGCTCGCAAGCTTTGGCAAAGTCTTCTATATAATCTGGACAGGTCATGCGATGAGATGAATTAACACAACCACCACAGAGTTTTGCTCCTAAGAGAACACCAAATCCATCGCAGAAAACTAAATCGGATTTGTTGAGAAACTCTCTATACCAAGGCAGTTCATAGGCAAAATTCATTGCCCGAGTATTGACATGACCTATGATTGTTTTCTTCTTAAGTTTTGCTGCTTGGACAGCGTAGTCGATCAGTTCATTAACTTTAATTTTATGAAATCTGGTTCCGAGTAACGAAATCTCATCAAATTTTTGCATTTTAGATATTTCCTCCGACATTGTTGAAGTGGTTTTATTGATACTCATATCTCTAGACCGTAAGTACGTGTAAATCCAAACAGACATTTAAATATCTCAAATGCCTTACCCTGATAAGGTAAGTTCAAAAAGGATTTTGATTCTGGTCAGGAAAACTCCACAAGTCTTCATCCT
This sequence comes from Brasilonema bromeliae SPC951, assembly GCF_012912135.1. GTDB lineage: Bacteria > Cyanobacteriota > Cyanobacteriia > Cyanobacteriales > Nostocaceae > Brasilonema > Brasilonema bromeliae. The sequence continues at coordinate 44,322 of NZ_QMEB01000007.1, read as the reverse complement.
CACCCACATTTTTCCATGCACGACAAAGCTGCTTGATCAACGTTTCGGGGCTTTATCAAACGCTCTTGCTATCCCATTCCATGCCAACTTGGATTTGAAGTTTAAGTCTAGTGGCAAAGGACGTACTGGCGCACCATCTGAACGGGAACCAAACTTTGAAAGCCAAGAGTATTTGTCGCTTAATCCCCAAGTTAAGACCGCAATCACTGCTCGCTCATCTAGGACTACGGAAAGATAGTCTTCGTATTTAGCGGCTACAATGCGATCGCGCACAACGGTATCTGAAGGTAATTTCTGGTCTGTGACGTCTAGTTCGCTAATGATAATCTTTAGACCAAGACTCGCCACGTTAGACAGAAAATTTCGTAGCTTTTTGGGATTCAAGGAAGCGTCACCTAACAAGTGAGATTGAATACCCAGAGCATGAATCGGTGTTCCTCTAGATTTCAGACGTTCTAGTAGTTTCAGAACAGCAGTTCTTTTAACTTCATATTCAGGGGCATTATGCTCCAATCCATTCTCGTTATAGACCAACATGGCTTTGGGATCAGCTTGCGCCGCAACCCGATACGCAAGTTCTATGTAATCTGGACCTAGAAACTTGAGCCACGGAGTTTGTCGTAAGCCTGATTTTAGTCCATCATCTGGTTTTATAGCCTCATTGACCACATCCCAAGAATGTATTTTACCAGCGTAGTGTTTGGTTACAGTTGTAATATGTTCAACCAAAAACTTTTCTGCATTTTGGCGGTTAACGACTTCTTTGAACCACTCAGGTAGTTGCTCATGCCAGACTAAAGCATGTCCTCGAAAAAGCATATTGTGAGTCCGGGCAAATCCAGCTATCCAATCTGCTCTACTAAAGTCAAACACGTCTGGACGAGGTCGCACAAATTGCCACTTGAGCTCGTTTTCTGGTGTCAGAACACCGCACTGCCGAACAATGCTAGCCTGTAAATTTTTGTCTGACGCAAGAACATCTCGCCCACAGGCTACCCCATAAATTAATCCTTTGGCTGCAGCACGCTTGCTTAAGGAAGCAAGTCCCGCTACTTGAAAATCTCTTTTTGGGTTGTCTAATGCATGACTTAAGTACATTGGGTTACTGTTTTTTACCACTGCCAGAGCAGTAGCTCCTGCCAAACTTGATAGACCAATGTACAAAAAACGACGCCTGCTTTGTGACGAGTTTTTGAACATATTATATGTAAATGCAACCGAAACCAAGGATATCTGAATCTTGAAATCAAATTGCTAGTTAGTAACCAACAAGTGAGTATGTGATCAGAACCTCTCCAAAAATCCGTGAGAGGAGAATATGCTTAACATAACCTCTTGTCAGTCTTAGTAGAGAATAAGCTAGCAATTCTTGCGAACTGAATGTCTGGAGAATTCACCACTTATTTTTTTGTCACTTTGAAAGTAGCAGTTAAGCCATTTTCAAAGTAGCTCTACAAGAGCTAAAATTTAGTTTTTCGATTAGATTCTTAGGACGGAATAACATCACTGGAAAACCATTCGCACGATATATTCCCAAGAATTTTATTAAAGTTTGTTGCGTTTCTGCTCATCATACAGCATATGTCAATTTATTGGCAAGTACTAATCTTGGTTATTTATCATACAGCATTGTATATTTCTTAGCAATCAACTTGTTTTAGTTTTTCGTTGATAATAGATGATTATTTTTTAGGTAATTGCTACCTTGTATGACTACTTTGAAAATCAAATTAGTGGGAAAAGTAAGAAAAGTAGGTAACGTACTCACAAATCAAGCTGTCAATTTTTTATCGATAAAAAATGACTTATCTGCTAGCTTTTCGCTAAGGAATTTGAGTCATAAGTCATTAATACCAATAAATTGCCGTAAGTAAATGTGTGAAATGATACAATTCAATGCTCAAAGACGCATTAAATTGGAGAACTAAAGACTTTGCTCTAGTACACATAGCGCGAAAATAAAGCTACCGTTCTAAATCAGCGAAAGACCTAGATGATAAGCTTTTGACTTGTTATCTTCACTTTTGAGGTTCTAGGCATATGGGGAACTTTGCACCAACGCGCTTCTCAGTTGAGGCAGAAGTTATATAAAGTTTTTAGTTCCATTTCATCACAAGCCGATGATATTCTGTTTGCTTTATTAAGTGCAACGTCATAGAGATTTGGTATTATCCCCATAAAGAAAGGCCTTTCCCATCGTCGTTGATAAATAGTCGCAAGGGTAAGAAAAGTATGTAGAACTCTAGCTGACAAAAGCAGTACCAACAAGCAGCATACCTTTTTACTGACATTCACCTATTGACTCTGAATATACCCCGAAATACATATTGACTCTGTTGATTTGCTGGTTTATGTTTCTGATTAGAATTCCGTCAACATACCTAAAACACTTAGGATTGGTATTCCTCCTTATCTTTTGTTCTAAATCTGATGGTGTCAATTGCTTTGAAAAGAGAAAATATTCTACGGGCAAGTAAGAATTGACTTGTAGAGAGTATCTGTGATCACATATTTTTAGAAACGAAAACGCTGCTATAGCTCTTTGGGATTACCTTTTTTTACAACAATACCTGGGAGACTTATGCACACAACTGAACAGATACACTCCAGCAAGGATTAACTTGACAAACAAAGTACACAGAAGATAGAAAAGGAAAACCCGAACTGAAATCTAATTCAAGTTTGACGCCAATAATAATAATCATTTTTTCTGGGCATATTATAATAATTCAATTAAGTCAAGCGTGCGCTTTAGTATAATTGACTGCTGAGATTTTCGGTCTACGACACCTTCAGATTCTCAAATGAACCGTTACACGTATCAAGTCGGTGGTAGTCTAACCATTAATGCTCCTAGCTATGTAGAACGACAGGCTGACAAGCAACTCTATGAAGCTCTCAAAGAAGGTGAATTTTGCTATGTTCTCAACTCTCGGCAAATGGGCAAGTCCTCGCTTCTAGTCAGAACTCGGCATCGCCTACAACAAGATGGGTTTAGATGCACGACTGTGGATATGACCAACATTGGTTGTGAAAATATTACCCCAGAGCAGTGGTACAAGGGAGTCGTTGCTGAGTTATGGCTAGGTTTCAAGCTGTTAGGGAAATTTAACTTAAAAGCTTGGTGGCGGGAGCAGGAGGATATCCCTGTACTCCAAAGGCTGAGCCGATTTATTTCTGAAGTCCTGCTAGTTCAATTTCCCGAAGAAAGACTGTTTATCTTCATTGATGAAGTTGATAGCATCAAGAGCCTTGATTTTTCTGTTGATGACTTTTTTGCCTTCATTCGGTTTTGTTATAATCGCAGAGCAATCGACCCAGAATACAATCGCATCACATTTGTCATTTTTGGGGTAACAACACCATCAGATTTAATTCAAGATCCAAAGCGGACTCCGTTTAATATTGGTAAAGCCATAGAACTGCACGGCTTTACGATGGGTGAAGTGGAGCCATTGGTAAAAGGATTAGCAGTTGAGCAAGGTAATGCTCAGACAATTATCAAAGAAATTTTATCTTGGACAGGAGGACAACCCTTTCTGACGCAAAAACTGTGTCTGTTGGTACAAAGTTCGAGTCAAGATTCAGTGAGTCAGACGCTGATCGTTCTCCCTGGGACTGAGGCATTTTGGGTAGAAAGTATTGTGAAATCACGTATAATCCACAAGTGGGAATCTCAGGATGAGCCAGAACATTTGCGGACAATTAGCGATCGCCTGCTTGCTAATGAGCAAATTGCAGGGCGTAGCTTGGGAATATATCAACAAATTCTGGCTGGGGAAGACGTACCAACCGATGATAGTCCAGAACAGATTGAACTTCTTTTGTCAGGTTTGGTTGTCAATGAGCAGGGATATTTGAGGGTGAAAAACCCAATCTATCAAACAGTCTTTAATTCAGAATGGGTTGCTCTAAAATTGGAAAATTTGCGTCCCTACGCGCAACGCTTTAAAGCTTGGATTGCTTCAAATCAGCAAGATGAGTCCCAGCTTTTGGTGGATCTTGCATTGCAGCAAGCACTGGCTTGGTCAAAAAATAAAAGGCTCAGTGACTTAGATTATCGCTTTCTCGCTGCCAGTCAGGAACTGGCAAAGCGACAAGTTGAAACCGATTTAGCCGCAGAAAAACAGGCACGACAAATTGAACGAGAAAAAGCTCAATTTGCCGTACTTGCTGCCCAACAAGCGAATCGAATATTGGCAAACGCACGCAAAGCCGCAAAACGAAAAGCCCAAAAGCTACGTCTGAGTAAATTCTGGATGGGATGCATTGCTGGGGGAGTTGCCAGTTTTGTTATTCTTCTACGTTTTACTGGACTACTACAGGGGATGGAGTGGTCAATGCTAGATTCTTTTTTTCAGGCGCGTCCTCCTGCAGCAGTTGACCCCCGTATTACTATAATTACAATTGATGAGCCAGATATTAAGCAAATTGGTCAATATCCTCTGACAGACCGGGTGTTAACTCAAGCGATCCGCAAAATAAAAAGCTATAAACCTAGAGCGATCGGGCTGGATTTGTATCGAGATTTGCCGATAGAACCTGGTCATCAGGAATTAGTAGAACTTTATAAAACAACTGAGAATCTCATTGGTATTGAAAAGGCAGTGGGTAGTCAGGTGGCTGCACCACCAACTTTAGCCCAATTAGGTCAGGTTGGTCTTGCTGATCAGGTTTTAGATGGAGATGGCAAGTTGCGTCGGGCGTTGCTTTCAGTTAAACTAGAAAACTCTTCATTACACCTTAATCTTGGTTTGCAGCTCGCACTTCGCTATCTAGAAGCTGAAGGTATCACCCCTCAACCTCAGACCAAGCATCGCGAGCAAATTCACCTCGGCAAAACAGTGCTTGTTCCCTTTCAACCCAATGACGGTGGCTATGTCCAGGCTGATGCTGGAGGCTATCAAGTTTTGCTCAACTTTCATGGTACTGAGCAACAGTTTCAGAGGTTCTCGCTCATAGATTTGTTAGCTAATAAGATACCACTAGAGTTGATGCGCGATCGCGTTGTCCTCATCGGCTCCACCGCTGAAAGCGTCAACGATATGTTTCAAACACCACTAAGCAGTCAGAACGTTGGTTCTGCAAAACAAATGGCAGGGGTGACGATTCACGCCAATATTACTAGCATGATTTTGAGTGCTGCGCTACAGGGGCGACCCCTGCTAACAGTTCGATCTAAACCAATGGAATGGCTTTGGATTTTGCTTTGGTGTAGTGTGGGAACTGCGTTAGCCTGGCAGAGAAAGTCACCTCAATCTATAATTACTGCCGTTGCTATTGCGGAGGGAGGACTCATAGCAATTGCCTACCTTGCCTTTTTACAAGGTTGCTGGATTCCTGTTGTTCCTGCGATGATTGGACTTGTGATTGCTGCTGTGACTCTGCCAATTGTCACGAATCGGCAATCAGAAAAAGCTCAACTTTATCAAACTGTAGAGTTGTTAGTTGCTATTTCACGGGAGGAACCTGCTGTCGGACAGATTGCCCTTGAATATCTCAAACAAGCAGAAAGTTCTGATAATCAGGCGTTAATTGAGCAGATACTTCGCCAAGAGCAACGCTTACATTAGTACTTCAACTCTTGGGATGCAGATCTAGTTGTACAATTTCTGCTATGTAAAATCTAGACAAACTAGACATTTACTTCTTACTTCATCGGGAGCATGGGAGCGGTTATCCCTCTGTAAGCTTTCACGCTGTAGCCAAACGCGATAAATTGATTGCTGCGTTTACATCTCTATTTATAGATGTTCCACAATTTTCACAAAGTCTACTGCGGGAACCTGCACCAGAGGTATCTTTTGGTTTCCCTTGTCTTGGTGGTATAAAATTCTGCTGCGATATAAGCTGTTGTGGTAAGGTAGTGCTTCTAGCTTCTAATTTTTCCTGAGCGTGAGCAGATAAGCTTAGGCTCAGTAAGAATTCTACGAATAACCAGATTGTTAAAATTTTACCAAAATAAATAATTTTCATTTAGTAGATATCGTCCTAGGGGATATTCCGTAAGTAAATACAGTAATCAGTATAGAATATGGCAATTATAAAAAATAATAACCAGAGCCTTAGAGTTTTATCTAGCTGCAGATAGATGCCTAATCATGACTCTAACAAAAATAATTTTTTTCAAAAAAAGCTTAACTGAAATTTTATGTTATTTATATAAAATTTCAATAAAGTAGAAGAGATAAGTATTTTTAAGTATGTCGCATAATACTGTAGTTTCCTAACATACAAACAAAGCCTGCTTTGGCAGGCTGCGTATGTATGTATAACTGAGGGTTTAAGATATAGACCAAAGCTTATTTAGCTGCTTTGCTGCTGCACCATTTCTGTTGTCAGCTTTTCCTTATCTTTGCGGCGTTTTCTCGCGTAAAGCTGAATAGTCGCCGCCATCCCAATAATCATGCCGACAATACCCCAAGCTGTGATATCTGTAGGTAGATTGTTTTTGAACACAGCTAGCAATACAATCACCACTAACATAACTGTAGGTGCTTCATTTAACGCCCTCAACTGCTGACTGTTCCATTTGCACGTGTCTTGGGCTAACTGCTTCATAAGACGCTTACAGTAATGATGATAGCCAAGTAAAAGGACAACAAATCCCAGTTTTACATGTAACCATCCTTCTTTGAGAACATCTGGTTCCCTACTCAATAAACCAATCGCCATTGCGACTGTTACCAGCATCCCTGGAGTTGTGATGATATTGTACAGACGCTTTTCCATTATCTGATACTGATTTTTCAGTATTGTGCGCGCTGGTTCCGGTTCTTGGTTGGCTTCAACATGGTAGATGAAAAGACGCACGAGGTAGAACAAACCAGCAAACCAAACGACTATACCGACAATGTGAAAAGCCTTAAACCAGGAATAAGCCATGAATCTTTTTCTCCATTAATGGATTTTTGGCACACATAAATAATGTAAAGGTGCTATAGAAATCCTATCTGATTTATGAAACTTAACTCTGGTTATTTAACGAATTGCAAAACAGATGAGCATAAAATGCTCACTCGACAAAATTTGAAATCTTAAGAAGATATAAAAGTGATGTCACTCTTGAATTCCAATTGCTATCATTATTAATTGCTATCTTTAACACGAACAAAAGGCAAAAGGTCTTCAAGAATTGTTTCGTGATAATGTTCTTGAGGATAATGACCAACATTGTTAAGTTTAATCAAACTCCCTTTTTCCAGGGAATTCACAAAATATTGAGCTATATTTATAGGTAGCCAAGGATCTATCATTCCCCACAAAATTAAAATTTCTTGGTGCAATTCCTTAAAACCATTATCTATTTCCGTCATTGCTGAGCGCAACTGCAAATTACGGATAGTTGCTAACAAACTTCTTCCAGCAGCAGAACTTTTCAAAAAGGGTTTACGATAAATATTTAAATGTTCTTCTGTAATGACGTAACGACAGCCACCTTCTAGAGTCCGGTCAACTAACAGTGGATCTTGAGTAATCATGTCACCTGCAAAAGGTAATCCCATTTGTTGAATTTTCCACGGTAACTTCGCCTGAGTAGAAATTGGTGTGTTAAGTATGGTTATATTGGCAATTTGTTCTGGATGACGCAAGGCATATTGTAGACCAACAGAACCTAAAAAGCCTTGCACAACTAAGGAAAAACGTTCAAGTTCTATAGATTTTAGAAATCCTTCTAAAGCTGTCAGAAAAGCATCAGGTGTGTAAGCGAAATCTCTTTTGTCTGGTTTGGAAGAAAAACCAAAGCCGATCCAATCAGGCGCTATTGCTCTTGTTCCTTGCTTTGCCAAAGCTGGCATAATATTGCGCCAACTATAACTTTGTGATGGTAAACCATGTAGCAGTAAGACAGGAAGTAACTCACTTCTACCAGTAGGTACTGCTTCCCGGTAAAACCATTCTAACGAGCCGACTTGAATTTTGTTTTCTGTTATTGACATTTGAATGTACGAATGAAATAAGAACAAAAAAAAAGAAAAAGAAGTTTGTTATTGATATTGGAAATTGTGATACGTTTCACCTCACCCCGCCCTTCGGGCACCCCTCTCCTTATTAAGGAGAGGGGAACTCACTGATCCCCACGTTCATGCGTAGCTTGTCCGGAGGACATAGTGGGGACTAGGGGCACCTGGTGAGATCGTTTTATTATTAAGTAATTAAGCGAACCTGATATAAGTGGATTTATTGGAAGCCTCGTAGGTAGGTTTTGTTTCTCCCGCTACGACTTTTTATCGTCAGATTAAGATTGGGTTATTAATTATGATTAGTTAGCAATAATCATCTCACGAATTGCGTAAGCTGTCGCTGGTGCAAGTAAAACCCCATTGCGATAATGTCCAGTAGCAAGCAAGATGTTACTATATCCAGGCAATTTACCAATTACTGGTGCTGGACGTCCTTCAGGACGAGGACGTAACCCTGACCAAGTACGGATAGTTGTCGCTGTTGCTAAGTCTGGGCAAAAGGCGATCGCCTGCTTTCTAACCAACTCCAGCAGTTCTTTATCAGCTATGACCTCATCTTTTTTATTGGTCGGAAATTCAACCGTTGCACCTATCCAGTAATCCCCACCACCTACGGGGACAATATGGACATCATCACCTGTAATCACCGGCTGGAAGTCAGGATTTCCAAGACAATGTCCTAAGCGAACACACAAAGCTTGCCCTAGCACAGGGCGAATATCAACCATTTGCTTTAATTGTGCACTCAATAAAGAAGAACCCAACCCAGCCGCTACAACAAACCAATCAGCAGTCATTTTTCCCTCTGGCGTCTGAAGTTGGTTGCAATATTTTTCAGAATCTCTTTCTTGAGAAGGAGACAACGGCTGGGGTTCTATACCCAAAACCGGAACACCAAATTTGAAATCAACACCGTTATGCTTTGCAGCGTCAATGAGAGCTAAGGTGAGGGAAGTTGGATCAACTTGGCGATCGCACGGAGAGTAAACAGCCCCCACAATCTGATCGTTATTCACATGGGGACAAACTTGCTTGAGTTTATCAGTATCCCAAATTTCTAGGGAAAAACCTTGAGATTGGCGAATTTCTTGCAACTTTTCCCATTCAGAGATTCCCCCATCTTCTTTTTCTAAAGAAGACATAGAAGGTTCAGGTAGCAGCATAAGGATTCCCTGACGGTTGTAGCCAATTTTACGATCTGTAAGGGTTTCTAATTCAGGAATGAGAGTTTCATAACCGAGTATGCTTGTTTGTCGCATCTGCCAAGCCTTCCCCTTGGTTTTTTGGCTGATGATACCCATTAAAACACCCAGTGCTGCTCCTGTAGAGGCAAGTGCTGGTGGTTGTTGGTCAACAACTGTGATTCTTAGCCCGTTGACTTTGCTAAGTTCATAGGCAATTGCTGCCCCAACCACACCGCAACCGATGATAACGACATGACTCATTGTTTCTGCAAGTGAAGACAAAGAAGATGGGAAGGTGAGGAAGTGGAGTTGTGGGAAAGCCGGAATATGGAAGATAACTTTTCCTTGCTTTCCTGCTCCTGGTGCTTTTGTTCCCCCATCTTCCTCTTCACCCTATCACGCTTAGCTTTCTTCTGACGGACTGCTTGTTTGAGGAACCAGTTGTAAGAATTTGTCAATGTCTGCAAAAGCAGCTACTGAGCTATTCAAGGCACCATTCGTGTTACCAACCTCAGCAGCTTGGTCGATTTTTATGAGCTTATCCAACAAATCACGCACTAACTCACGTCCTGCTGATTGGTCTTTGGGTAGCAGATTGGATGTAACATAGTTCATCGACAGCCTTGCTTCTGTCATCGGACCATGTGTGAAGTTTCCAACTTTCACCCACTGTTTGGTTTGGATCAGCCTTTCGAGTTCTCGTGAGCGTTCTTTTACACCCTGAATGTCAGAAACGTATTCCTGAATTTTCACCAATTGATCTGGTGTGTATGTTGGAGGTGGTGTTGCGACCCCAGGACCGCCACAACTAATGAGAAAAATTGCTAAGAATCCTAGAAGGAGCGACAAAATTGAGCGTTGACGCAGCATAAGCTAAACTTATTTTACTTACCAATGATCAGTGTCATTTTAGATCGCTGGCGTATCCCATCGTTCCTACTAATGACGAATTTTGCGGAAAATTTTCTATCTTTACTTAATATTTTCGGTCAAAGGCATATTTTTGATCTTTTTTTCTTGAAATTTTGAGTAAAATTGCTTAAAATAGCCAGACTAAGTCATTCAATATTCAAGCACCCTCATACGCCTGGTGAAATAACGTAGGAGTGTTTTTGTGAACGCAGCTGAGATGGCAACAAACCTTGAATTTGCCAGCAAGATCGCTACCGTAGTTAATTTATTCAAATCTGAGTTTCCAGATGCCAGATCGGATCTCAAACCTTGGAAAAACGATCCGCAAACCAGAGAGTTAGTCGATCCAGATTCTATAGACATTGGCTTTCACTTTCCTGGCATCAGTAAATCATGGCAAAGCCGCAGTATATTAATACAAATCCGTTTTTATCATGACCATTTAAATGGTTCACGTCGTGCTATTGGCGTAGAAGTCGCTGGTTTCAGCCATATTGGTGAACAGTGGCGACTTTCTACAGTAGAAAATTGGAGTTTCGTGGGAACATCTGTACCTTCTGTGCAGGTGGGGGAAAAGCTTAAAGATTTTTGTAGGCAGATACTGGAGATTTTTAATTCTGCTCCTCCCATCTGATAATTATGAAGGCGGGAGTTTGCTGGTTTTCAGGAAGCATCATTTTTAGCAACCTTGCAACCACCATCAATGCAATAGGTCGATTCATAAGTACTAGAACGTTTGCCAAAGATAGTGTAACGGTGATCTCGGATTTGTTCGTAAAAGCGATCGCCCGCCCACTTTACCCCTGGTAAAGCCCGATATGCATCTACAAATACACTACCATTAGGCAACAATCGCCCAATTTCCTCAGCAGCTGCACTGCCTTGCCAGCGTCTTTCTGGTGCATCTGCATCTATGAGAATCATACCCAACTCACAATCTTCGGGTGTAATTCCCCACTGTTGGAGAGTTGACTCGTCTTGCATAGCAACGTAGCGAAAAAGTTGTCCCTGATCAAGAGTCTCCAGCATTTGCACTCCTGTGACACAGAGATTGCAATTCCCATCGTAGATAACTAAGTAACTCATAGAAGTCGCAGATTCTGTTTGAACACTTAATATTTTAATTAGTGTGTTAACATTTATAGCATTAAACTTTTGTTTTTAAAGACAGCATCCAAGCTGTATTAGAAAGCAAGTATACGGGTGTACCTTAAAAGCAATCGTTTCTGGGGTGAAAGCGATGCGAACAGAAAAAATCATAAGTGTTGATTTTGCTCAGGAAGATGCATATTCACAAATTCTTCCGCGATCGCCCCTGATCACCAGTTACCATGCTAACTGGAATGATTTTCGCCTAGACTATCATCAACAGCCTCCTTTTGAGACACCAGAACATACTCCTCAACAACACGTCATCAGTATAAGTCTTACAAAACAGCCTATCAACGTAGAACGGGTGTTGGACGGACACGTCCAGCATGAGTGTATTAAATATGGCGACATTGTCGTTATTCCAGCAAGCAGTTATCACAAATTAAGCTGGGAGATAGAAGCTGAATTTTTAGTGCTTAGTTTGGAAAAAGCTTTGTTTGCTCGTGCTGGTTATGATTTGATAGATATGCAATACACGGATATTATACCACATTTTGCTGATTCAGATCCGTTGATTCAACAAATTGGACTAGCACTACAATCAGAACTAGAATCAGATGGTATGGGTAGTCGTGTGTATATAGAATCTCTAGCAACGACTCTATGCATTCATCTGCTAAGACACTATTCTGTATCTTCTTCAAAGATTACTAAACATCCAGAAGGACTTTCGCGTTTAAAGTTGCGGCAAGCTATTGAATATATTAATCAAAACTTAGAAAAAGATTTAGGCTTAGCTGAAATTGCGACAGCAGTGGGGATGAGTATGTATCATTTCTCACGTCTGTTTAAACAATCGACTTGTTTTTCGCCGCACCAATACGTTATGAATTGCAGAATAGAGGAAGCGAAAAGGTTATTAACTAAAACAGAACAAGCGATAGACCAAATCTACCCGCAAGTAGGTTTTCAAAATCAAAGCCATTTCACAAACGTCTTTCGTAAACTTATGGGTACAACACCTAACGCCTATAGAAAACAGGTGAAAATCTAAATAAAAAACTCAGGACACATAAGTCAGAACTCAGAATTCAACTTTTTTGCTTTCACCTGAAGAATTATCCAACAGGGACACAAAGGAATGGGCAAAGATAGCAGCTTGTGTGCGATCGCGTAGATTTAACCGACCCAGAATATTCGTTACGTGATTTTTCACCGTTCTTTTAGCAATGTAGAGAGACTCTGCAATTTCTTGATTGCTAGCACCAGTAGCAATTAAACGCAAAACTTCTCTTTCTCTAGGGGTGAGTTCAGCAAACTCAGGTGGGGGATTTAGGGGTTTTGGCGTTGTAGAGTGTCCTAAAGGAGACAAGAATTTCTCGAATAAGCCTGGTCCTAGCTGAGTATATCCTAGATAAACCGACCGGATAGCATTTGCCAATAATTCTAAAGGTGTATCTTTTAACAAATAACCCCTCGCTCCAAATCGCATTGCTTGTGAAACATATTCATCGTCATCAAAAGTCGTCAACACCAACACTTTCACTGCGGGAAAGTGCTGAGAAATCACCTCAGTTGCTGCTACACCATCCATGACGGGCATACGGACATCCATTAATACCAAATCTGGTTGCAGGACTTGTACTTGGGCGATCGCGAAGCGGCTCCCTGCTGGAGCATCGCACTTTCACCATTATCTGCATCGCCAACAATCACAAAGTCGGGTTTGGACTCCAACAAGCTTTTTAAGCCCTGACGAATAATCATCTGGTCGTCTACCAATAACAGGCGAATCATAGCAACAGAGAAATCATAATTATTGCGTTAACCGTGATATGGAAATACTGCGATAATTCGGCAACCGCATCCTGATTCACTGAAAATGCGAAAATGACCTCCTAGCGCCAGCGTTCGTTCTCGCATTCCTTGAATACCAAATCCTGTCGTGTTCTGGTATGGGTTGAAGCCTCGACCGTTGTCACAAAGCTGCAAATACAGGGAATCAGCAGTTGTTTGTAAGTCAATTGTGACCACAGTTGCGGCGCTATGCTTGGAAATATTTGTTAGGGCTTCTTGAACAATGCGGTAAATTGTCGTACCAACTTCACCGGATAATGGTTGAGGTAGGCAGAGCTTGTAGTCTGGGATAATGCCAGTGCGGCGCTGAAAGTCCGAAAGCAAAAGTGCGATCGCAGACTCTAAAGATTTTCCTTGCAGCGCGTCACAACGCAGCGTCGCTACAGATTGTCGCACTTCTCGCAAAGCACTGCTACCAAGTTGCTTGGCTTCCTCTAAGAAGGTTTTCGCTTTATCAAGATTCGATGACAGAAACAGTAAAGCGTTTTCTAGCTGGATACTTTGAGCCGTGAGCGAGTGTCCCAAAGCATCGTGGATTTCACGGGCAATGCGGTTGCGTTCTTGTAGCGTTGCTTGGTCTTCAACGCGGAGGGCATATCGATGGAGTTGTTGGTGAGCAATAGCTAATTTCTCCCTACTCTGCCGTTCTGAAAGCAAAGCATTGATTAACAACAACACAAACACCAGCACCAAGCCAAACATCAGTCCTACATTAAACACCAAATTCCAGATATCTACAAATGGTCTTTGCAAGAAGTTTTTTGGTGGTTGTGATATGACTAGCGGAATCAACGAGGTGAAAACAAAGGATATAGATGCCACTGGTGAAAGCTTTATGTTAAACCATTGTGGTCAGTTAGTCTTGCAACGACTGCGACACGGCGAGACTCAGCAACAAATTGTCCAGGTTCTATGCGATCGCTTCGACATTGCTCACACTATAGCAGAACGCGATGTTGCAGACTTTTGCCAGCAACTCAAAACCTTGGGACTAACAGAGGATAAATGAAACCTTTCACAATTGCCATTACAGGTATCAATGCAGTCGATAATCCTGGTCCCGGTACGGGTATTGCCCGCAGCCTACGCGAGGACAACCAATTGCCAACCCAAATCATCGGATTTGCTTACGATGTTATGGAGCCGGGGCTGTATATGGATTGGCTGTTTGATCGCCGATACCTTATGCCTTATCCCTCTTCAGAACCGGAGGTTCTGATTGAGCGATTGCAGCAGATCCAACAGCAGGTTGGACTGGATTGCGTCATTCCCAATTTAGATGTGGAATTGCCGCTTTACATCCGGTGTGCCAAGGAATTGGAGTCGTTAGGCATCCGAACTTATCTGCCTACGCGAGAGCAGTTCGCCTTACGCAACAAGACACAACTTGCGAAAGTGGCGACGGCGTTTGGTGTCCGCACACCGCAAACATTCACTGTTACCTCGATCCAAGAACTACGTGACGCGATCGCATCACTAGGGTTACCGTTGATGATGAAAGGTCCGTATCACGGAGCGTATCGAGTGTTGACCGAGGATGAAGCACTGCAACGCTTTCATCACTTAGCAGCCCAATGGGGCTACCTGATCATCATGCAGCAAATTATCAGTGGTACCGAGCTAAACCTGGTTGGGATCGGGGATGGCAAAGGAAGCCATCTCGGTTTAGTGGCGACCAAAAAGATGTCGGTGACTGAACTCGGCAAAATCTGGAGCGGTGTGACGATCCATCATCCGGGCTTACTACAGGCGGCGGAAGCATTCCTACAGCATACCAAATGGAAGGGACCCTTTGAGTTGGAATGCATTGTCGATGCCGACGGCATGATTTATCTGATCGAGATCAATCCGCGCTTTCCAGCATGGACTTACTTTGCAACCGGGGTAGGTGTTAATCTGCCAGCACGTCTAGTCAGGGCAGCACTCGGATTACCCTTACCTGCCTTGCCCTCCTACGAAGCGGGCAAGTTATTCATGCGCTACACCTACGAGATGGTAACGGATGCAACCCCTCTACAAACTCTAGTGACCTTGGGAGAACGATGATATGCAGACCCAGTACGAAAAACCCGTAATTCAAAAACTACACAGCGGATTAATGAACAAGTTTGCGGGGAGCACTCTGTTGCACCGCAAGGTGAAAACAGAAATTGCAGGTGTTGCTATCGACGAGCTGGTGGCGCAGTACGGCTCACCGCTGTTTGTCTATTCAGAACAGATGCTGCGTCGGAAGTTCCGCAGCATCCGCAATGCATTCACGACTCGTTACCCAAATGTGACTTTTGGCTGGTCCTACAAAACCAATTATTTGAAGGCAATTTGCGCCATCCTGCATCAAGAAGGGGCAATGGCTGAATTGGTTTCAAAAATGGAATACGACAAAGCAAAAGCACTAGGTATTCCAGGGAATCAAATCATTCTCAACGGACCGCACAAACCTTTTGCCACCCTAGAAGCTGCTGTGCGCGATGGAGTCACAATCAATATTGATCACTTAGATGAAATTGAGGATTTGGAGGCGATCGCCACCCGCCTCCAGAAAATCATTCCCGTGGGTATCCGACTCAACCTAGATGCTGGAATTCAACCCTGCTGGTCGCGCTTTGGCTTCAATCTAGAATCTGGTCAAGCAATGGATGCCATCCGGCGCATCGCCAGTGGGGGTAAACTGCAGGTGAACGGATTACACAGCCATATTGGAACGTTCATCATGGAACCCGCAGCTTATGCTCGCCAAGTCGAGAAAATGGTGGCATTTGGCTATGAAATCGAGCAAGAGTGCGGTTGGCGGATGGACTACATCGACATAGGGGGTGGCTTCCCATCCCGCAGCCGTCTAAAAGGTAGCTACCATGCCGTAGATGTCATGCTGCCGTCAATTGAGGAATACGCGGATGCTGTTTGTGACGCTTTATGGGCGGCGCTGAAACCTGAGCATACGCCTCAACTCATTATCGAATCCGGTCGGGCAGTAGTTGATGAAGCGGGGACACTCATTACCAGTGTGTGCGGTACCAAGCGACTGCCCGATGGCACCCGAGCGTATGTCATAGATGCTGGTGTCAATTTACTGTTCACAAGCTTTTGGTATCGCTTTGATATCGCCCTCGCTCAACCAGTTTCTGGTCCCTACGAACCTTCAGTCATCTACGGACCACTGTGCATGAATATTGATGTTGTTGATGACAAGATTTCCCTCCCCCCGCTATCGCGTGGCACCCAATTGGTCATTTCCACCGTGGGTGCCTACAACAACACGCAATGGTTACAGTTCATTGAATATCGTCCCAATGTGGTGTTGATCACAGAGACGGGCGACGTTGAACTGATTCGTGCGGCGGAAGACCTCAGTGATCTGGAACGACGGGAACACCTCCCGCCCCGACTGGCAACGAACGCTATGTTCCATGATCTCACGACAAAGTTGTAACTTTTAAACCACAGGACGGAGCTAAGGACATGTGGAATGTGCTTTATCAATCCGCCCTGGGGCGTCTTAAGCTGACGACCTTAAACAACCAGAAGCAAACGACGCAAGGGTGGACTACCATGCAATGGTTACGAACGCTTCGACATCTGGTGCGTGCTGTGTGTGCTGCCACTGCTGAGATTCTGTTTCTGCGAGGTGTCGGGGTTGGGGCGCTGCTGCTGTCCGCTATGCTGCTGCAACCCTCAGTCATGGTGATGGGGCTTGTTGGGGTGTTGGCGGCAGTTGCCTTTGCCAGAGTGACGCAAGTTGATGTGATGTATTTAGAGCGGGGACCATTACTATTTAACCCGCTCTTGGCGGGGCTGAGTGTTGGTTATTTGTTCCAACCGAGTGTGGCATCGCTGTTTCTGGCGGCGACTGCTGGCATACTGGCATTTGTTCTGACTTGGACGTTATCCCATGTTTTGTACACGTTCTTTTTACTACCAGTCTTGAGCCTGCCGTTCGTTGTTGTGAGTTGGAGCGTTCATTTAGCAGCGTTTCGCTTTGCTGGTTTGCAACACGCTGTCGTTCCTGCATATGCCTACTCGATTGGTTTGCCAGTCCCCCTTGAGGGCTTCCTACGCACACTCGGGTTAATCTTCTTTTTGCCTAATGTGTGGGTTGGTATGGTGGTCGCGTTGTTGCTGTTGTTGAATTCGCGCATTCAATTTTTGTTGGCGGTGTTTAGCTATGCTTTTGGGTCATTTATTCAAGGCATCTTGACAGGAACGTTCGCTTATGTATATTACGACCCGGCGGCACTAAATTTCATTTTGGTGGCTCTGGCGCTTGGCGGGTATTATTTGCTGCCATCGCCTCAAAGCTATATGCTAGCAGCTCTTGGTGTTGCATTAGCAGCCTTGCTAGGTCAAGCTGTGAGTGTCTTCTGGGCGGCGGTAGCGTTGCCAGTGCATGCGTTACCCTACAACTTAGTCACCTTGTTACTATTGTATCTATTGGGTCTTGTGGGGCATCAGTTGCTGGCACGATACCCCCAATCGTCACCAGAGAAGACCTTGGATTATGAGTTGACGGCACGGCGGCGATTTCAGGGCAGTAGTGGTCGCCTCCTTGCCTTACCGTTTGGAAGGTGACGATCCAAGGCTTGCGTTGTTGTTTCTGGCAATGCCCAGACTACCCCTAGCACGTCAAACTGGACAGCAATGGTTTGACTACTTGCCAAGCAGTATGCTTGTAAGTGGTTTGCGCTTGGTACTTTACCAGTTTTGCAGTTCGTTCTATCCACGGTTAGCATCGGCACGGTATGTGGGGCAATGGCAATCTAATGGCACATTAATTGGCACAATCTCAATACCAAAAGTCGCACACAAGATTCACACATCTACCTCTTTTAATCGAGACAACCAATTGGTGAGAGTTAGTGTAGGGGATCTATCTCTGGTACGCCAACAGTAAGAAATAGCTAGCAATTTTGGATTTTAAACCGCTATCAGTTATCAATTATCGATTTGATAATTGATAATTGATAACTGATTATTCAGTTGTAGCTAGCAACAAAAATATTCGTTATTTCAAGCCCCCGTCCGAGGCGTTGTGGGGGAATTGTTCATTGATAATTGATTCTTGATTTTTTTTCGCTAATGTTCGTAGATTTTGGCGTCCTACAAAAAACAGCAGTGTTACTAATACCAATTCTCCATGAGGATGCACTTAATGTTTATTAAACGATTAGCAACAAGACGCCTTAGACGCGCAGCGGTGAGACAGCGCGAATGACGGTGAGGGGGTCGCAGCTCTTAAGGTTCCCGTCGATTGCGAACCCCCGTTCGCGTAGCGTCTCCGAAGGAGATACCCGGAGGGCTTTCCCGACAGAGGCGACTGCGTATGCGCAAAGCGCACGCAAGCGAGGGCTAACGCGTAGCGTGTCCGTTCGGCACGGGGCCGTGCCCGTTCGGCACGGGGCCGTGGCGTTAGCCATAGGGCTCAGGACATACCCGAAGGGCGTGCCGTAGGCTAGAACGCCAAGAATGAAAGAGTAAGTATTAAGTGCAAGTTTACAGAGAATTGGTATAAATCAGGGAATTAAGTACATTTTGTTGTCCGGTTTAAGAAACCATTATGTTCAAAATAGCTTCAAGTCACTTAACTCTTGGTTTGACAAGTCTAGTTGGTGGATTATTACTTACAAATACAATTTTAGTAACAGAAGCAATGGCGCAGAGCGCCCGCCCCACAGAGGCGATGACTCAAATCAATTCAGTTTCTCAACTATCTGATGTAACACCAACAGATTGGGCATTTCAAGCAGTGCAGTCTTTGGTTGAACGATATGGTTGCATTGCAGGCTATCTTGACAAAACCTACAGAGGAAATCGTGCTTTGAGCCGTTACGAGTTTGCGGCTGGGTTAAATGCCTGCATAAATCGCATCAATGAACTCATTGCTGAAAGTACTATTGATTTAGTTAAGAAAGAAGATTTAGAAACTTTAAAAAAATTGCAAGAGGAATTTGCCGCAGAACTTGCCACTTTACGAGGTCGAGTTGATACACTTGAGGCTCAGACAGCTACTTTACAGGCACAAGAGTTTTCTACAACTGCTAAACTGGTTGGCGAAGTTGTTTTTGCAATAACCGACGAATTTAATCAATCGGTTAATAATAACACCGTTTTTCAACAAAGGGTTCGCTTGGATATTCAGAACAGCTTTACGGGAAAAGATATCCTACATATTAGACTGGCTGCAGGTAACACAAATATCTTCAATCTCAAAGGTAATGGAGTTGAAGGTATTCAGACTTTTAATTTCGGAAATACCAACAATTCAATCTATGTTGACTGGATGTCTTACTTTTTTCCAATTGGTGAAAACATTGAAGGTTATGTCGCAGCAGTTGGAGGAGTCCACTACGACTTCGTGCCTACAGTAAGTTCTTATCTAGAAGGATACGACAGTGGTGTCGGTTCGCTTTCAATCTTTGGTCAGCACAATCCTATTTATTTGATTGGGGGTGGCTCGGGAGCGGGATTTACTTACTCATTGAGTAAAAAATTATCATTATCTGCTGGTTATTTAGCAGACAATTCTGATTTGTTTAATGACAACTATGCAGCTTTAGCTCAGCTAACCTTTTCACCAAGTGACCAGTTTTCAATCGGTCTTACATATATTAATGCTTATCGTAAATCTGCCATTTTTGATACTGGGAGCAATCTTGCTTCAGTGGGCACAAACCTAGCCAATGGTGGAGGATTTGATTTTGGTACAGTTCCATCAAAAGTCAATGCCTATGGTGCAGAGTTTACGTACAAAGTTAGTTCTGAGTTTGCAATCAACGGCTGGTTTTCTTACATCAATGCTGACTTCGTTAATCTTGGAACTGGAGACATTTGGACTTATGCACTCACCTTTGCCTTTCCTGATCTTGGCAAAAAAAATAACTTAGGTGGCATTGTAGTAGGCGTGGAGCCTTATTTAGGTAATGCAAGTAAGTTTGCAAGCGGTGCCAAGAATGACATACCAATTCATATAGAAGGCTTCTACAAATACCAGTTAAATAGCAACATCTCAATCACCCCAGGTTTGATTTGGGTTCTTTCACCAGGTCAAAACTCAGAAAATCGTGACGCAATTATTGGTACACTCAGGACAACTTTTGTGTTCTAACACTGGTTGTGTTGCAAAAAAACGTAGCGAAATTTTCACAGCCGTGCGGGTATTGAACCCCCTCAATTGACCCCATGACTTTTTGCAAAATGACACCATTCGCGATTCGCCTTTACGGTCGTACATTCAGTGGCATAGACAACCATCGCAATTGATTATGAATTGAAGAGTAAAATATTAACAATAATTATAATTCTTTCAGCAAAAATTCCATCTGTCGGTAGAGAGTTTCCGAGAGCATAGCAGTATCTGTAAACTTGTTTTGTCACCCCCATCAGAGAAGCAGAACTATGAGCGACAATAACCTATCCACACGTCTTTACCCAACCCGCATTGACATTCCTGCTGAGGCGCGCAAGCAGATCGCTGGCATTCTCAACCAGACTCTAGCCGCAACATCGGATCTGAAAAGCCAAGCCAAGCAAGCGCACTGGAACGTTAAAGGCACCGACTTCTACCAGTTGCACGAATTGTTTGATGAAATTGCAGGTGAGTTAGAAGAGTACATTGATATGTTTGCTGAGCGCATCACCGCCTTGGGTGGTTATGCTTGTGGCACAGTTCGTATGGCTGCTGCAAATTCATTCGTGCCAGAATATCCTACTGATATTTTAATGGGTATGGAGCATGTCACAGCTTTGGCAGAGCGCTTTGCACCCTATGCTAAGCAGTTGCGGGAAGCTATTGACAAAACGACCGAGCTAGGCGATGCTGACACCGCTGACCTTTACACCGAAGTGTCTCGTACCATTGACAAGCGCCTGTGGTTCCTAGAAGCGCATTTGCAAGCTGCTGTCACCCAAAATGGAAATGGTAATGCAGGCAATATTAAAACTGAAGAGCAAGCTGTTGTTAGACAAGCTGCTGTCAGATAAGTCTGTTGTTGCTAATAGCTAATAGCTATTAGTCATATATTGTAGGCTGGGTAACGTTGGTCAACCCAGCTTATCTTTTATGAAACACTTAGCTCAATCCAACCTATAGTAATCGTGATTGTTAAGTGCAAAGAAATTAATTTGACAGTATCTTTTTGGTAAGTACAGCACTTTTCAGTGCGTACTTTTCATTTTATATGTACATATTTTAAGATTGAGATAGTTAAAAAACAGGTGCAACAAGGCAAATCTAAAGAAAAATTTTTTTTCGTGATTTTGTAAACATCGCCGTTGTAACCTAGTATTCAACCATACCTAAGTGGAATATTGATTCACGAAATCCCTAGTTTTTCGAGCAATCAAGAAGAATCATTTCAGTAGTATTGCCACCAAAGAGAAAGTTTGTCCATGCTCCCGCTTTTGGAACCAGAATAGATGACTGGTAGCCAATAAAGGTGCTTAATGTTTTTGCTGCAATCAATCATCAAAATGGAGGGAAAATCTATGGCTTCCAATACCAAAACTCACCTCATTCATGATCGAAATTCACGCGGTCATACCAAGATAGGCTGGCTAGATAGTTACCACACATTTTCCTTTGGTAATTTTTACGATCCAGACCGCATGGGATTTCGTTCTCTACGAGTTATTAACGATGACCGCGTTGTTCCCGGTGCTGGTTTTGGGACACATGGACACCGCGATATGGAAATCCTCACCTATGTTCTAGAAGGAGCAGTAGAACATAAAGACAGCTTGGGAACTGGTTCAGTCATACGTCCCGGTGAAGCGCAAATTATGAGCGCTGGCACTGGTATTATGCACAGCGAATATAATCCTTCTGAAACTGAACCAGTTCACTTTCTACAAATTTGGATTCTTCCTGACAAACAAGGATTGCAACCAAGGTATGATCAAAAAGCTTTTTCCCTTGAAGAAAGACGCGGGAAACTGCGTTTAATTGGTGCCAAAGATGGACGTGATGGTGCTATCATAATTCATCAAGATGTTGACTTATACACATCTGTTTTGGAACCTGGTGACGTTATCAACTATCACCTCAAACCCAATCGTTATGCCTGGTTGCAAATAGCTCAAGGCATAATCACCTTGAATGGTGAAGAACTTAGAGCAGGTGATGGCGTGCAAATGAGTGGCGAAGAACAACTCGAAATTAGTACCAACATTGGTGCAGAAATTTTGCTTTTCGATTTGGCGTGAAACCTACCTGAAGAAATAAAAATTCTTGTTCAGCAGTAGCTCATTCTCTATAATTCTCTAAGGACATAGAAGCTCCCAATCTTGCTCCCAGGTTGCACCTAGGGGCAAGATTCATGTTAGTGGAAAGTTAACTCAAGGTTAAGTAAAGGAAATAATTTATGGCACCTCTTGCAGGAAAAATTGCAATCGTTACAGGATCATCACGGGGAATTGGACGTGCGATCGCACTCAAATTGGCTGGTAACGGTGCATCAGTTGTGGTTAACTATGCAGGAAATGCAAACAAAGCACAAGAAGTTGTTACAGAAATTGAAAATCTTGGAGTACAAGCAATTGCACTCCAAGCCGATGTGAGCAAAGTTGCTGATATCCAGCGACTTTTTGAGCAAACAATTGAACGTTTTGGCAAAGTCGATATTTTAGTCAACAACGCTGGCGTTAATTTCTATAAGCCACTTATTGAGGTAACAGAAGAAGATTTTGACAAGATTTTTGCCATTAATGTCAAAGGCACTTATTTTGCTTGTCAACAAGCTGCACACCACATGGCAGATGGTGGACGCATTATCAATTTTTCTTCATCAACAACTGCTATGATACTACCCACTTATAGTGCGTATGTGGGAACGAAAGGTGCTGTTGAACAAATCACAAGAGTTGTGGCAAAAGAGTTGGGAGGACAAGGTATTACAGTTAATGTTATCTCTCCTGGTCCAACCGATACAGAACTGTTCAGAGAAGGCAAAACAGAAGAACAAATAAATCGTTTCTCTCAAATGGCAGCTTTAGGACGACTGGGACAAGTACAAGACATAGCTGATGTTGTGGCGTTTCTTGCTAGCGATGAAGCGCGGTGGATAACTGGGCAAAATGTTCGCGTTAACGGCGGAATAGCTTGAGATGGTCATTTTTATAGTCCCAAATGAAGAGTTCTTTACCTCGCTCCGTGAGAAGGCTCCCACCATAATCTTTGATTTGGTGGTGAGGACGCCAGATACCTACGGAGGGAGACCCTCCTGCAGTACTGGCTCATGAATCACGGGACAAAAACGAAACGTCCTCCAACTGATTTCTTGCACAGCAAGGACAAGGAAGGGGGACAGTTGAGTTTTTGTCTATCTCTGTGGACACCTCACGAGCCAATAGACTATAATTTACGCTATAACGTTGAGCGTAAATAAGATGTTGGTGTTTGAGGCAAAACTGGAAGGAACGAACGAGCAATATGGAAAGCTGGATGAAGCTATCCGTACTGCCCGATTTGTTCGGAACAGTTGTCTCAGGCACTGGATGGATAACAAGGACATTGACAAATATGACCTGAGCGCATATTGTGCTGTCCTTGCAAAAGAATTTGAGTTTGCCAAGAATCTCAACTCCCAAGCTCGCCAAGCTAGTGCTGAACGAGCTTGGTCGGCAATATCTCGTTTCTACGACAACTGCAAGAAAAGCAAGCCAGGAAAGAAAGGATATCCACGCTTCAAGAAAGAACAAACACATGGGTCTGTGGAATACAAGACCAGTGGCTGGAAGCTTTCCAACGATAGACGGTATATCACTTTCTCTGACGGGTTTGAAGCGGGAACCTTTAAAATGTGGGGAACCCGTGATTTGCATTTTTATCAGTTGAAGCAGATTAAACGTGTTCGCGTTGTCCGTCGTGCTGACGGGTACTATGCTCAATTCTGTATCGACCAAGAACGAATTGAGAAACGAGAACCAACGGCTCACAATGTCGGTATTGATGTGGGATTGAACTACTTCTACACCGATTCTGACGGAAATACAGTTGCAAATCCACGTCATCTTCGTAAAAGCGAAAAGTCGCTAAAACGTCTTTCTCGTCAGATGTCCAAGACCAAAAAGGGGTCTAAAAACAGAGCCAAGTTTAGAAACAAGTTGGCTCGCAAGCATCTCAAGGTAAGTAGGCAGCGTAAAGACTTTGCCGTGAAGACAGCAAGGTGCGTAGTCCAGTCTAACGATTTGGTAGCCTATGAGGACTTGAAGGTGCGAAATATGGTAAGGAACCGACACCTTGCCAAATCTATCTCCGATGCAGCGTGGACGCAGTTCCGCCAGTGGATTGAGTATTTTGGGAAAGTGTTTGGCGTAGTCACAGTTGCTGTGCCACCTCACTATACTTCTCAGAACTGTTCTAACTGTGGCGAAACTGTCAAGAAAGCTCTCTCAACCAGAACACATACTTGTCAACATTGTGGGCATATTCAGGACAGAGATTATAACGCAGCTCGCAATATCCTTGAATTAGGACTTCGTACCGTGGGGCACACGGGAACTAACGCCTCTGGAGACATCGACCTCTACTTTGGTGAGGAAACTCCTCAAAGCAAGTCGAGTCGTGGAAAGAGGAAGCCTAAGCAGTGATGCTTGGAATCCCCCGCTGTAACGGTACTCCGTTCAGCGGTGGGAGGATGTCAAACTAGAAACAGTCATACAAGCAAGAAGAACATAATGCAAGACACTTCACACAGCGAATATGGCGATATGTACTCACGCCTTATAGCGATAAGCCAGGAGGCATTGGAGAGCGCATATTACGAAACGGCTTACCACGCGCTGTGTGCCGCTATGCACTATGCCTATATTCAGAGCGACGAGCATCGTTTAGAAATGGTGGGACAAGCAGCAAAAGCACAACTTGATTGGATTGACGCCAACGCAAAAGAACACAAAATGTCAACTCAGTCCGTCATGAAACGCAGCGGTGTAAACCTATATAACTCGCTTTTGACACAAGTGCATGCAGACCTAGTAATCTTACGACAGAAAAAACGCTAAGAACGTACCAAGCTTGGGGAAGGGCGTTTTGGAAATTTTTTGACCTAAGCGAGGAATTTCAATACCTAAGAAGGATTTATTAGTAGTTGTTTCCCGACACGCTTGAGTAATGGTTATTTAAACTCACGATTTGTAGCAATTTTTAATGAACCAGAACGACAATCTTGATGCCGAGTCCCAGCGCCTTAGAGAAGAGGTGCGAAGAGAGAAAAACTGGAAGCGCTGGGGACCGTATCTTGCAGAAAGGCAATGGGGAACTGTACGTGAAGATTATTCAAAAGACGGTTCATCCTGGGATTATTTGACTCACGATCAAGCACGCAGTCGGGCTTATCGGTGGGGTGAGGATGGACTTTTGGGGATGTGCGATCGCCAAGGACGTTTGTGTTTTGCCCTCGCCCTCTGGAACGGGGTTGATCCCATTCTCAAAGAACGTTTATTTGGGTTGAGTAGTAACGAAGGAAATCACGGTGAGGATGTAAAAGAATGTTACTTCTACCTCGACTCAACACCAACTCACTCTTACATGAAAGCGCTCTACAAATATCCTCAAAGTGAATTTCCCTACACGCGCTTAGTTGAGGAAAATCGTCACCGGGGTCAAGACCTAGGTGAGTTTGAACTTATCGATACTGGGATTTTTGAGGAAAACCGCTACTTTGACATCTTTGCCGAGTATGCCAAAGCTGCTTCTAACGACATCTTAATTAAAATTACCGTTGCCAATCGCAGTTCACAAGCTGCAACACTACACCTTTTGCCAACAATTTGGTTCAAAAATACTTGGTCTTGGGGTCGTACAGGCGAAAGTTATTGGTCTAAACCGTGCATTGAATAT
Source organism: Brasilonema bromeliae SPC951 (assembly GCF_012912135.1). GTDB lineage: Bacteria > Cyanobacteriota > Cyanobacteriia > Cyanobacteriales > Nostocaceae > Brasilonema > Brasilonema bromeliae. Next base: position 18,481 of record NZ_QMEB01000007.1, on the reverse strand, counting down.
AAAAAAGATGGAGAACTGTTACTTTCTCAGGAAACACTCGGTAAATTCCGCTTTGTCGTTGAACCTCTGCCAAATATTGATGCACCAACTTTTCTGTTTACTGAAAATGAAACAAATGCAGCAAAGTTGTTTGGTGCAGAAAATCCTAGTCCTTATGTGAAAGATGCATTCCACGAGTACATTGTGAATGCACGTAAGGATGCAGTCAATCCGGAAATGGTAGGCACAAAAGCAGCACCTCACTGATGAAAAAACACGCCCCAGCAACAGCGAATAAAATGTTGTGTGCGTTAAGGAGGGTGTTGCAAGAAGCTTTCAAACTCGACCTCATAAGTGCCACTGACTACCAAAAAGCTGTAGATTTACGTAGTATTAAGGCGAGTAAAAAACAACGAGGTAGGCGACTCAAACCCGATGAAATTACTGCACTCATTCGGGTTTGTCAAGCTGACTCCTCACCGCTGGGTGTGCGAGATAGCGCGTTAATTGCACTACTGCGGTGTGGGTTAAGAAGGGCGGAGGTGGTGGCGCTGCATTTGAAAGATTTTGATGCGACAAACGTCATGTGTATTGTATTAAAATAGTGGTCTTGAACGTGGAGAAGCAGGAAGAGGTTTAAAGATATTTTGTGTAGGTGAGGGAGAAGGTGTAATTAAGTCAGATGCCGGAGTGGGTTTCGGTTTAACGATGATTAAAAATCCTTTTGGTTGAGGAGGGAGCTTGCCAAATTTGTCTGTAACTGTAAGTATAATTTGGCGTGGAAAGTTCACGTCAACAGGAATTTGGGATGTGTTACCAGTTTGTGGAACTGGAACGTCTCCGTTGTTGAGAGATAGTTTGACTGAAACGTTTTCTCCTTCTACTTTCCAACTTACGGTGATTTGATCTCCTTCATTCAAAACAATACTTTGTTTTTGGCTGTTGTCAATATTATTAATTTTAAAAAAAACAATTTTAAATGGTTTGGGTAATATTTCGACTGGATTTTGAGCTTGCTTATTACTTACTTGATCGCCAGAAATAGCGCTGATGTCATAAGTAAATGTACCTGGGTTAGATGCAGGTAAAGAAAATGTACATTTGAGCAAGTTATTTTCTTCTTTGCATTTTTGGAGTTTGGGGTCTTTAAATTTCCCATTTTGAAATTCTAGTGTGACAGGATTACCTACTAGTAAATTGTTTGTTTTCTTGTTAATTATCAGCTTGTTAAGTAATTGCGGATTCTTAATTGTCAAGGACACAGATACGCTTTCACCAGTTTTATACTGTGATTTATCTACTTTAAAGTCTACTACTTCAGCTATTGGCTTTTTGGTAATTTCAGTTTCAGCAGTTTTGGTAACGGTTTGACTTCTGCGGTTAAAAAGCGGTGAACCCTGTAGATAAGATACTTGCAGTTCAAAAACGTATTTACCTTGATTTTTAATTCCGGTTGTCACACGATTACATTCCAATTCTTCCTGGGGTTTGAAGTTACAGGGAGGATACTGATTAGATTTAACTGGTTTAGTTAGTTCATTAATATTATTTTTTTTATCAAAATATACATGGCCATTATTTGGTAGTTGTGGAATGACCACTACCAATTTTTCTATTCGGTTAGGCTTATAGTTATTAATTTTCCAGTTTAAGCGAACTTCATCACCTTCAGTTATTTTTCGCTTATCAGTACTAAAACTTTCAATTGTTAACGGTTCGGGGTTTAAAAGTCTCCAAATCATATATGAGATGCCTGCAAATAACCCCAACCCTAGTAAAATTAATAGTAAAAATTGCCACCAAGGACGTGCTTTCCATAATAAAGTGGCTTGAGGAGATGCATTAGCTAAAGGATAGCTTTGCTTATCTGTAATATTAACTTCAAAATTAATTGGTAAAGGTTGACCGAAGAATGGTCGGCGCCACCAAGGGCCAGGTTTAACTAAGAGACTTGCTTTTTCGGTTGTATTGGGTAATAATTTAAATTCACTAGGATCAAATTTGTAAGTGCAAATTTCTTCTTCATCCCTAGTTTTAGCATTAAAAAATAGTTCCCGTATTAAGTTGCCTTGATTATTAAGTGCTAATTCAAAGACGCCATCTTTCTGGCTAACTTTTCCTAAAATCGTATTAAGTTCTATACCTAACTGATAATTGGTCGGTAGATTAATGTATATTAAATCTAGCAGTATCAAATCCGGATTATTTTCTGAAAGCAAGCGAATCGTTGGAGAATAGCTACCAGCGAGAGTATCAATAGGAGGACGAAATTCTAAAGAGATTTCACCTTCAGAATGAGGGTTGAGTTCTAGCGCGCTGACATCAAATAAGCCTGCTCCTTCCAACCCAGTAGCAGGGTAAGATATTTTAAACCAACTTTCATCTAAATCAGGACAAGTCAAGCGGAATCTGTCTACACGGTTCGAGCGATTTTCGACTTTTACCACCACTTGTAAAGGTTGGTCGATTCTGTAAGTTATAAGTTTATTTGGATTTGTGGCAGGTATAATTGAAAAAGTTGGGTCAAAAGCGCGGATAACAGTTTGTTCTTTGAGTAAAACTTTGAGTTGACCGGGAAAGTTTATCGGAGTATCTTGCGGATAATGTTCTGGAGAATCAACGACAAAAGTATAATCATAGGTACCCGCCAAAGCATCAACTGGAATTTCAAAATCAAACGTAACTTCGTCGCTACTTTCCTTCGGCGCCACTGCTAAACTAGCTCTTGGAGAAGCAGACCAACCACTAATTTTTTGAAATGTCTCGTCAAAAGTAAAAAACAAATCAATAACAGCGCTTTGGTCGCCCTCATTAATCACGACAGCATAAAGTGATACAATATCTCCTGGCATTCCATATTGAATTCCAGGCGGATTAATAATAATGGATAGTGGATTAGTTCTTGCTTGCATAATTGTTTAGATTATTTTAGTTAATATGGTGGAGTCTGACTTTAAAATCTTCACTGCCACTAACCACGATTCCTTGACTGCTTTTTACGTCAATGCTTCTAATTTTTGTAGAACCTGGGAAAATAGTTTTACCTTCTGGCAAATTTGTTTTGTCGAGTTGATAACCCGAAGTTAAATACCATACAACTATTCGTCCGTCATCTCCACCACTAACTAGAAATTTACCATCTTCACTAAATGCTAAAGTTCGTATAGGATTTTTTGACTCGTCTTGCCAACGGTCTAACAGTTTACAATTAGCGTCATTGATTTGCTGTTGATTATTATTGGTTGTAGGTTTACATTGTTTTAAGTCCCAAATTGCAATAAATCCAAACGAGTCGGATGTTGCCAAAATTTTTTCTTGCGAGTCAGGAATAAAAGCTAACGATAAAACAGAGTCTTTTTGTTTTCCTCTTCCATCTATTTTTTCCAGTCTTTCGACTAATATTTTTTTGAATGGGTTGTTAGGTTGATTTTTATTCCTATGTAATATTAAAAAACGGTTATACTCGCCCGAAACCACAAGCATTTCATCGTCGGGACTCAAAGCTAATGCACGGATTCCAAAACGTGTTAGTTTTTGTTCTTGCTGTTTTTCTAGCTCAATGACTACTGGTTTTTCCTGGAAATTTGTAGTAGTCGATTCTCTCGACCATACTCTTACTTTACCTTTACCTGAACCACTGAATAAATTAAGCGAGTCTTTGGTAAATGCTAAATCAAATACTTTGTCGCCTTGTTCTTCAGGGTCTGGAATTGGAATTCTTTTACCTGTAGGTACTTCTCTCAACTCAATTCTTCCATTCTCTAGACCGATAGCAACACGGTTATTTTCAACTGGTACAAACCTTACAACTGTAATTGGATTGTTGGCAAATGCTAATACTCCTTTTGGTTTTTGAGGTTTAGCACATCTGAAATTTTGTTCATAAGGTTTTGATTCTAGTGTTGCATCTTTATTTGGTTCTATAGAATATTCTCTAATACTCCAATATCTCAATGTACAATCATTAGAAGCACTAACAATAGATGAGCCAGTACCGCCACCGATAATGCGAACTGAATTTACAAAACCTGTATGTGCAATTGCTTCTTGGTTAAACTGCTTCCACCAAACAAGTAGTGCTGCGAGCAGTGCCAGAATCGCTAATTGTAACCACAAAGGTATAATTGGTAAAACCTCTAATTCTAAACTTTGAGTAGCAGGGTCTGTACTGCCTAACCTTTGGTCAGATAGTTCTGCTTTTGCTTCTAAAAATAAAGTTTTTCCGATTCCGATCCAAGGACGTTTTGTTTTAACATCTAAAATTACTTTTACTGTCTCTCCTAAATTTAAATTCGCAATTTCAGGTAACTTCTTAAATGTACATTTTCGCCAATCTCTACCCTGAATTTGCACATTAATTTCTTGATGTAGATTGCTGACATTTTTAAATAGCAATTCATAGGAAGCACTATTAGACTTCCAGTCCGGCAACCACAAACGCCGAGAAGGAATTCTTTGTTTATTTTGTGGCGTGCTAAAATTAATATAACCTACAGGCAATACTTCCAAATTACCTTCTGCATTAGCTGGGTAACTATTATTGCTTGTAGCTTCAGCAATAAACAAGTAATTTAAACTAGGTGCTTGAACTACAGAAGGTGGCTCACATCTAAAACTCACTTCCGTTTGACTATTAGCATTTAAGGTAAACCTCCGTTCAGCACTGTTAGTCACCCAAGAAGCATCGATACCTGTTAAATGCAACAGTACATTACTAGCTACTTGTCCCTGATTTATAACTCGTACAGGTATATCTATAGCGTTGCCTGGATATACTTGAAACGTGCGTATTGGTAGTTCAACACTAATTAGAATTGGTTTCTTATCTCGCTCAATTTCCAAACGCAGTATGAGTCTGCGTTCTCGTGCTAGCTGAGGAGAAAATATTTTTACAGACAGGTTAACTGTACCAACGAATCCAGGAATTGGCGTATTAAAAATAAATACTTGGAATTTAGTGCTACTACCGTGAGGTTGAGCTGCAGCAACTTCTGGTTCAAGACGATACCAACGGTAATTAGGATTGCGAATTTCACCAGCAGCGATAATTTCTAATTGAAAATTGGCAAAGCGATCGCTGTCATTATTAACAGTGACTTCAAAAGAAACCTCGCCTTGATTTGGTCGATAAGTTAAGCTTTGCGTTGAAAGACTAGCGCTGATAAGATTATCACTATTACTATTCATATTATTACAATTCGTAGCGTTCGTAGCTCGTAGTAAGGACTTCAGTTCTTCAAAATATAAGCGCTGAAGTGTTTACTACGAACTGCTAATCTTTCAAATTTTTGAGATAATAAAGAATTGCTTTTGCTGTTGGTAAATTCGTGGCAAGTAAAACATTGTTGATATTACATATCCTCAATAGTGCTTCTTCACTTGCTTGACCTTGTTGAGGCGCCATCATTAAGTCTCTGAGATAAATTACTGCGAGAATTTCTCCAGAGTTAACTAGTGAGTTAATTGCTTGATACCCTCCCGAATTCGCTGGAGGAATTTCTTGGGTGACGCTTAGACCTGTTTGTTTGTACAAATCATCGCTGAAAGTTTGCCATGTTCTCGTTAAGCAGTACGATAAAAATTCTTTGTATTCAGATACTAATTCTGTAAGTTCAGATTTTTTGCTCTGGTGAGCGACAAGCAGGATCTGTTTTTCTTCGAGAATTTTAGCAAGCTGTATAGATGATTTTTCTTGTTCTTCTAGTTCTTCTGATTCTTGATTTTCTGATGGAATTTCTTCAGTCTGTTGACTTGTCGCTACTAATTCGCTTTCATGTGGTGTTAAAATAGAAGTGTCCTCAAGCACCAATTCTTTCTCTGTTTGTTGAGATGGTGTATCTAAATCAAAATTTTCGCGCTCGCTGTTTATTGCTTTGATAATTTCTCTTTCTTGCTCTTGTGTATGTGGAGCAATTTCTTCCTCATGTTCTACATTAGGAATATTCTCGGTTTCCGGTTCTGGACTGGCGATATCATGGGCTTGAACAATGCTATACTCAGACACCTCAATATCGTGTTCTATGATTGAAACATTCTCGGTTTCCGGTTCTGGACTGGCGAGATCGTGGGCTTGAACAATGCTATACTCAGACACCTTAATATCGTGTTCTATGATTGAAACATTCTCGGTTTCCGGTGCTGGACTGGCGAGATCGTGGGCTTGAACAATGCGATCGGATTCGCTGGCGTCAGATTCTGCTGTGGCTTGTAAGGCAACATCTGACGCGCTTGTTCCATGCGCAGAGGGGATAGCGTTATCAGGTGTGACAATATCGTCAGGCTGAATAAAAATTTCTTTAGATTGTTCTACTTCTTCAGATGTATTAACAATTTCTGCTTCTTCATGTTTTTGACTAATTTCGGCAGCAGGAACAGAACTAACTGATTCGTTATTAACAGGTTGTAATTCCTGTGGTGTAGCACTTTGATTTTGATTTTGGCGCCAGTTAGAAAATTCCGAAGGATTAATAATTCTAACTACTGTTTCCGCTTGCTGGCTATCTGGCATTTCATCTTCTATCACCAACACAAAATCACCGATGCGAATAATATCGCCATCTTTGAGTATGTATGAGTGGTTTTTCTCAGCCAATTTGCCGTTGACTATCGATCCATTCCGACTACCGAGGTCGCAGAAATAATAATTTCCTCCTTGAGAAAAAAATTTACCATGCGATCGACTAACATCAGTACTATCGAGAACCAAATCAGAATCAGGAGATCGACCAATTAAACATTCAGCGCCTCGTCTGGTTGTTAGAGTCAGATCAACTTCCTCGAATTCGCTTTGTGTTGGAGATATGGAAATTTTGACTTTCATATTGATGTTCTAGTTAATTTTCTGGTTAATCTTATTTATTTCCGTTACCCATCGCTGACGAGTAATATGTTCTAGGTTTAAAATATCGTCTTGCGACCAGTGAAAATGGTAAGCAATAAAAGCTACCTCCTCATATAAAGTATCTGAGGGGTAGCTTATGACTCCCCCGCTAACTCTAACCTCACGTTAAATTGCGTATCACAGTGTGGGCAATGGGCTGGGATATATGCATTCGATTGCTGATTAATTCGGTTGTAAAATTCTCTGAGGTAATAAATATCACGCAATACTAACTCTTCGAGTTGTTCGGGAGTTACAGAGTTCAAACTGCCTAAGCGCGAGATGACCCGCGAAAGCATCACTAAAGCGCCGTAAGCTGGATTTTCCTGAACTTTACGTTCTTGCTGCACCCAAAGTTCATCTTTGGCAGTAGCTAAACGCATAACACCATGACGATGTACCCGGTCTTGGGAATCGATTAATCCTCTAGGAAGCGTAAAATTGAATTCAGTACAAAGTTCCTTACGACGCATAAATAATGTAGAGACGCGATATATCGCATCTAAATTCTTAATTTTATGGGATTTTTGAATTCCCGACTTCTTCAAGAAGTTGGGAATCTGAAACCGGGGGTTGAGAATCTGAAATTGGGGGAGTTGCAGGTTCCAAGCCGTTGATTTTACGGTAAAAATCTTGGAGGTAATTTAAATCCTGGCTAAAGAAGTTTTCTACTATTGCAGGAGTAACTTCAGATAAGGCACCTAAACTAGTAATTACACGCGCCAAAATAATAATCGTGGCATAAGCTGGATTAGCTTTAACACGCGGGTCACGTAAAGGAGAAATTTCGTCTATCGCTGTTGCTAAACGCATGATACCTTTACGATGGAGGTTGCCGTCGGAGTCTATATACCCTTTTGGCAATGTAATCTCAAACTCTGTTGCAAACATAGTCTGTATTCAACCTCCAATTATTTCACTCGTTTGAATTCCTCAAAAGCCACTTCGACTTCCTCAATTTCTATTTCTGTGCTGCGGGCGTTGACATCGGCAATTTTGTAACGAGTGGGCCAAGCACCTTCCATTTCAAACCTGGCAACTTCAACACTTGCTTGATTGTAAATCGACAAAGAAACCATTTTTCGCTGCTTTGCCCACCCACCTGTTTGAACTTTATCAAACCAGTTCCAGAAATCTATTGAGTTGGTCATCCCTCTACGGAGAGTAATATTGCCACTCTTAACATTGCCGGGAATTTTGGTTCTGACTGGTAAACCTTTAGATTGTCCAGTTCCCCAACTTTGGGATGTTACCTCACAAATTTCAATGACATCCTGTGTTCTTGTAAAACCTTGACACTCTAAAAAGTAAGCATCAGAATCTTTTTGCCCGTCTAGCGCTAGCCCTAAATAGAAACGATGTGCCGTAAGAATCTCAGGATTTTGCCCAGCTTGTACCACTGTTTTCTCTTCCCCCTTTCCCCTTCTTACAGAATACGTTCAATTCCTTCGTGTACTAATTCAATAGTTTCATTTGCCATATCGCCACCCGATGCTGTTAAGGTGGGTCCTGTATATTTACAGGGATAACATCTTTTTATGTTCCAACGTGCTTTTTCAGTACCTTGTTGGTCGTAAGCTACTACCGAACCATCATAACGATTAGACATCCACTGACGTGGATCCCCCATGTCTTCGTTACATTTTTTATACCAAGCATATAGATCTTTATCATCAGTCGCTATAACTTTTATTGTTATGTTAGTAAATTTAACGACAGTTGGTGTTGCTTGGCGCGAGATTACTCCTTTTTTTGATGAGCCGTGAACTTCCTGTGCAGGGGTATTTTCTACACCCAAGCCACTGATTTCTTTGATAAATTTATCAGTGATTACACTTGCTTCAAAGTAAAATTTACAAGCAGTAAGAAATTCTCCTGGCATGATGTTTTATACTCCTGTTTAATTTGTGAAGATGTAGATTAAGAAACGAACCACAAAGGGTACAAAGGACACAAAGAAAGAGAGACAAAACGAGAATTTTGTTACTCTTCGTCTTCAATTCCATTCCACTGACTGATACGGAGGATGACGAATTCTGCTGGTCTAACGGGACATACACCGACTTCGATGTACAAACGACCTAGAATTCTGGTATCTGGTGGGTTTAATTCTTCGTCGCATTTAACGTAAAATGCTTGTTCGGGTGAGGCTCCAAATAATGCTCCTTCACGCCAGATTCTTTCTAGGAAATTACTGACAGTTCGGCGCACGCGTGCCCACAAATCTTCGTCGTTTGGCTCGAATACTACCCATTGAGTACCGAGTTCTAAAGATTTTTCGATGTAGCTAATCAATCTACGAACGCTGATATAACGCCATTCGGTTTTATCAGGTTCAACTAGTGTACGGGCGCCCCAAATACGAATCCCTCGATTGGGAAATCTCCGGATACAATTTATACCCAATGGGTTTAAAAGTTCTTGCTCGCGGAAATTGGTATCGTAGTCTAAACCGATAACACCTCTGGGTACTTCGTTGGCGGGTGCCTTGTAAACTCCGCGAGTTTCATCGGTACGACCCCAAACACCCATCACATGACCGCAAGGAGGAACGCTGATTGGGTTGCCGCGATCGCGTGGGTTAGCGACTTTAATCCAAGGATAATAAAGGGCACCGAACATGGAACGGCGATTAAATCGGTTCAACCATTCTACAACCTGCTGCGGTTTGGGACAGTCAGGAGGAGAATCAAGAACTACCATGCGGTTGGGCGGGTTAGGAATATCCCCAGTGTTGGCGCCTTCGCACATGCTTAGCATCAATTCCATGATGGCGTGAACTTGGTCTAAGTTCATCAATTCTGATTGATACGCACGCATCAAGTCAGGACAAGCAACCATTGTGATTTCATCGATTTCAAATAGACCGCGTACCCCTGTGCGATCGTCGCGTACACCCTCGATATCGCTGGAAAATCTATCGGGTGGCGTGGCAGGTATTGGTGCTGTAAGTTCGTATTGACCATTTCCGGGACGACGCCCTAAAGGTTGTCCAGTTTGAGAAATGTCTTCGATGGTTATGAACATCGAATTTCGCAATGCCGTAACTGCATAAGTTGCAAATTGGCCATTGCCTTCGCGGTTCATTGTCAAGTTGTCATATTCTTCGAGAGTTTCATCTCCTCGACGAATTTGCACCTTGAAGTATTCACCTGTATTCGGTGGGACAGATCCTTCTGTTCCTTCTGGTAACGGGCGAGGTCCACTATCGCTAATCACGATTGTCATCGTGCCTGCGGCAATTTGTTCCGGACGCATGGTAAACTGTAGCGAAGGACGATTGCCTCGACCAGTAATCCGAACTGAAGCTGGTTGTGGGTCTGGTGGTTTGGGGGCATTGGGTAACTGCGTACCAATACTGGTAATCCAGCAGCGACCACCACCATTCATAAAGTAGCCATAAACTGCAAAAGGCAAATAAGCATTGAAATCAGTAAAACCATCCGAATTGGGACGGGAAAAATAGTTTAAATACTGTGTCCAGTTAGTAACAAGCATCGGCTTGAACAATTCAGCCCCACCGCGCACATCTTCAGTAAAGCCTACAAATCCAGCAATTGCCGTACTAACACCTTCGATTGGACGACTACCTCGGTCTATTTCTTCGATATAGACACCCGGAGCAAAATAATCCAGTCTTGCCATAAAAATATCTCCAATGTAAAAATTTAATCAACCATCTGCATAAACGCGATATATCGCGAATTGATGCATAATTTCGCGTCTCTACGCCGGATTTAATGAGATTTCTTTGAAGGTACAGCTTGAACCATCTACCAAAGCATTGACTTGAAGGGGCAAATATCCCGGACTGTTGATTTGTAATACATAGTTACCATTACGAAGTTCTTCAAAGTAGAACAACCCCTCTTTATTGGTAGTAGTTGATTCTTTAGTTCCGATCACCTCAACTTTTGCTTCCTTCATCGGTAAATTGGTAACAGCGTTTTTGATTATTCCTGCGACTACTACCCGCTTGGTGAAACTTTCAATACTTCCATTTCTATGAACACTTGCATTTTCCAGTTCAAGTTCAGGTTGAAAATTATTGTCTACTCCGATAGTCCGTTGCCAAACTAAATATACTGGCGATACTTGCGGCACTACAGGAACTGTCACCATCAGATACAAAGCTGGACGTAAAGCAATAGTTAGCGCACTCCACAAAGATCCAGCTTCAATTTGCGGTTCTACAGCAACCGTCAGATTCAAATTTCCATAACCGCGCAATTCGGGAACCAGAAACTCTTCCTTGAGGGCACGGTGGCGTAGTAGTACACCTAAAGCTTGCGAAAGCAGGTAATGCTCACCTAAAGCCGTCCGATCCCAAGCCGTTAGTAGCATAGAAACATCAAACCAGGTCGGAGACCAATTCAAAGAAGCAGATTGCGTAACTTGTTTGCGCTGGCTTTCAACTTGCTTAGCTTCTGTCAGCTTGCGTTCAACTTGCCTTCCCGAATGCTGGATTTGCTTACTCTCACGAATGTCATAAACGTACAAATTGAGAATCGGTCCTCCACCTTCTTCTTTACGATTACTCGGATGACTAAACTCAATTTGCTCCGTACTAGAAAGCGATGTTCCTCCAGCGATAATTCCTGCTAGGGTTTGAAGAATATAAATAATCATGTAAGCATGATGTCCATACTTGCTACTAACGCTTCTCAGATATGTCTAGGTTATATGAATGCAAACTCTTCTGGTAATTAGACTTTTGTCGAGATTTCGTCCAAACTCAAAAATCATTTATTTCTTATAAGTAATAATTACGTAATATTAAAAAATATGAAGATATACTAAGAAGGCTGCTTTTTGCTGCATAAGGAAAGCTAAACATCTACTAAGTAGAAGTAAAGGGAAACCAGAATCTACTATCAAAGTGAGTAAAGCTATGAATATCAGCTTCTCTCTTGAAAAACAAAAAAGTAACTGCCATGATTTACACGCATTTGATACAGAAACTTTTATTGGGTTACAAGCAGAACAACTTACCTTTCATGAGTCAATTTGCTTTGTCCGTATACTTTACTACAATCCTTCGTTAAAAGCATTTAAAGAAAGAATCGAATACGCAGATAATCAACCTAGCTTTTCTCAACAAGAAATAGCATATTTACGCTCGGAAGCTTGGTTAACAGATTTTCCTCATGTTTGGAATGTACATGAATTTCAACTTGCCCAGTTTCCAAAATATTTTTCTTACATTTGTCCTATCCGTTATACAAATCAAAAACCAGAATATGTTCAAATAATCACTCACACACCTCTTGGGGAGAAATCGCGGCGTTACGTCACAAATGCAGCCCAAATGCTAAATCAATATATAGATATATGCTTAGATAATTTGCAGCAAAAGTCTAAGACTGAGATACTAGAACAGGTGCTTCATAAAGTTGGTCATCAATTGCGGAATAACATTGCTCTAGTCAAACTTTACGCACACAATTTATTTTTGGGCTTAAAAGATAATTCTTGGCGCGAGCAAGCAACAATCATTTGCGAGAGCGTGAATGATTTAGATACCAATCTCACCGATATAATTTCCTGTGGTCAAGAGTCTAATTTAAAAATAATTCCTCAAGACCTCAGAAGTATAGTAGACGAAAGTATAAAATATTTACAGCCGTTAATTAATCAAAAACAATTAAAAGTTAACATCCCTGATACATCTGCTACTTTACCTTTAGATAAGTTACAGATGAAGCAAGTGTTTGATAATTTACTTAGTAATGCGATTCACTTTAGCCCTAATTCTGGCGTCATCACCTTTAGTTGGCAGGTTTTTTACGACGAAGTATTAATTAAAATTTCAGACCAAGGGCTAGGAATTTCACTCTTGGACATGCAAAAAATTTTCACTCCGTTTTATTCGCAGCGTCCTGGTGGTACAGGATTGGGTCTAACTATAGCCAAAAAAATCGTATTAGACCATTGTGGAAATCTTTGGGCAGATAATTTATCCGCAGGAGGGGCACAGTTTTGTTTGATATTACCTACTAAAAAGAAATATTACTAAGACGGGCTTCGACGGGCATCTCACAATATGGAAAAGATTATGAACAATAAACAAATTTCGATTTTACTAGTAGATGATGAAGAGCGTTTTCGTCAAGGCTTGCGAAGTCTTTTGGGTTTTTATAGCACTAGTGCTTCATTACCTGTGAATGTTGTAGGTGAAGCAGATTGTGTTGAGCAAGTTGTGAAATTAGCGATTCAAAAGAGTCCCGATCTAATTTTGCTCGATTTAGAATTGGTGAATAGTGATGGAATAACAGCTATGGAACGCTTGAAAGATATTTCTTACTCTGGTCGGGTTTTGGTTTTATCTGCCCACCAAGAAGATAAGTGGATTTTTCAAGCTATGCAAAAAGGCGCCGCTGGCTATGTTTTTAAAAGTCGTGTGGCAAATCAGCTTTGTGATGCAATTAATACGGTACTTAAGTCAGAAATTTATTTGCCACCGGAAGCGGCAAGTGGTTTTTTCCGCTGTTTTCAAGAAAATGCTAGTTCCGTTTATAAAGCGTCTTCGCAGTTACATCTAACCGAAAGAGAACAAGAAGTTTTACAATTATTGACTCAAGGCGCCTCAAACGAAGAAATAGCAAAAAATCTATATGTGACTGTCGCCACGGTCAAAGCTCATCTGACGAATATTTTTGAGAAATTGAAAGTCAGTAGTAGGACTCAAGCAATTGTTGCTGCTATCAAATTAGGACTGGTTCAAGCTTAGTATTAATTGAGTGAATTTATATTATGTCTTCTACCGAATTATTTTACAAAGAGTACCCCTGTTCTCACAATGCTCACTTGGATTGCGAAAAAGTAATAGAAACTTTGCAGGAAGTCAAGGGCGCCAAGTTTTGTTTTGAGTGTGGTTTTCCGACAATTTTACCGGAGGAAGCTGAGATTAAAGGGTATAGGGGTAGCTATCGGGTAACAAAGTTTCTCGGCGTACGGGGTTTTGGACGTTTATATTCGGGTATACAGCTAAAAGACAAACAGCCAGTAATTATTAAAGAGTACTTGTTACCTAGTCGTACTTTTAACCAAGATGAAATAAACAAACGTAAGGAAGCTTTTAGACGTGTAGGAGGGATAGATTTAGCAGATAATCGAGTTCAAAACTTTCGCTTGATTCAAACCTGGGAAGCTATTAGCCCCGAAAAAGGAGAAAGCTGTTATTTAATTACTAAAGATGTACAACCATCCCAAACGCTGAGACAGTACTTAAAGCAAAATGGTGCAATGACGCCGGAACAAGTCCGTGAGTTGTTGAGTGAGGTGCTACAAACTCTAGAGTTTCTTCACTCCCAAAAGCTGCGTTTTTCTTCGAATCAAATACAGCGGGGTTTAGAGCATGGCAATATTAATTTAGATAGCGTATTAATTAAAGTCGAAAATAAACAAAGATTTGTAGTTTATCTATGTGATCTCGCTATCTGGGAAAACCTATTTATTCCCCCTAGCATTCCTCAACCCAAAGCGAAAACTCACGTGCAGGATTTAGAATCTCTAGGGTTAGTAGCGTTCCAGTTATGGGTTGGGCAAACCCAGCTTGACCCCAAAGACCATCAAGTATGGCCCGATAATGATAATTATTTAAAACAGTTTATCTATCGTCTGCTTTCTCTCAATACTCCTTACGGAAGTGCAGAAATTGCGCGTCAAGAACTGCTAAAACTTCCTCAACCCGACGAAAGTGATAATTTACGTCCATCTTCTGACTCTCAAGAACAAAAAAAGCGCTTTTTTAAAAAATATTGGTTATGGCTGGGAGTGCTGGCTTTTTTATTGCTGGGAGGCGCCATCTGGTATTACTTTTGGCAGCGTTTCAAACTCGACGAAGATCAATACTTAAAATGGCAAGGACTTGCACAAAATTTCTCTAAAGTAGATAACGTACCTTCTGGAACATTTACTTATACAGGAGAAAAGGATGATACTTGGAGTTATATTTTGAGACAGAACGCTGAAAATGCCGAAACGAAATTAAACGATATCTTCACCAATCCAAAACCAGATGCAAAAGTAACATTTACCTATCAACAAGTTCGGTCTAGCGATATCACAAAAGTTAGTAAACCTATAGAAGAAGTGCAAAAAGGTGGAAAAGACTTTGCCATAACGACTTTATTCGACAATATCACACCTGATATGAATTCACAACAAGTTGCTTATGATGGTTTACTGGTGTTTATTGCATTTAGTCAAAACGACTTTAGTCTCCATAAAAAATTGGATGGTAAAATCTCTCTTGAAGACCTGCGTGGCATATATACAGGCAAAATTATAGATTGGCATCAAATTAACAAAAATGCTCCTCGTCTTCCAATTGAACGTTATGTCCCAACTGAACCAGAAGCGATACAGCAATTCAAAAAGCTAGTTCTTAAAAACAATTCACAGGACATAGCTTTATTTGAGGAAATTACCAAAACTCGAATCAGAGCCACAGATTTTACCCAAAGACAGATTCGTACTGCAAACAAGAAAGGACAGACTGGTATTATAAGTTTCGGTATTTTTAGTAAAACTTGGAACCAGTGTTCGGGTTATCCCTTAGCAATAGTCAATGATAACAACAAAACGATTCAACCGCTGTTAAATCCCATTAATAAACGACCAATTGAACCTTCATATAACTTCTGCGATCGAGCAGATTTTGATACTAGAAGCTTTCAGGCAAATGGAACAGCAAATTATCCTTTGGGATATCCTTTGTATGTAGTGTATCCTAAAGACAATACTCGTCAGTTAGGAGGTTTTACTTTTGCTGAACTGCTAAAAACCCGTCAAGGTCAGTGTTTACTTAATCAGGTAGGTCTTGTTCCCTTACAACCTATGCCTAACCATATAAAAAATGATGCCTGCAAATCGGTGCCCTAACCCTAACTGCGAATATTTTAATCGTGCCTTGCCAAACAATGCCAAGGTATGTCCTTGGTGTTCAACTCCTTTAGGTAATGTAATTCCTTCTACACCAAGTAACCCAACCAACTCACAACCAGTTCAACCACAAGCACCAATACAGGAACAACCAAGCTATCAACCTCCTCCTTACGCAACACAATACCAGCAGCGCGAATACTCACCCCCAACACCCCCTGTTTACAACGCAACTCCTCCAAGACTGCCAGTTTTGAAACTTGTCCACTCTACCGGTAGAGAGTTTCAATTGAGGAGTGAAGGTGGTTCGATCGGGCGTAGAAGTCAAAATATGCCAACTCCACCAGAAATTGACCTAACTGGCATTCCTCACGAAGGAATTGTTTCTCGACGCCATGCCCGTATATTTTGGGACTGGTCGCAAAATGCTTATATGATTGTTGATACCAGTACAAATGGTGTTTATTTAAACGGTAATCTTCTTAATTCTGGTGTATCTTACCGCATACTCAACGGTGATTCTTTACAGCTTGGTCAAGATGGTCTAGTTACTTTTATGATCGCAGTGATGTAATTATACCCCACATGTAGAGACTTAATTAATTAGGTTTCTACAATACACGCTACGCGATCGCAACCGAAATATCTGGTTTTGTTGATAATTGAGAATTAAAATCCGAGTATACAAGTTAGACCTTTGGCTAATTTTGATTCTGAAGCTGTACCTTTAGCCTAGATTTAATAGCAGATGCGGTACATTAGATTCCCGACTTCTTAAAGAAGTCGGGAATCTGAACAATCTGAACACCGCGTTAAAAATAAACATAACAATTATGGACTTAGAGAAAAGAGAAGTCTTTTACACACCTCTTGGGGACGTTGGTGGAACCGGAGGATATGTTGGTATTTCAGCAGTATCTAATCCAAGCAGAGTATCTTCATATGCAGAACGATGTCTTAAAGACTCGCTTTTGTTAAATACACTCACTCGCAGAGTGTATGAACTGTTACTTGAAGATATTCGTAATCAGCGAGAGAGAGTAAGTAACTACGGTCAAAAAAGGTGGTTCTGATGGCAGGTAGTAATAATAGCAACATTACTCATGAACTAAATTATGTTACAACCAATCGGTTTTATATCGAGATCGAAAGCGCTATAGCTGCGTCTTTCACTGAATGTTCAGGACTAGGCGCCCAAATTCAGAAAAAGGTTATCCACGAAGGAGGTGTTAACGACCAACAGAGGGTGTATTTGGGACAAGTCCAGTTTAATGACGTGACATTGAAGCGGGGTGTTACTGACCATCCAGGTTTTTGGAATTGGATAAGTGAAGTTTTTGATGAACAGGGAAAAACATTTCGACGCAATGTAAATATTTTGGTTTTTAATCAAGCAGGTGAAACGATGATGAGTTGGACACTTATTGGTGCTGTTCCTATTGGATGGAAGGCGCCTGCATTGCAAGCAGATGGAAATGCAGCAGCAATTGAGGAATTAACTTTAGCTTATGAAGGTTTACAATTCGGGAAAGAAAAAGGTGGAGGTAATAAGTCAACACGGATGAAATCAGGATTCTTTGAGTCTAAGTAATACCAAAATAAAACTATATGGATATTCAACCATTGGCAAGCAAAGTCAATAGACTCGGCTTAGGTGAATCTTTATGCCAACCCAATAGATTAACTTTGAGACAAGAATCTAATCATCGTCTCAGTAATTCCGCTTATCCTATTGCTAAGTATACACCGCTAACTACATCAAAATTTTTATTGCCAAGTCATCAAAACAATAAATTTTTAAACACCGATTCTTTAGCAAATTTGAATTATTGGAATGATAGTGATGGGAATATTGATTTATTTCCCGAACTAGAAAGTTATCCTCAAAATGAGGACATCAGTGTTAATAGTACCGATGCATTATCAGTTCGCAATCACAGCAGTGTTAATAACAATGAACTAGCTGAGACATTAAGTTCAAATAATTTAGGTGATTTAGATACACCTCAGCGTAAAAAAGCAAATAATAAACCGAAATCTCAGAGAAAAACAAAATCCAAACCGACATCAGATTCTAAACCTCAACCTAAAAAAACAACCAAATCCTCCAAGACTAATAAGAAGGGTAAACATGAAGTTTCACCATTACAGCAAGCTTCAACTCAAACATTTAACCCGACAACACCAAATATCGAAACAACGACACCTGTTTTTGAGCCTACAGCATCACCAGAAACTTCTGAAGTTTCACCATTACAACAAGCTTCAAACCAGACATTTAACCCGACCACACCAAATATCGAAACAACTGTGCCTGTTTTGGGTCAACCCGCATCACCTCAAACTTCAGAAGTTTCACCATTACAGCAAGCTTCAAACCAGAAGACTAATCCGACTGTACCGAATTTAGAAACAACGCTACCAGTTTCTGAGCAAACAATACCACTTCAAACTTCAGAAGTTTCACCATTACAGCAAGCTTCAAACTACGACAATAACGCGACCATACCAAATATCGAAGCAACGGCAAATGTTTTGGGTCAACCAGCATCACCTCAAACTTCAGAAGTTTCACCATTACAGCAAGCTTCAAACCAGACATTTAACCCGACAACACCAAATATCGAAACAACGACACCTGTTTTTGAGCCTACAGCATCACCTCAAACTTCAGAAGTTGTACCATTACAGCAAGCTTCAAACTACGACAATAACGCAACCACACCAAATATCGAA
>NZ_QMEB01000269.1 GCF_012912135.1 Brasilonema bromeliae SPC951 | reverse complement strand
CATGTGGCGTCCCTGGGCTAAAGCCACAGGGTTTTCATCTCACCCACTATAAAAACCATCAGTAGCAATATCATAAGTTGCGGAAATGAATGCTCCTATGGTCAATGCTGCTAGGGAGATAAAAAAGAAATTTGGTAACTGTAAAGAAAAGGCTATCAAACCCAAACAAGAGAACATAGCAAATTGGCTGGCAAGAATCCATGTTCTTTTGGTTGAGTAAGTATCAACGATAGGTGCCCAGAACATTTTGATGACCCAAGGAAGATAAAGAAAACTCGTCCATAAGGCGATTTGAGTATTATTGATTCCGAGTTTTTTGTAGAAAATGACAGAAACTGTGTTGATGATGACGTAAGGTACGCCAGAGGCAAAGTATAAGGTAGGGATGAAAGTCCAAGGGGAACGGGACAGTGTTCGATTTTTCATAGATAATGAACCGCAGAGGCGCAGAGAGCGCAGAGAGAATTAAGAAGAGAGTACGATACGTTTAATACCTTCTTTGAGGATAGGGACATTGAAGTTGATGAGAAGGGCGAGGGAATGATTTGTCATTTTAAGGTAAGAAATAACTTGAGCTTCGTGGATAGGAGCTAATTTCTCCACAGCTTTCAATTCAACAATGAGGACATCACTAATGAGAAAATCTAATTCGCCTTCGCCAACCTGATATCCTTTGTAATTCACTGCTACTGGCGGCTTAGACTTGTAAGGTATCCCACGCATCTGAAATTCCACCTCTAAAGCCTTGTGATAAACCGACTCCAAAAACCCTGGTCCCAACATCCGATGCACCTCAATCGCCGCCCCAATCACTACTCCCGTTAGTTGTCTCATCTCCTCTCCTAACTCTCTTCTCTCTGCGTTCTCTGCGCCTCTGCGGTTCATTTCCTCTTTTCCTCCTTAACCCTGTGGCAAAATTTATAAAAGTCCTTCCACAGTATCCTTTTCCCAGCATGATCGCATCAAACATTAACCTTCCTAGTCTTTACGAACCCTTCTCCACTGAAGCCAAGTGGCAAAAATTTTGGGAAGAAAACCAACTTTACAAAGCTGATCCCAATAAAGGTGGTGAATCTTACTGTATCGTGATCCCACCGCCTAACGTTACTGGTAGCCTGCACATGGGACACGCCTTTGAGATGTCGCTGATTGATACCCTTGTGCGTTATCACCGGATGAAGGGACGTAATACCCTGTGGCTTCCCGGAACTGACCACGCCAGCATCGCTGTGCAAACAATTCTGGAAAAGCAACTCAAAAAAGAAGGTAAAACTCGCTACGATTTGGGACGCGAGAAGTTTCTAGAACGCGCTTGGCTATGGAAGGCGGAATCTGGAGGGGCGATTGTTCATCAATTGCGACGTTTAGGCGTCTCGGTTGATTGGTCACGAGAACGCTTTACGATGGATGAGGGCTTATCCAAAGCGGTGTTGTCAGCTTTTGTCCAACTTTACGAGGAAGGGTTAATTTATCGTGGTGAGTACCTGGTCAACTGGTGTCCGGCTTCCCAATCTGCGGTGTCGGATGTGGAGGTGGAAAATCAGGAGGTGAATGGAAATCTCTGGCATTTTCGCTATCCTCTTACGGATGGTTCTGGTGATATTGAGGTGGCGACGACTCGACCAGAAACGATGTTGGGTGATACTGGAGTGGCGGTGAATCCCAATGATGATAGATATAAGCATCTGATTGGCAAAACTGTAACTCTGCCTATTATGAATCGGGAAATTCCCATCATTGGGGATGAGTTTGTTGACCCCAGTTTTGGCACAGGTTGTGTGAAGGTGACTCCAGCACATGATCTTAATGACTTTGAAATGGGCAAGCGTCACAATCTGCCGTTTATCAATATTATGAATAAAAACGGCACTTTGAATGAAAATGCTGGTTCGTTTCAAGGACAAGACCGCTTTGTTGCTAGAAAGAATGTGGTTGCTCGTCTGGAGGATGACGGGTTTTTAGTGAAGGTGGAGGATTATAAGCATACGGTTCCTTATAGCGATCGCGGTAAAGTTCCCATTGAACCCCTCCTCTCGACTCAGTGGTTTGTCAAAATTCGTCCTCTGGCAGATAATGCGCTAGAATTTCTTGATCAGAAAAATTCGCCAGAGTTTGTCCCGCAACGTTGGACAAAGGTGTATCGTGATTGGCTGGTGAAGCTGAAAGATTGGTGTATCTCTCGTCAACTCTGGTGGGGACACCAAATCCCTGCTTGGTATGCGGTGAGTGAAACACGGGGAGAAATTACTGACAATACACCGTTTGTTGTGGCAAAATCAGAAGCCGAAGCACAGGAGAAATTAATTGCACAGTTTGGCGAAGATGTCAAGATAGAACAAGACCCAGATGTCTTGGATACCTGGTTTTCTGCCGGACTCTGGCCCTTTTCGACTTTGGGCTGGCCTGAACAAACTCAGGATTTGGCAACTTACTATCCTACCACTACCCTTGTCACTGGTTTTGACATCATCTTTTTCTGGGTTGCTAGAATGACAATGATGGGTGGGCACTTTACAGGGCAAATGCCGTTTAAAGATGTTTACATTCATGGGTTGGTATTGGATGAAAATGGTAAGAAGCAGTCTAAGAGTGCTGGTACTGGTATTGATCCGCTGTTGCTGATTGACAAGTACGGTACTGATGCGTTGCGTTATACCTTGGTTAAGGAAGTCGCAGGAGCAGGGCAAAATATCCGCTTGGAGTACAATCGCAAGACGGATGAGTCGTCATCGGTGGAAGCATCCCGCAATTTTGCGAACAAGTTGTGGAATGCGGCGCGGTTTGTGATGATGAATTTGGATGGGCAAACGCCGCAACAACTGGGAAAACCAAGCGTCAGTGAGTTAAGTGACTGTTGGATTCTCTCTCGCTACTACCAAGTTGTTAAACAAACTAATAACTATATCGACAACTATGGATTAGGAGAAGCAGCAAAGGGACTTTACGATTTTATCTGGGGCGATTTCTGCGATTGGTATATTGAACTTGTTAAATCTCGTCTCCAGAAGGATTCGGAACCCACATCTCGTCGCACTGCACAACAAACTCTTGCGTATGTGCTGGAAGGAATTTTGAAATTACTTCATCCTTTCATGCCTCATATTACCGAGGAGATTTGGCAAACTTTCACGCAACAAAGCGAAGATTCCAAGCAAAGTTTATCTTTACAATCTTACCCTGAGGCTGAGACAAACTTAATTGACTCCACTTTGGAGGAACAGTTTGAACTACTGTTTGGTACAATTCGCACGATTCGCAATTTGCGAGCGGAAGCGGATGTTAAACCGGCGATAAAAGTGACGGTGAATTTGCAAACTGAAAGCGAGAAGGAACGGGAAATTCTCACTGCTGGACAGTCTTATATTAAAGATTTGGCAAAGGTTGAGAATTTAGTCTTTGCTGGTGAGCAAAATAAAGAAACGTTTGCGGACGTTGTTGGTACGGTGCAAGTGTTACTTCCTCTTGCTGGCGTTGCTGATATCAACGTGCTGCGAGCCAAAATTGAAAAACGCTTGAGCAAGGTAGAAGGAGAAATTAAACCTCTGAGTAATAGGTTAAATAATCCTAATTTTGTGGAACAAGCACGACCAGACGTGGTAGAAGGAGCAAGGAATGCTTTAGCAGAGGCGGAAAAACAAGCAGAAATTTTGCGCGATCGCCTACGTAGGTTAGCCTAGTTTCAAGGAATGATTTAGTTGTTGGTTGTTAGTAGTTACTTATATAAAAGTATTCTTAACTACTAACCACTAGCTTCTAAAGAATTTATACTAGATTTATGTATGAAATGTTTATAAACAGACAGAAAATTCTATGCTGTATCTCGCCCAAGTGCATAAAAACGAATTTTTAAATCAGCTCCAGTTGCGATTATTAGCACGTGAAGAAACTGAAAATATGTGGTCGCTCATTCCAGAAGAAGCTTTGATTCTTTTGGGGAAGGGCAAGTCTTTAACTGAGAACTTACTCGTTTTGGTAGAACTTTCCCCCGCAGGCGATATAGAAAGACTGGAAAATGCCACAAATTGGGTGCTAAATTTGGTGAAAGCTTACCTAACCACTGGTATTACTCCAGAATTTTTGCAACAGGAAGCGGATCGAGCAGAAGAGTGGCGACAAAACCTAACATTGCAAAATCAAGATTTAGCACGTCGTTCATTAGAATTGGAAGCCCGTAGAGAACAAATTCAAGCCTTAGAAGAAAGTTTGAAACGAGAGAAAAGCGGCGTTCAAAAAGAAGAGAGCACTAGTTCTTAGATTTTGGATGATAGCCTCAGTATCCTAGCCACTTGTTAATTGAGTCCAATAACGTTCATAAACTTCTTGAGTTTGCCCTAAAGGAGCTAAACGTTCACACTTATCTAGAATTGATTCTGACGGAAACAAGCTAGAATTATTCTGCACTTTTTTTGGCAATTGCTCAAACCCAGCGCGGTTGGGTGTAGAAAGACTCAGCCGTTGACTTGTTTGGGCTGCTACTTCTGGTAGTAGCATCAAATTCATCCAAGCATAAGCCCCTTCAATATTTGGGGCTGTTTTAGGAATGACTATTGTATCTGTCCATAGTGAGGAACCACTTTTGGGAATCACATATTTTAGTTTAGGGTTCTCTTTAGAGATTTTCACAGCATCTGATGAGTAACACATTGCTAAGAGTAAATCTCCTGCCAAAATTTGATTGCGCCAAGCATCTGTGGTAAAGGTTGCAAGTGCTGGTTTGAGAACTTTTAATTTTTCATATGCTTGTTTGATTTCGTTTTCGTCTTTTGAATTGTAAGAGTAACCCAGCATCCGCAGAACTGCACCCATCACCTCTCGGACATCATTCATCAACGTCATCCGTTTTGACAGTTGTTGTTGATTTTGCCAAAGATAATCCCAATCTTCTGGCGGAGTTTTTAGCTTTTCAGAATTATAAAGAAAACCTGTTGTTCCCCAATTAAAAGGTAAACTATAGCGGTTGTTAGGGTCGTAATTAGGATTTTGAAACCGGGTAAATAAATTATCTAAACCAATTAAGCGCTTATGATTTAATTCTGTTAGTAACCCCAAGTCCACCATCTTCCGCACCATGTAGTCGCTTGGGTAAATGACACTATAAGCGCCTCCACCCCCAGCTTGCAGCTTACTTAACATGGTTTCATTGGAGTCAAACACATCCGCCAGTAGTTTAGTTCCTGTTTGAGCGTTAAAAGTTTTGAATAATTCTTTATCTGTATATTGCTCCCAAGTATAAACAAAAAGTTGGTCACTATGACGTTTCGTAGCAGAATAAGCTCGCACATCACCGAGTCTCCAGCCACAACTCGCTAAAGATAAGCTAGAAACTGCTGCTATGCTTTTTAAAAAGTGCCGTCTTTTAGCCATTAGTTAAAACTCAAGAGTCAATGTCGTCAGTATCGCACCAAAGAGTGAGGATATGTCTCGAAGTCTGATTTCATCGCTGATGAACGCATGATATTGACAAAAACTAGGGGTGTAGAGGTGTAAAGGTGTAACGGGGACGAAAAAATGCGCTTTTTTGTACACCCTACCCCTTAAAGGGGTGGGTGCGTCAATGGTACCATTTGTCTTGAAGGGGTAAGAAAAACTTCATTTCTTTGTTGTGCGCCCAACACATGAAAGTTTTACACGCGCTGTAGGAATTTTCAATGCCACATCTGTAGTAAATAGTAAACAGTTTATTTTCGACTCTTTATTCCTCAAGCAGTTATGAAAACCTTTGATGAAATGAAGCAGGAAACAGACGTACCCGTGGGAAAAGCGGATCATCAAGGGTTCGTCACCTATGTGAATGATTGCTTTACCTCTGTTTTTGGTTGGAGTACAGATGAAATTAAGGATCAGCTGATTACGGTCATTATTCCTGAAGGTTTTCATGCCCCTCACCATCTCGGCTTTTCCCACTTTCTCACCACCGAAAAGTCCACTATTCTCAATCACCCGCTGCGTTTGGTTGGAATTACCAAAGATGGTAGAAAAATTGAAGCGGAGCATCTGATTATGGCAGAGAAACATCAGGGGGAGTGGGTGTTTATGGCAATGCTGCGTCCCCTAAACCCCGCTTAATTCTACTGTCAAAGGAGTCCATAATGAGTGCTAATTTAACTAGTTTAACCAGCCAATTACGGGCAACTCTGGGCAAAATGGAAGTAGCGCTGGGGGCGATTGCCTACGGCAGAGCTTCGCTTAACGCTGATGCTATTGTTTGGACGGGCGATGATGGAAAGGTGCAGTGGTGTAATGCTGCTTTCGACAAACTTGTAAGCCAACCCCATATCTTGGTGCTGAACATGAAGCTAAGCGATTTGTTACCCCTAAAGCAAGCGGGTGAAGCTGTTGCGCCAGAGTCGTATCCAAATATGCGGGTACTAGTTCAACAGTATGAAGCAACGGAGTACGAATTTCAGCAGGGCGACTACTCTCTTAACAAGTTGAATTTGCCCCGAATTTACCTCAATATATCTTCGCAGACGAAGGCAAGCTCCAGCAAGTCTTGATCAACCTTTTGGGAAATGCTATCAAGTTTACAGATACAGGAGGAGTCACCCTAAGAGTCCAAATGGGACAAGGGACGGAAATACAGAATCCTAAAGATATTTTGCCCAATGCCCATTTGTTATTTGAAATCCAAGATACTGGTAAAGGAATTGCACCAGAGGAATTAGACAATCTCTTTCAACCTTTTGTTCAGACTGCAAGTGCAACTCAAGTTAAAGAAGGTACAGGCTTGGGACTGACTATCAGTCGTCAATTTGTGCAGTTGATGGGAGGTGATATCCGCCTCAAGAGCGAAGTCAATCGTGGATCTAGCTTTGATTTTAATATCATTGTTCAACAGGCACAATCATGTGAAGTTGCACCACCGATACGTAAAGAAAAAGTGATTGGGCTGGCAACAGGTCAAAGAGTATACCGAATTTTGGTAGCAGATGACCGCAAAGAGAATTGCGACTTATTGACACAGTTACTCAACTCGATTGGTTTTGAGACACGTGCAGTAGCTAATGGTCAAGAGGCGATCGCTCAGTGGCAAACATGGCATCCCGACTTGATTTGGATGGATATGCGTATGCCTGTGATGAACGGATATGAAGCAACTCGACAAATTCGGGCAGCAGAACAGAGTAATAGCACAATAATAACTCAAAGTCAATATTCCCGAACGCCGATTATTGCCCTTACAGCCAGCGCTTTTGAAGAACAGCGTTCCAGTATTTTAGGTGCAGGTTGTGATGACCTCATCTGCAAGCCGTTCCGGGAGGAGATCATCTTTAACAAGATGGCTGAGTATCTGGGAGTACAATATGTGTACGCAGAGGAACAAGAGAATTTTATACAGACGCGATTCATCAGCCAGGGCTTTACAGAAGTTTCTCAGCCAGGGGATTGCAAGAATCTGCTTTCAACCGAAGCCCGTGATTCTAACGACAGTCGTCCCGTTGTCGCAACTGGATTTGGGAAGCTAACACCACAAGACTTACTGATTATGCCTTCGGAGTGGATTACTGCGCTACATCAAGCAGCCATTCAAGTTGATGCCGAACTCATTTTTCAGTTGATTGATGTGATCCCCAAAACCCATCATACTGTAGCTCAGGAACTCACTGATTTAGTGGATCGTTTCTGTTTTGACGAAATTATCGATCTGATACCAGACGACGATGGACAGCCCGCCGTTTAAAACACCATTAGCTAACATCTTAGTGATTGATGACACCCCTGAGAACTTGCATCTCCTTGCGGCTATGTTGACAGAACAAGGTTACAAAGTTCGCAGCGTCACCAAAGGTTCGGCTGGTTTGCGGGGAGCTGCTGCAGCACCACCCGACTTAATTTTGCTTGATATCAATATGCCAGAAATGAATGGCTATGAGGTTTGTCAGCAGCTTAAAGAAAGCGATCGCACTCGCGATATTCCAGTGATTTTAATCAGTGCAATGAATGATGTACTAGATAAAGTCAAAGCTTTTTCTGTAGGTGGAGTAGATTATATCACAAAACCGTTTCAGGTGCAAGAGGTGCTGGCACGAGTAGAAAATCATCTGACGATTCGCAATTTGCGTTCATCACTCCAAGAGCAAAACGCCAAGTTACAACAAGAGATCCACGAACGCAAACAAGCTGAGGAAAAGTTTAGTAAAGCTTTTCGTTCCAGCCCAAGCCCGATCGCTATCACCACTCTAAAAGAAGGACGCTTTCTTGATGTTAATAGCAGTTATCTCACCATGAGCGGCTATTCTTTAGAGGAAATCATTGGGCAAAATGTAGCAGAACTTAATGGAATTACTTTTGAAAAGTATACCAACACTATTGACAAATTACTAGAAACCGGGTCTTTGCAAAACTATGAAATGGAATTTCGTACTAATACTAAGTTGCAGTCAAATGTGGTAGGGTATAAAAAGGGATTACGAAAACAGAC
>NZ_QMEB01000268.1 GCF_012912135.1 Brasilonema bromeliae SPC951 | reverse complement strand
ATCATGATGCCAACAACGACGGCATCCTCAATCGCAATCTATTGGGTATCCCCACTGAAGAGTTTGGCTTTTCTCAAAACCCGAAAATTCTCACAGGTCCGCCCAAATTTGGCGATTGTGCGGTTCTAGTTGCCGGTCCACAGACCAACATTCAAATTCAATTGCTGAACTTTTTAAGCTAAAGTCAACGCATTGGTTACGGGTTAGGACTACGAGTAAAGTCACCGTTTGGGTTAATTCGGGGTGACTTGGGAATTAACGATGACGGAGATATAAGATTTGAAATTACCAGTGGTCAGCGGTTTTAATATGAAGTATTGGCGTGAAACAATAGCTGTGACTCAACGGATTTTAATTGAATTATTGCGTCGTAAACGTAGCTTAATTTTTTGGAGTATTTTTCCAATCTCAGTCTTAATTCTTAACGGCATGATTTTGGCAGAACGGGCAAAATTATCAATGGATCGTGCTTTTGAGAATGCAGCACCCTCAACTTTAGTTGGTGCAGCATTGTTTTTTAGCTGTTTGGGTGGTAGTGTCGCAACTGTGGTAGCAGAACGAGAACAGCAAACTCTCAAACGCCTTTTTATTTCCCCATTGAGTGGTATGTCTTATTTTTTGGGAATTTTTCTGGCTCATAGCTGCATTGGCTTTGGACAAACATTGCTTGTTTATACAATTGCTGGATTTTGGGGTGCTACTTTTAAAGGTTCTATATTTTTAGGACTCATCATTATTATTATGAGTATAGTCGCTTATGTCGGCTTAGGATTTATTTTAGGTACACAATTAGCGCGTCGTACCGAAGATGTTAACGCTTTGGTAGCAGCGTTTGGAGTTCCTTTGTTAATTTTGGGTGGCGTCTTCTTGCCCAGTTCATTGTTTCCTAAAACACTACTAGATATCGCCAACTTTAATCCAATATATCATATGAATGAAGCACTTTTGGGAGTATCTGCTCAGAATAACACAGTATCAGATATCGCATCTCACTTTCAATTTTTAACAGTATTTTCTCTGGTCATGGTTGTCGGTGGATGGTTTTCTTATCGACGAATGTTGATGGTAGAAAAGAGACTGTGAGATGATTTTTACTTTTGATTGCAGATGGACTATTGCGTGCCTTGCGGTTGCAATTATGCTAATTTCCGAAATATGCTAAGAATCAAAAATTTGAATAAGGCTTACGGAAAAAGAAAAGTTCTTCAAGATTTGACGCTCCATATTGAACATGGGAAAATTTATGGTCTTTTGGGTGCAAATGGATCTGGTAAAACAACAACAATTAATATTATTTGTAACTTAGTCAAAGCTGATAGTGGGTATGTTACAATATACAATCAGGAAGTTTCGGAAGAAACAAAAAAAATAATTGGAATTGCCCCTCAAGAAAATTTACTATATAAAACTCTATCTTGTGAAGAAAATCTGAATTTTTTTGCATTAATCTATGGATTAGACTCTCACACTCGTCGCCAACAAGTAGAAGCAACTTTGTCAGCTGTTAATCTATTGGATAGGGCAAAAAGTCCGGTAGAAACCCTCAGTGGAGGAATGCAGCGACGTTTGAATATTGCTGTTGCATTGGTACATCAGCCGAAGCTCGTTATTCTTGATGAACCAACAACAGGTTTGGATATTGAAGCGCGATACGAAATTTGGGAATTGATTCGACAACTGAAAAATCAAGGCATTACAATTTTACTGACAACTCATTTATTAGATGAAGCTGAGCGTCTTTGTGATAAGATCGGGATTTTAAAAAGTGGTCGAATTTTGGCTGAGGGAAGTCTCTTAGAACTTAGAAAAAGAATTCCAGCACAAGAAATTGTGATTGTGCAGACTTCAGAAGAAGAACTGGCGATCGCACGAGCACTTGAATATGGTTTCACACCCCGACGTTATGGTCGTGATTTGGCATTTTGGGTGCCAGAACAACTAGAATTAAAAGAAATTCTTTCTCGCTTTGATGGTATTCCTCTCGATTCGATTGCTCGTCAGCCAGTGCGGTTAGAGTATATTTATTTAGAGTTAACGCAATAAATCTATTTCAAAAATTTATCCATGAGTATTATCGAATTGCTAGAAGAACTGCGAGCGATCGCACAGCTTGGATTAAACTATTCAAAAGACATTTATGATCGCGAACGCTACGAACGACTTCTCACTCTTGCTTCCTCACAGTATTCAGAACTCTCTTCCCTCCCTAGTTCAGAAATAGAAAAGCGATTTCGCGCAGAACTGGGGTACATTACACCGAAAATAGGAGTGTCCGCTGCAATATTAAACGATCAAGGCAAGTTGTTGTTGGTTCAGCGAACTGATGATAGTACGTGGTGCTTACCGTGTGGTTGGGCTGAAGTTCGAGAAACGCCGCAGCAGTCGATTATGCGCGAGGTACAAGAAGAAACAGGTTTGCTTGTGGAAGTTGGTTCGTTGATTCGTCTTGGTTATCGTATGCCTGGAGATTTTGGACAGCCCCATACCACTTACCATCTCCAGTTTTATTGTACGGTTGTCGGTGGAACGTTGCAAGAGTCCCATGAAACTATTAATGTTGGGTATTACGATATATCCTCTATCAATAAATGGCATGTCGATCATCAGATTGAAGCCGAAGCAGCACACCAGTATTGGGGATTTTTAAAAAATAAATGATATCGTTTTTGGTTGAATCTGAATTATTAAAAAAACCGCAGAGACGCAGAGAACGCAGAGAAGAAGGAGAGATAGTTCCGGTACAAACGGATTTGATATTAGCCAAAATGATTATAGAGATAGCGAATATAACTAAGTTATTGCAATCCTAAATCATATCATTCGTAAAATTCTCTCTTCTCTCTTTTCTTGGCGTTCTTGGCGTCTTGGCGGTATGCGCCAAGGGCGCACGCTACGCGAACGTTAAAAATTAGATGTTTTTAAAAATCTCATGACTCACCATTTCACTTCCTTCAATACCTCATCCATTGGATAATTTGGATTATCAAACGCCAGCGATACTTCACATCTAGTTAACGGAAAAGGTTCCAAAAGCTTCCCCTTTTCCCGACTTTCCAAACGCCACCAAAGAGTTTGTACAGCTATCTCCTTACCATCAACAAACTCAAAAGTGATTTCGCCAATATTGTTTAATCCTACAACTTCTCTGCCTTTTCCTTTCTTACCTATATAATCATGAGAGTTTCTTGCCATTGCGAGGTATTGTTCCAAAGGCTGCTTACGCTCTTGTCCTGGTAGAGGTGCTTTGACAGAATAGAATTGTGGAGAATTGTAATTTCTCGGTTCATTAATTGCTTCTGTTTTCGCTGATAAAAAATTAATCCGGTACCACCATTCAGGTTGTTTCGTGATTTGTAAGACTCTAAACCAATCGCGTTCTTGGACTAAATCCACTTTAGCAGGACTACATTTGACTCTCCAAGGAAAATGTTGAACTGTTTGGTCTACAAGAGTATAAAAACCACCAATTTCTAGAACATTTCCTCCTTTATTTTCCCACCCTATAACCTCTGCTGTTGGCAGATACTTGATAATTGCAAAAGGAACAAAACCTTTCTTGTGCAATGAATGACTTCCACCGAACCCCTTGGCTTCATTCTTAAGCGAACTGCTCGTAAATTGGGCAACAACAAGTTCAGTTTTGACATTTTTTGAACTTTGGAAAGGACGTATTGCTGAGTATTGCAAGCGAGCTGCAAAACTATAATGAACATCACCAGATAAGATAATGACACGACTTTGCTGTGCAGGTAATGCTCGTAGTGCGAGTCTGGAAAACAACCTTTCAAATGCTGTTTCTTCTAAACCCCAAGCTTCAGGATCAAAACCCCAAGCCGCAGCACCTAATTTTTCTGCAACAGTTTTAGCTGTTTTTTGTAAGGTTTCTAAAAACGGTAAGCCAATAACTGGACTGGGCGCGATTACCAAAGTCACTCGTGTATTTTGGGGACGAACAACTTTTGAGATTTGTTCATCGCATCCTTCAGCGCTTAAAAGTCCGGGAAAATCAAAGTCCTTCCCTGGAAATTCCCGCCACGTGCGCGTATCCAAAACTAAGACTTCATATTCTGGAGCAGTTACAGTATAGTGCCATTTTAAAGAACCTTCTTGATGAATGACTCGCCTTGGCTGACTTGTTTTAATATCTGCAACAGATGGCAAACCAACACGCAGGGCAATTTCTTGTTCATACTGTGGGTTTGTACCAAAAGAAGCTAACCATGCTTCGGTTGCTTTGAGTAGTGCTTCTCCTGGCTTTCCTTGTTCAAATTGTTCTGGTGTGTTTCCCCAAGCTTGGCAGATAGCACAAGCAAGTAAACCATTTTGGAGTATGCGCCTACCGAGGGGTTTATTGAGAGTGCGATCGCACCACGCAATATTTAAAAACCAGTCATCTGTAATTTCATGATCATCAAATATCATGTATGTAGGAACATTTGCTAAAGCACGCCTAATATCCTTAATTGCTACTTGAAAATATTGTAAATAGATAACGTCTTCTGTAAATGAAGTTCTATTTTCTCCAGATATTTTTACATCAGGATGAACGTTTCGCGCATCGGGAAAAACATCTTCAAAGCTTGGGAAGTCTTCGGGTTTTATCCACAGCACATCACTCCAAGCAAATAAATACATTGCTAAGAATTCACCCAATGTGAATAAATGACTTTTGGCAACATTAGAAATTTTGTTAAGTTTGCTAAAACTTGCCGTCAAGCCAGCAGTATGTGTTGCCAAGTTATTACGCTTTCCTGGATTCAATTCTTCAGAATTTTGGACATCCGGTAAAGTTTCCGTCCATCCCAAAAGCGTCTGGCTAGCATCCATCAACATGAAAAGTAAAGCATCAGCCACATCATCCACATAAATTTGGTCACCTGTGAGGAAGAGTTGATGCGGTCGTTTTTTTGAGTCTTGTTCTAATGCTTCCCTAATCATTTTATCCACTGTCACAAGCGCATCAAGACTTTCACCGTGAGGCTTGCGACAAGAACCGTGAATAATTCGTACATCATTTAAATGACTTGGCACAAGCGCAAAACTTGGTAAGTCATATGGAGGATATATAATGTTTTCAATTGAACCGTATTGAGTTAAGACACCGGGCTGATTTAGCGTTTCCCCATGACCAAAATATAAATTGTAAAGATAATTTTCTCCATGACAAAGAACATTTGATGAAGTTTTAGCCGTGACAGCAACGACGTGCAAATAAGTACCAACTTGAATCGTTTTTTGACTACCACTAAAAAGTCTTCTTTTATTCGTGTCAAATATTTCTAGAGTAACATTACGGCTTTCTTTCAAAGCCACCCATACAGTTACAGCATTGGGTTCAGTGCGTCGTAGAATTGGTCCAGCGAGAACAAGTGGCAGTTTGTTAATCCGTTCTCTTAGAGGTGTCCATGTCATGGATTTTCTGCCATCAATAGTACATTTTAATCATATTTCTTCTCCAACATCTGTCACCTTTAGATCAATACGGTTCGGTTAAGCAGGTTATATCAAAGGAGATCCCCCCAACCCCCCTTAAAAAGGGGGGCTATCTTACCCATCTACCCCCTTTTTAAGGGGGTCGCCGCAGGCGGGGGGATCTTATCCGAACCGTATTGACTTTTAGATAGAACTTACGCAATAACTCTCTAAAACTCTTATTCCTTTGTGTCCTACCCTTCGGGAAGCCACTTCGTGTCCTTTGCGTCCTTTGTGGTTCGTTTTTTCATCATTTTGCGTAAGTCCTGCTAGAGAACAAATATTCTACAATTGTAAAACCCACCGACGAAATAGTTCTACAATAATCTGCCAGCGTCCCTCAATTTCTTCAACAACATCATGACGCATCAGAGTATTGAGCGCTTCTTGTAAAAGAGCAATTTCTATATTTGTGCAATCAGATAACATTTCCAGACTTAATCCTTCTGGATGAGACGCTAACGCCTGAAGTATCTCCCGCTGACCACCAGCACCCCGCGCCGCCTGACCCCAAACGCCATCAAAATAGTAACGTCCCCGCTGGAAAAACTCAGAGTCGTTGACAACTGCCTCAACTTCCCCTATTCTGAGGATATGATCACGGGCGCGTCCTGTGTTAAAAACTTCGTCATTGTAACGGCGGACGAGTTGAAAAGCGACAAGTTGTACTAAATAAGGTTGTCCGTGGGTGAGTTCGTAGATTTTATCAAGGGCTTCCGGCGTGTAGTCGAGGGGAAAGTCTTGGATAGCTGGATTTGCAAGAATTTGGTGAGTCGCCCCGGCTTCCATAAAGCCAACTTTGATTGTAATCACACTGGCGTAGAAGGGTTGAAAGTAATCGGCTGTCATCTCCTCCAAGGTGTGCAAACCTGCCAGAACAAAAGCGATTTTAGAGCTTTTCTGCGTCAACCCCCGGAGATATCCCATAAAATTTACAGGGATTTTTTCCGCCGAAATCAATTCCTCGATTTTCTCAAACTCGTCTAAGGCGATAATTAAGCCCTTAGTCCCTAGTTCTTGCTCCACCTGTGTCAAGTATCTTCTAAATGTCGGTTGGGGAAGACTCAGCAAATCCTCATTGCTTGGAGGTGGAATTTGCATCACTTCAGAAATGGCATCAGAAATTGCCATCAGCACTTCTACGACTCCTTGGGAAGCATCTGCAACTTCTAGAAGGTTGACATAAGCGACTTGTACACTTGGTTTTATAAAACTGGCGACATTCCGGAGGATGGAAGTTTTGCCCATCCGCCTGTGCCCGTAGATAACGACAGATTGGAGTTGAGAACCGCTCATCCACAACTCCTGCAACTGTCTGATCACGTCTTCTCGTCCAACGAAGCGATCGCCCACAACTGGATCGCCAATAATGTAAGGATTACTCACAGGCTTGGTGATGGAAATTTCCCCAACTTCCTTGGCTATCCCCTCCAAGGCTTTTCTCCAAGTTCGGGCAATGTCCACAATTAACCCGCGTTCCGCTTGCGGCAGAGTATCAGGATTATCTAGAATTTCTGTGAGTTCCCCTAAAGCGCGGTTGAGGGCTAAGGAACGTTGATAAGCAGACTGACTGCGCTGTATAATCTTGGCATTCTCAACGACAGAACGTAGAGATGTGAGAGTTTGCCAGGTAACTGGACGCAGCAGAGGTTCTTGTGGAAAGGGAGGAATTTTAACTGTGGCGATCGCGTCTGGTTTTTTTGCTTCGTTAAAGGCTGCTAGAGTTTGAGCGAGGGTGAACATTTCTTCACCGTAGGGAAGAGAACGGATTTGTGCAAAAGCCGCCATAGCTTTCGCTAGTTCTTCTTTACGGAGATACCACCAAAAACCAGCTGCACGGAGATGCCAGAAACCAGCTGCAGCAGCACGGGCTGGGGTGTCTAAGCGAGTGTCTGTGAAAAAACGAGCTTGGAGTTGTTCTTTCCAACGACGAGGAAAGAAAAAGAACCACCGGAAAGAAAAGAAATCTTTGATAAAGTTTGACTTGAGCGTTTCATTTAGAGAAGCTGACGTAAAACGCACGAGTTGCCAATCAAAAGGATCTTCAGCTAGCTGAACGACACGAAAGACGACTTGCTCTGGAGGGGTTTCCGCCAGTACCAGATTAACAGCTTGAATCACGGGGATGAATTGAAGAGTGTAAGCTAGCAATTGGTTGGCATTATGCAAACCAGTCTCCCAGTCTTGACGCAGCCAATTTTTCAACCAAAAAGACAGGGAGTAAAGGGGAAGTGGAGTAACACGGGGAATTTGCCATTGTCTGTGGGGCGATCGCAGAACAAGAGGTAAACCCAAAAGCCAATTTTCTGGACGGAGTATCGCCACGCCTAACGCCACGGCAAACGCCACGCCTAACGCGCTTAACGCCACGGCAAACGCCATGCCGCCCGCCACGCCTAACGTGACGCCACTCGTCACGGCTAACGCCATGCCTAACGCCACGCCACTCGCCACGCCACTCGCTACGCTACTCGTCAGACCACTCGTCACGCCATCCGCCACGCCTAACCCCACACCTAACGCCACGCCAAACGCCACGCCTAACGCTACGCCAAACGCCACGCCAAACGCCACGCCAAACGCCACGCCACTCCCCACGCCAAACACCACGCCACTCCCCACGCCATACGTCACGCCATACGTCACGCCAAACACCACGCCTAACGCTACGCCTAACGCTACGCCTAACCAAGCAAGAGGAACGCCTATGTATTGAACAAGTCTACTCAAAGCTAGAGGTGTAACAACTGTCAACACCAACCCTTGGAAAAGCAAATTTCGTTGAGTGCTATTTTGTCGCAGCAACTCCCATCCCTTGCGCCAATTCATTTCCTCTTTAGGGATATACCCACCCCCAAAGGTGTCCACATACCATCGCAAAGCTTGGGGGAAGTAAAACACCCAATACAAAAGGCGTAGATAATCCAGCGGGTTCCACAGGGAGAGGGGGCGTTTGAGTTTG
>NZ_QMEB01000267.1 GCF_012912135.1 Brasilonema bromeliae SPC951 | reverse complement strand
TCAAGCACGGTTTTGAAGACCAACGGGTCTGGTGACAGGCTCGTTGAGTTTAATTCTAAGATTGCTCGGTAAAAATCACGCTGACGTACTGCCCACTTTTGCTCTAACTTAAACTGCTCACGCTTATTCCCTCGTTTCAACCCTTCATCAATTTCCCGTATTTCTTTATCCAATTGCAACCTGGAAGTACTATTTGGATTGGCTGCCAAAATCAAAATAGTTTTGACATAACGGTTGTTTTCATCAGAAGGTTGGGGAGAGTTCATAGAACAATAGTAAAATTTGATACGCTTACAATCCAAACGTGCTATATGAAAAACACTTATACCTAATTCTTATAGATGAAATTGAAATTAACTTATGCACCAGTCATTACAGTGAACAGTGAACAGTAAACAGTGAACAATTATCAAGCAATTGATGACTGATGACTGATAAGTAGGTAGGCTCAGATCTTGCACCATACTTTTCGTCCGCCAAGAAATTTATTTCTTGGCTCAAAGTCCAAGTCCGTTAAAACTGAGATCTTGCACTTGTGCCAACAACCGCCTAGGGTTTAAACCCCAGTCTCATAGTAAAAGTCGTCTAAAGACGACTGCATAAGCTTTTGAGTCTACTTTAGTAGACTTGAACTGTAAGCCTGGGAATTGATTCCCAGGCGGACGAGGTTGCGTTCTTGATAATGGTGAGCCAGCGCGGTCTTGGGGAGGCAGTGCGTTGCGGGGGTTCCCGAGCCACTGCGTTGGGCGGGTTTCCCGACAGTCACGCATGTGGCGTCCCGTTGTGGCGACTGGCTGTCGGGTTCCCCCCGTTGAAGCACCTGGCGTGTGGGGTTCAGTCGTGGAATCATAACTAATTAACCGGACACGATAGTGAATAATGGACAAACTAGAGGTAGGCAACAGGCAACAGGCAACAGGAAATAAAGGAGATAGAGGTGTACGGACTTTTTTCAAAAATAAAATATGAGTCCTATCAGGCTGCAAGTGGGAGGATGAGAACCCCGACTGGGCTATAAACCCATATTCATTTTGCTTCATTCCATTTGTCTGGCTACCAGTTGAGAAAACAACCCCTCTTGTTCGGCTAGTTCCTCAAATGTACCCACTTGTACCACGCGCCCCGCTTCCATCACATAAATTCGGTCAGCATTGCGAATCGTACTAAGGCGGTGAGCAATCACTATCCGAGTTGCATTCAATTGATCTAAACTTTCAGTTACAATCGCTTGTGTACGATTATCCAAAGAACTGGTCGCTTCATCCATTAAGATAATTTTCGGCTTATTGACAAGTGCTCTAGCAATCAATAATCGCTGGCGTTGTCCTCCTGAAAGATTCGTACCACCTTCACTAATAACCGTGTGCATTCCCATTGGCATTTGCTCAATATCAGCAGCAAACCCCGCCATCCGCGACGCTTCCCAGGCTTCATTGTGCGATATCAACGCAGAGGCAGATATGTTCTCAAAAATTGAGCCAGATCCAATTCGACCATTTTGCAGCACCACCCCGAACTGCCTTCGCACCGCCACAAGGTCTAATTCTGCCAAGTCAAAACCATCGTAGTACACCTTTCCTGATAGTGGAGTTTCAAACCCTAACAACAACCTGAGTATAGTTGACTTCCCACTTCCTGATGGTCCGACAATCGCGACAAACTCCCCAGGTTCTGCGTAAAGACTGACATCATTCAGAATTGGTGGACCATCCTCACGGTAACGAAAGGTAATATGGTCTAAAATCACACGACCCGTCAAGCGCCCTGGATCAACCTTGTTAGAATCGTACTCTAGTTCCTGCTGCAAAATCGGCTTTGCCCGCTCCCACAGTGGTACAATTGCCAAAATAGTAGTCACAGTATTGCTGAGGTTGCTCACTCCCCCGATAAAAGTTCCCAACGCTGAATTAAACGCCAAAAATGTTCCTGTTGTGAACCCGCCGCTACCACTCGCAGTAGCCGTTTGCAGAAATAGCACCGCCAACCCAAACAACAGTGCTGAAGTTAGCAAAGATAGTATTTCGTTCAACACAGAAACACTGTCTTTAATTTGTTGCGATGTTGCTGTCAGTCTAGTTCTCTGGCTGTACTGATTTGCCCAAGCTGCAAACGCTCGTTCTTCTGCCTGCGCTACCCGCAACTTGGCAACTCCATTTATAAGTTGTATTGTTAACCCGTTAATTTCGCCATCCAATTCTTGCAGCCGTCGCGAAAAGCGAACTAACAGCAAGCCAGAGACAGCAGTGATTGCAGCTGTTAGCAAAGCTATCCCCACCCCAACTAAGGCGAGTTGCCAACTATAGACAAACATTAGCACTGAATTGAGTAAAGCAAACAGTCCACTTAATAGGGTGCGTTGCGTTGCCCCCGATAGTATCCGACGAATTTGGTTTACTGATAAAGTCCGGTTAAGTAAGTCGCCAGAGGAATAAGAGCGAAAAAAGGCGGGACTTAGTTTGAGGAGTCGATCCCAAATCGCAGGTTGCAAGGCGCTATCAGCAGCGTTTTCCACTCGTAGGGCTAGGATACCTTGGGACATGCCAAAAGCTGACCTTCCAAAGGCGATCGCCAACAATGCCAGTCCTATTTGCCATAATAAACTCTGATCGCTATCCGGAATTGCATTATCCACCAAAAGCGCTGTTGCTTGCGGCACAACCATTCCCAACAGAGTGCCAATTATCCCAGTTACCAGAACTAGGATAATGTCTTTTTCATAACCCTTGATGCCAAACTGAAACAACGCAAGTGCATTATTAACTTTGGGTAATGGTCGGTAAAACTGGTATGCTTGCGGTGCTAGCCTTGCCGCTACTGCTTGATTGACAAATGTGCGAGTTTGTGCAAGCGGGTCAAAGAAAATATAACGTTTTCCTGCTGGTAACAAAGCGACCGGACGCTTTTCTTCTTGGGTATAAGCTAAAAGTGGACCATACTCACTCAGCCACCAGCCATACTCTAGCACCACGCGACGAGTGCGAATTTGGGAAGAGCGAGCAATAGCCTCCACTGGATTTTTGACTCGACTGATGTCCTCAGACTGCGCCGGAGGATTTATCGTTATCCCCATTGCTCGTCCTACTGCTCCCGCCGCTACTAATAATGGTGTACCTTGAAAAGATACAGTTTCTTGCTGCGGTTGCAACACAGAAGCTAACTTAGAAAGTGCAGAATTGACGACCTGACGATTGAGTTGCTCTCGTTGTTGAAATTGGCGAAAGGCTATCTCTGTTTCTTGCTGTTGGAGTTTC
Source organism: Brasilonema bromeliae SPC951 (assembly GCF_012912135.1). GTDB lineage: Bacteria > Cyanobacteriota > Cyanobacteriia > Cyanobacteriales > Nostocaceae > Brasilonema > Brasilonema bromeliae. Next base: position 5,420 of record NZ_QMEB01000267.1, on the reverse strand, counting down.
TTTAAATAGTCGAAGAATTCAGAATGTAAATCTGCCAAAATGCTTGGTAGTGAAGCGGCATTTTCTGAGTTGATTGACTTTATTAAGGATAAATAATGGGAAAAATTTGCTGCTGTGGGTTCCGTGCTGAATGTCTCACTTAAGTGATTTATCCAACCATTCACTAAAGCGATACCTTCGGTGAGCTTCGCTAACGCCTGCGTCGCGGTTTGCAGCATCGCTTCCGCTTCACCAGTCGCCACTAGGCTCACCAAATCTGCAATGGAAATTTGGGATAATTCTGTTGCCTCAATTGCTACTGCTACTAAACTCAAAGATTCACCGATTTTGGTTGCTGCACCAAACAACGCCGCTCCTGCACCTACACTGAATAAATAACGGCGATGCTCGTTTTGAGTAGCTTCTGTGAGGCGATAAGCTGGAGGCTTGACGCTTTGTGTATCGCCTACTGGCATCTCATTATTGACTTTTGTGGCAAACACTGCGACGGAGCCAGTCTGCACGACCCATACTTTTTCTTGGTCATCTAGCAGTAGTCGTTCATTTGCTTTCAGGCGGTACAGGACTTCCATATATTGGCGCAAGTCTTCTTAACTCTTTAGTACGAGGTGAAACACAGAAATAGCTGCTAGAAAATATACAGTTTTATTTACTTGATGAGCCAGTCCTTGGGAAACTTTAATCAAAGGGTAAATAATGAAACCAATTGCCAATGCCTCTGCAATAGAGTAAGTCAGGGGCATAGTTAGAAGAATTAGGAATGCAGCAATTGCTTCTGCTGGATCATTCCAATTAATGTTTTGCACGCTACTCATCATCAAAAAACCCACCATAATCAATGCAGGAGCTGTTGCAAAAGTAGGCACTGCTGCAAATAAGGGAGTAAATAACACAGAAACCAAAAATAGGACTGCTACTACCACAGATGTGAAACCACTCCGTCCCCCCTCAGATATGCCAGAGGCAGATTCCAGATAAGTCGCGCATGGAGAAGTACCCATCAATGCCCCAATAGTTATGCCCATAGCACCCGCTAACAAAGATTTGGTAGCGCGAGGCAATTCACCATTTTTATTAATGTAACCTGCTTGTTGTCCCAAACCAGTGAGTGCGCCAATGGTGTCGAAAGAAGTTACAAATAAAAAGGTAAGTGTGACAGACACAAAATTCCATATTTGCTTGGGTGTAAGGTAACTCAAGCCTGTGAATGCTTGACTAATCAAGTCTTGTGGCCATTCAGGTAGGGCAATAATTTTTTCAGGACTCTGAGCAATGCCTAGTATCCAGCCTAACAACGCTGTAGCGAAAATACCCCATAATATCGCTCCTTTAATATGACGTGCTACCAAAGTAGCGGTAAGCAATAGACCAAAAGCTGAGAGTAAAGTAGCTGGTTGCTTAAAAGAGCCAATAGTTGTTAAGGTCGCTTTACTAGCAACAATAATACCTGCTCCTAGAGTGGGAGGTTCAGGAACACCAGAAAGACCAATATAGGCGATGAACAAACCAATACCCGCCACAGTAGCATGTTTGAGGGAAGCTGGAATCGCTTTGATAATTTGGATATGGATATTGCATAAAATCAAGCTGATGAAAATTAAGCTTTCGATTAGGACAGACGTTAGCGCCAGTCGCCAGTTCATCTGCAAGTCCAACACAACTGAAAAAGCAAAAAAAGCGTTTAGACCCATTGCGGGAGCCAGGGCAAAGGGATAATTAGACAACAGTCCCATTAGAGCAGTTGCGATCGCCGAGGAGATAGCAGTGCTCAAAAGAAGCTGATTGAACAAATCACCAGGCTGCTGGAGAAATATGGCATTTGATAATATTCTGGGATTCACGACTAAAATGTAAGCCATAGTCATAAACGTCCTAGTACACTACGGTGATCGCTCTGGTGGAATAGTAGCAGCTACCTGTTTCCCGGCAGTCTGGTGAAACGCGGTGCAGGAAATCAGAATATATGTAGCATATTTGACTGTTATTAACCTGCTAGAAAAAGTTTTTTGGAAATTGTCAACAAGATGATTGACAATTTAAAATATATGTACAGAAGTTTGTACAGAAACGGATGCTATCCTACAAAATCACATCCCCGACCGATGCCAGAAATGACTTTTTTAAGCTGTTAGACCTGGTAGTAGAAAATCATCAAGTGTATATCATCAACCGTCGTGATAGCGAAAACGTAGCGTTGATTGCTGAGTCAGATTTAGTGAGTTTGGTTGAAACGGTTTATCTATTGCGATCGCCTGCAAATGCACGTCACCTACTGGATGCAATAGAAGAGTCAAAAACAGGAAAGATTCAACCTCAAACTATCACAGAACTTCAGCAGGAGTTGGGGATTGACCAAGAAGAAGAAAAAGAAAGCTGAAGCTGAGGAAATTAAGCCAGTTGTAGTGAATCGCACTCCTGGTTTTAGCTCTAAATTTAAAGAAGATTTAGCTTGGTGGTTCAAGCAAGATTTTGACAAAGCTTTAAAAATCTTAGATTTGGTGACGGCTGTCATGCAAGACCCATTTGAGGGTATCGGTAAACCAGAACCATTGAAGTATATGGATGCAGATATGTGGTCGCGGCGAATAGATTTAGAGGATAGGCTTGTCTATCGCGTGGGAAACACCCAGATTGATTTTCTAACTTGTCGGTATCACTATGAATGATGCACTTAAACTTGTCAGAAATATCAATAAATGAGAAAACAAGGTGGGATGATATGACAACTACAACATCAGAAAAAGTACGATTGACAACTGCTGATCTAGATTTATTTCCTGATGACGGCAAACGTTACGAAATTATTGATGGAGAATTATTTGTGACTAGAGCGCCTCACTGGAAGCATCAGGAAGTTTGTGTAAAAATAGGTACACAATTAGAAATCTGGTCAACTCAGACTGGATTGGGAAGAGTTGCTTTTGCACCAGGCATCATTTTTACTGATACTGACAACGTGATTCCTGATGTGGTTTGGGTAAGTCATCAACAATTGACACAATTACTGGATGAAGCTGGACATTTGACAGGTGCACCAGAGTTGGTGATTGAGGTATTGTCTCCTGGGGAAAAGCAAGAAAAGCGAGATCGTGAGTTAAAGTTAAAGCTGTATTCAATTCAAGGTGTGCATGAATACTGGATTTTTGACCGCGAAAAGCAGAAGGTAGAAATTTATCGTCGGGAAAAGGCTGTTTTGAAACTAGTTGCAACTTTGTATAAGGATGATAATTTAACCAGTCCTCTTTTGCCAGGGTTTAGTTGTGCTGTTGAGCGTTTGTTTGGGTGAGAGTACCGTTGACAAAAGCCTCGGTACTTTTTGGCACATTTATCCAATATTTTGCCTAACATGACATCTACTGTTAGTTCCAAGCCGTCACCAATCAACTGCATTTCAAAGAATAACTCGTCTCCATCATCAAACCTGCCCTCAATCATATAGTCCCAAAAACCCTGTTTCGTTAATCCTAAAAAGGAAAAAAGGGGCATTTGGGTGCTTTTGACGTGACATAACTTCCATAGTTTCACATCGCAGAGATTCTTCAATATTTGCGCCTATTGCGTCTATTAATGTACCACTCGCTGCTCAAATATTCAAAATTCAAACTGGCTACTAACATTGTTGCGTTCTGCGGGTTTGTTCATCCAATTACAAAGCCAAATTAAAAATCTGTTGCGCGGTGAGGTTAAATTGTGGGAAGGTAGGGGAGACAATCACATCACTGTCTCTAAACGTTGTTTTTACATATTCCCCGTCAATTAGTTCGTATACAAAGATAGTGCATTGTTTTGGATAGCCGATAAATTCACGCCCTCCCAAGGCGGCATAATCTACAATCCAGTATTCGGGAATGCCCATAGCTTCATAATCACGACGTTTGTCGTAGTAGTCGTCTTGCCAATTGGTAAGGCAGCGCGTTGGACGGGTTTCCCGGCTTGAAGCGACTGCCGTACTAACAACTTCTACTATCAATTTGACCGAAGTCGCGTTTTGAATAACTGACTCACTTTCCGTTACATAACACCTACCCAAAGCTACCCATAAATGGAAATATCTACTTTGAGTTTCGTTTACTTCCTTGCTTCATCCTGGTAACGTCGGCGTTAACCAGTCCACAGGCGCGAGCCTCGCCTAACTGGCGATTTTGGACAAATTGATTGCAGCGTTCAAATCTCTGTCGAGACTGAAACCACAATGACCACACTCAAACACTCGTTCATCTAAAGTGAGTGTTTCTTTTTTTGTTCCGCAGTTTGAACAAGTTTTGGAACTCGGAAACCATCGGTCAACAACAACAAGTTTTGAACCATACAGTTCACACTTGTATGTCAACTGGCGACGAAACTCATAAAATCCCATGTCAGCGATTGCTTTAGCTAGTTTATGATTCGCCATCATTCCAGATACATTGAGGTCTTCAATCACTATCCTGCCGTGGTTCTTAGCAAGTAGTGAGGTAAGCTTGTGCAACGTATCTTTTCGGATATTGGCTATCTTTCTATGGAGCTTAGCTATCTGCATTTGTGCTTTCTTCCAGTTGGCTGAACCGATTATTTTATGGCGATTCAACCATTGCATTCTGGACAACTTAGATTCATATTTCTTGTAGGACTTTGCGCCAGTGATCACCTCACCGGTGGAAAGAGTTGCTAGAGTCTTAACTCCGAGGTCAACTCCTACAACGTCTGTATGCTCAGTGCTGTGAGTTTCTGTTTCAATCCGAAAACTTATAAACCACCTATTTGCTTGGCGCGATATAGTACAAGATTTAGGTTTAACTTGCGGTAGTCGCTCATAAGTTTTGAGGACACCAATTACAGGTACTTGAATTTTGTTGTTGCCTAAAATTTTGACTGTACCTTCAAGCGTGAAGGAGTCACGTCTACCTTTCTTCTTAAACCTAGGAACGCCAGCGGTTTTGTTGAAGCATCGTTTCCAGGACTCGCGCAAAGCCATCAGTGCTTGTTGTGGCGTTGATTTACTGACTTCGTAGTACCATTCATGCTCACTCTTTACTAACGCCACTAACCACTTGTGCAAGTCAATGGCACTAGGGAATTTAATCTTGGAATTGGGATTTGCTTTGTTGTGGTCAAGGATTTGCTTGGTCAAACCAAGTCCCCAATTCCATGCATGACGCGCTACGCCACAATGCTTCATTAATGCTGTACGTTGCAGATTATTCAGTTTCAACTCAGTCTTGAAACCTAACAACACTATGAAACCTCCTTAACAACTTGCGTCATACCATCAATTAATTTCTTGTTTTTTTTGCTTCTAGAGCCATAAAGGCGAGCACTAAACACAGTAATCAGTTCAATCATGTCTTGCACCAATTCTTGTTCAAAAGGCACTTCCTCATTAGACTTATTGATAATGACAACTTCAGTCTCAAACTCCTCACATATTGCAAAAACAAGCT
>NZ_QMEB01000266.1 GCF_012912135.1 Brasilonema bromeliae SPC951 | reverse complement strand
TGTTGAATCGATTGGCTCATGTGATCAACTGCATCGAGTGTGCGGTTGATTTCTTGGGCTTGAATCAGTGCTGAGTTTGCCAGTTCACCGATTGCTTCAGAGTTTGTCCAGATCGCCTGATTTACCTGCAATGCCGATACCTGCACTTTCGACACAATCAAGCGCAAACTTTCAACGATACAGTTGAAAAAGTCGGCAACTGTACCAATTTCCCCTTGTTTGACTTCAGCACGCACCGTCAAGTCACCTCTGGCTGCACCTTCTACTTCACTAAGGAGTTTCAAAAGTTGCATTTGCAGGGCTTCTTTTTGTTGTCGTTCCTGAATTGAAGCTGTTTCAGCAATTTGACAACTTTGTTCTACATGTTGGAGAAGCTCTGATTGTTCTAAAGCATAGCCAACTTGAATTGCCACCTGCTTAAACAAAGTGATTTCTATATCTTGCCACTTTCGGTAATCCGAACACTCATGCACTATCAATAAACCATATAGCTTTTTGTTGAGGAAAATAGGTGCCAGTAAATACGCTTTGACCGCAAATGATTCTAGCTGTTTAAGGTATTGCTGGCTCAAATCGGCTTCGTAAATGTTTTCAACGACTTTAACCTCACTTGTCTTATAGTTTTGAAAGTGTTCTTCTGGATGAAAGGGTTCAGTTATGCTTGTTCTTAAAGTTGCTGAACCTTCGTAATTAACGGATTTAGCAATAACTGTACCTTGATAGTTTTCGTCTAAACGATAAAAAAGCACTCGCTCGGCTCGTATGGCTTTTCGCGTGCTAGAAACTGCTGCTTTCAAGATTTTTTCAGTGTCTAGTGATTCACGCATCGCCGTAGTTATTTCATTGAGCTGCAGTGCTAGTTTCGTTTCATCTTCTTGGTATCGGATTTGTTCTAAGGTTCTTTCTGCCATTATGTTAAAATTAATGGCTAATTGACCAACTTCATCAGTAGCAAAAATCTCAGCCCGAGAAGAGCGATCGCCAGCAGCAAATTTTTGCGCTGCTTGCTGTAGATTTTCGATAGGTTTAATAATTGTCCGCCTAAGAATAACTGCCCAAATAGCAATAATGATGAGTGCGACAACAATGGTGAGGGTTTGTTCCAGCAAACTTTGTAGCAGTAAATGATTGAAAAATTTTTCTGGAGTTCCCCGCACTAAAATAGCGCTTGACTGTCCGTCAAAAACTGCTGATAGACCATCAGCTTCTTCAACTATTTTATTAGGGACAGCCTTTGCTGCTATGGTGTAGGTTTCATTTCCTACTACCATGCGTCTAGTGACCACTGTTCCTTCGGTTGAACTTGCTGCTTCTTTGAGTAGAGATTCCGTCTCTTTTTTTGGTAACTCTACATTAGAGAGAGCTTGGTTGAAATCCTTAGATTCACCTTGAGCAACAGAAGTGGCTAGGGCAAACTCTCCCGTAGATTTCCGTAAGTAAACAGCACTGTAACCGCCTCCAGTTGCTTCTAAAGTGTTCTTAACAATAGGTTGTTTGCCATTAACTATATCCCCAGATATTAAAGCACCCACAACAGCTTTTGTGTTTTGATCTCTGACAGGGGTTACTGTATAACGAATGAGAGCATCATGATTGCTGAAAGTATTTGGTAAGGGAGGTGATTCTTTATTGATTTCTGACCAGCTAACGATTCTACTGGCTTTAATTTGTTTGGGATTTTTGAAAACCTCACTGACTAAGTTGTTAGGATTAAAAACATCACCTTCACGGTCACTATTAGCGTTGACAATAATCTTGAAATCTTTACCTACTAACGTAGCATATTCAATTTGGCGAGCTTTGATTTCGTTTTCAAGAATCCGCTTCACTTCTGCTTTTAAATCCGGACTTATGGTTTTCATTGAATCATAGATAACAGATGCTTTAATAATTGCGGTATTATCTGATTGTCCCCGAAACCCAAAGCCCATTTGATTAATTTTAATATTGTAATTAGTATCTAAAACTGCAACTTCTGACTTAGCTTGTTCAAACAGTTGAGTCCGCAAACCGTTAGTAATTATTAAGGTGGCTCCAATACCTATTCCCAGAATAGATACTAATTCAGAGGCAATTAAAGCAATCAACTGTTTGCGGCTAATAGGAAGGTTGTAAAACCATTGACTTAAAGACGTAACAACTTTTCGATCAGTTGTAATCTTTGTTTCTGCAACTGGGTACGATATCCTATTATTTTTAGTCATGAGAGTTTATACTTAAATTGCATATTTTCTACTACATTCCGCCCTGAAGACTAGATTATGCATTAGTAAATATACTGAAATGTTACCGAAAATATCTATTATGTATAAATGAATATACTAAGCAATTAATGACCTGTCATCTCTCAACCGCATGAGTGAATCTACTGAAAAGCCATGTTCACCGTAGATTCACTCATCAAACAATGAGTCATGACCCTCCGGGTATGCCTATGGCACGTCTACAACGTAAGTCTTGCGGAGGCTTGCGCTTACGCCACTTGAGGCGGCTGTGCAACTGTCTACGGCACGCTGGACGTCAGTCGCCTAGGGAGGAGCCACCGCAGTGGCTCACTAACGACAGCCTTCACGGATTAACTTTATTTGTGCCGAGCTATTTAACTTTTCGAGTTTAGCCTCAATAGCTGTTAAGTCTGCACCCATTTTGTTGAGACCTCCACCAATCCATCTTCTTGGTTAAGACCTTCAAGACGATGTCACAAGCTTTATCTTGCGCTGCTTTTGTGAATTGAGCTTCTACAGACGGATCATGATCAAACAAAAACGTGCGCTTATAAGGTCTTCCATCCAGTGATTTTACTTCCTCCAAAATCTTGGGGACTTCAGCTATCCTTTCAGGGAAGTACTTTGCAGCCAAATTTGCAAACTTCGAGAAGTGCCAGCTCTCATCAGCATTCACCCTTCTTAAAAAGTTAGTGAACGGCTGACCAATTATTTTATAGACTGCTAAGTCGTGCTTATATCCATTGATGGTAGAAGCTTCATCATAGGTAAGGGCTACAAGAAGCTTAAAAGGCTCTTTCATAATCGAGTCAAACTGTCCAAAATCTGACTCTTCTACAGCAAGTGCAGCCTCCATGACTGGAGCAACGCCGAACAGTTTATGATACGCTGTCTTGAACCCAGCATGATGATTCATCTCATCGCAAAGCCATAGCACCATTACGGGCCAGAATTCCTTTGGCATATCAAGAGAGGTTGAGGCAACATAATTAAAGAAGCGAAGTGAATCACCTTCGGTAACTTTGTCATAAGCGAGAATCTCTTGAATATGCTCTTTGGTTGCTACTTCTGGTGAAGGTAACTTAACTGAAGCTAATGCTTCGGGAGAAAGTATATCTTTGTAACTCCAAAAACCAGTCTTTTTTGCTAGTATTTCAGACGCGTCATTCTCATGCTGGGAAGCAAGTGTACTCTTTGTATGTACTATGATTTCAGGTCTTATATTTCTATCGTTTAGTGAGCGATAGATCAAAAAATCATTGGTTTTGCCGGGCACACGGATATAGTCAATCTGATGAATAAATTCAGTTTCCCCAGGCTCTTTTATAAGGGAGAAAAACTTCTTCCCTGCTTTCAGATACAGAGGAGGCTCAGCTTGAAAAGGAGTTTGTTGAATTTTAAATAATTTTGCTATCATTATGCTCCATCAATAACTCTATCGCTTGCATTGCCAGTCCAATCCCTGCTCACAAAAATAAATAAGCTGTAACGCCTTAAAATTGAATACTTATTTGTAAGGGGCATTCCCACAAGGGCGCACTGGCTCCTGTAGCCTGTGGAACTGTAGTCGAGCACTAGCTCAATTTTTCGGCTTGAGTTTTGACTTGCCGTAACGAAAAAAAGCCCAATATATACGCGCAACAGCTTACACGGATTCAAGCTCTGCTCGTAAGTTTGCAGTAGTCGCTCTCGATTCCACAAACGTTAAGTGAGCTGAAGGAACATCCTGAGATAGTAGAGTTTTCTCAGCTTTATGATGTGCAGTTGTAAAATAAACTTGATATCCCGCTGCTTAAGGTCAATAAATCGACCAATTTTGCCATCACTATCACAGCGGTAAAGTTCTTCAGTATTGTATACTTACTAGTCAGTTCCTCGAATAGCTTGTGTACTTCATAAAATAGCTGAATTGTGAATAAATTATCATTCAAAAATGGTAGCTAGCATTCCTAACGTTCCTAAAAATAATCCAAGCGTTGCTCCTTTCGTTGGTATTTGACGGAAAACTATATAAGCGAGAATAGGCTCGACTAACAAAATGGAAGTTATAGAAAAAGCAGTTATCAACCAAATATTTTTGAAAGCCTTGAATCCAAGCATGTAACCTGAAATTACAAATAATCCTGCCAAGGTAACTGTTAGAAAAGCTTGGAAAAACATTCCAAAAAAATTGGAATTAATTGAGAAATTTCTAGCCGCCATCATTTCAGCATAGATGGTCAATATTTCTCCGACAATTAAAAAGATAATTGCTAGGATTTTCAAGACTAACAAATTCATTTTGTTTTCCCAAAAATGGTATGCAATCTAGCACATACTAACTGTATAGTCATGATTTCATCTATTTTGTATAATTCTTAAATCAATTGCCATCTAGACTCCTCTTCAGTCAATGGGTGGTAATTAGATAAATTTAGCTGCCGTCAATTGTGACACTGAATATACAACCAATGCCAACTTGATAACTTCACATCCAATTACGGGCGTGAGTTTGAAAAAGGTGTTGCAAAAAGGTCACAACACTACACCAGTGCAAACCTCCGTGTTCTGGAGTGCCAGAACACAGATTTATCATTTGAAAGCTTGCTCTGTATATTTGCTGAATATTTGCTGCTTATGTCACATTCTAGTTTTATATCTTTTGGTATCAAAAAATGCCATCAGCCTTTAGATAGAGAGAGCCTCACTCTACAAGAAAGCTGAACGATACTAGCTGCCAAAGTCCTTACTAAACATGTCTTTCAGTTATAGTGGCAAGAAAAAATCCGCTTGTTCGACTGCCAAAATAAAAAAAATTTTATACTAAGTTGCGTTCTAATGTGTCATTCTTACTGGAGGGAAGAGTCGCACGAGATATAGCGGTTCTCATTTAAATCACATACACCACCACGGATAAATAAGGAAAGACCCCGTCCTTAAGGACGGGGTTTAATCCCTATAATGTGAAAGTGCATGCACTTTCACGGAGAGCCATGTATTGCAAGCAACTCCATAAACGCTATATTAGAGGTTAGGAACGGTTGCCCCAATATCAGTGGAACCTCGCAGTCGTCTGCTGAGCTTGATACGCCACTTGCGACAAATCGGCAGAGCAGTTTCTTGGTAGTGGCTCCCCTGCCAACAAACTGCTCGCAACGCACTGTCTCGTGTGAACTCTTGACAAGCTTAATTTATAACTTTCAGCATGATTCTCTAGTTAGAAGCTCCTGCCAGAGGAAAAATGATTTCATCCAAAGTTTTCAGTAATTCTTGCTCATTGTAAGGTTTGGAGAAGTAGGCAGTAGCACCTAGTTGCATTGCCAATTGACGATGTTTATCGCTACTGCGAGAGGTTAGCATAGCGACTGGTATATCTCTAAAGTCAGTATTTGATTTGATACGACCTAAAAAGCCATAACCATCAACACGAGGCATTTCAATATCACAAATAACAGCCTGAACTCTCAAACCACCCTGAAGTTTTTCGAGCGCATCTTGACCATCTTTCGCTTGTTCTACTTGATACCCTCCTTTCTCTAGAGTGAGGGCTAAGAAACGCCGGACATTAATTGAGTCATCTACAATTAAAACCGTACCTTTTTGATTACTTGGCAGCAGTGATTGGTCGTCGGCTGGCGTCAGGAAAGCGGTCTTTAACCTTGGCGATGGTAGTTGATTCGTTCTGGGCGTGCGTTCGTTGGTAACAATCCAATAAAATAACTCGTTGGCATTCACTAGTGGGACTACCCGACCATCACCCAGAATCGTACAGTTGCTAAAGCCACTGGGTAAAGGTATATTTCCTTCAACTCGACGGATAGCAACTTCTTGCTCACCCCAACAACGATCTACTTGTACCGCCACGAGCTGATTATTGCCTTGATTGACGATGAGTATGCTAGAGGCATTAATTGCAGGGGGAGTTTCTAGGTTTGGGTTGTCGTAGCGGGGGCAATTAAACTCTAAATGCTGACCCAGACGAATCAACGGTAACATGTTTCCTTGCCAATTAAGGACTTCGCTGGTTGCCATTGTGAACACTTGCTCGTGATTCAGCAAGAATATTTCTGAAACCGCATCTGTGGGAAATGCTAAAAGCATTCGGTTGCTTTCTATCAGTAAGACTCTTGCGACTGACAGTGTAAACGGCACTGATATCGTATAAGTTGTCCCCTTTCCTGCTACAGTATCAACTTTGACATCCCCTCGTACTTGTTTGAGGTTACTGCGAACCACATCCATACCGACACCTCGACCGGACAAAGCTGTGACTTGGTCAGAGGTGCTAAATCCTGGCTCAAAAATGAGCGAGAGCAGTTCTTCATCAGTAGCTTGCGCTATGAGACTAGGTTCTAACCCCATAGCTATAGCACGGGCACGGATTTTGTCTAGTGGAATTCCACGTCCATCATCTCTGAGAGTAATGATTGTGCGATTGTCTTGATGCGTGCCTTTAATCTCAATTAATCCTTGTTCTGACTTACCGCAGGCGCGGCGTGTTGCTGGGTCTTCTATACCATGATCGAAGGCATTTCGCAACATATGCATCAAAGGCTCATTTAAAGCCTCCAAGATGTTACGTTCAATTAAGACACCAGCACCCTCAATTTTCAGTTGGACGTTTTTGCCGTACTCTACACATAGGTCGCGCAAAGCCCTAGGAAAGCGATCAACAATATCAGATAGCGGACGCATCCGTACTTGAGTCAGCTTTCTTTGCAACTGCTTGGATGTTTTGGTGAGTTTGCGGGCAAATAAATCTGTATCGTCAACACTGAGTTGAATGTCACTGGTGACTTCTTGTACCTGAACGATAGTTTCCATCACTTCCTGAGAAAGCAGGTTTAATTCGTTATAGCTATCCATTTCTAAAGAATCAAACCCGCTTTGTGTCTGGTTCTCATCGCCAAACCCGATGAAATCCTCCACGTTTTGACGTGAGGGCAATGCCAGGAATGGAACACTAGATGACAGCACACTCTGAGTTGCTATCCTATCGTAAGCTGTACGTAATTGCTGATTTTCTCTGCCAAGAACTTGCACTCGCTGGTTCAAATTACGAATCAGTTTGCGTAACCTCTCAAGTTGTAGATTCAATCCGTTGCGCTGAATAATCAGTTCCCCAAACAAATCATTAATTTGCTCAAGTTGCTTGCTAGGAACTCGAACAGTATTTTCCTGAGGTTCACTCTTATTGTTGTTACTAACAGTTTGTTCGGCTTTCTGTTCAACAAATTTGTAATTTGTTGTCGGAATTTCTTGAGAAACAACTGGATTTGGTGGCACTTGAACTTGAGCGTTACTCTCATCCGCAAAAGCTGCCTCTAAAGCTTCAAAATCAGCTGTAATGATTTCACGATCCAACCAAGTTTCTTGTGTTTCTTCTGGTTGCAGAATGTCTGTTTCGGCAACTTCTGTTTCTGGAAACAGGGGTGGTGCTACTTCTACTTGTAGCAGTTGTGTTTGAGTATATGCTGCGGCTTGAGGCGCCAAATCCTCTAGCTGAATTTCTGTTGGTAAGGTCTCTAGTTGATTTGTCATCACCAACGCTTGCGATCGCCGCCATGCTTCCAATGCCACACGCGCAACAGTTTCAATCTCAGAGGAAGCAGCTTGCTCAAGCAGGTTTGCCACTGATTCGCAAAGTTGAGTAAAAGCTGGTAATTGCAGCATTTCACCCAAACCACCTAACTCAGCTGCCATAATCGCAACTTCTTCTTTTAAACAGGGCTGTTCGCTATCTGCCAACACGGATTCTAAGCGTTGCAAACATCCTTCTACCTCTGTTTCAAACAGTAAAGGAATGATGTCTTGCCCATCCTCTGGAGACAGCATAGTTGCTGCATCCTCTGGGGTTGGATCACCCAAACGCGCATGCAGTTCTTCAAAAACTGGATAACAGAAAGTCGATAACCACTGCTCATCTATAACATTGCCTTCTGATAACAATTCCACTATCTGACGTAGCCAGTCTACTCCAGATAGCAATAAACTTTGCAACTCCGTATTAATTTCTAAAGAGTTTTTTCTAGTTTTTAAAACTTTAAAGGAATCTTCCAGACGGTGAGCCAAATCACTCAGGGCACGAAATCCCATCATGCCTGCGCCACCTTTAATTGAGTGGGCAGCTCGAAGTGCGGCATTGATTTTTTCTAGAGAGATACGGCTGTTGGTATTAAGTTCCAGCAATACCCCTTCCAGGGTATTCAGGTAATCAGTCGCTTCCTCCAGAAACTGCATCTGGATTTCTAATTCTTTGTCTTGTGACATAATATTTGCTATCAGTCATTAGTCATTAGTGAGTCCAGTCCTGCAGGCGGGTCTCCCACGCCCAGGGAACTGGCGTTAGCCCTCTGGGCGAAGGCAGGCATACCCGTAAGGGTCATTAGGAGGCAGTGCGGTCTTGGGGAGCCAGCGCGTTGGGGAGGCAGTGCGGTCTTGGGGTTTCCCCAAGTGGAGCATCTGCCGTCGGGTCTCCCGACTTGTAGACGCCCGGAGGGCGGTGAGGGGGTCGCAGTCTTGGCGGTTCCCGTCGATTGCGAACCCCCGAACCC
>NZ_QMEB01000265.1:8522-8773 GCF_012912135.1 Brasilonema bromeliae SPC951 | reverse complement strand
ATCGCCTGATTCATACTTCCATTCAGCAACGCCATTCCCGCCCTGTCCATGCAGAAGAAGACAGGCAAGTTTTGAATGCAGACATCATGAATAATTTGGTCGAAAGCGCGTTGCAAGAAGGTGGAGTATATTGCTACGACTGGGCGCATACCCTCACAGGCTAAGCCAGCTGCTAGGGTAACGCCGTGTTGTTCCGCAATGCCGACATCAATATACTGATTGGGCAGCTTTTCTTGCAGCTTATCTAAACC
>NZ_QMEB01000265.1:0-8450 GCF_012912135.1 Brasilonema bromeliae SPC951 | reverse complement strand
AGACAGATCTAAACCTGTCCCCGTTGACATGGCAGCAGTGAGACCGACGATTTTGGGGTTTTGTTCGGCGAGTTTCACCAAAGTGTGAGCAAAAACTTTAGTATAAGCAGGAGGCTTGGGTTTGCTGGAAGGGATGGCTTTGCCGGTGTCGAGATTAAAGGGGGTTTGGGCGTGGTAGCCTACTTGGTCTTTTTCGGCAAATTCGTAGCCTTTGCCCTTCACAGTTGCCACATGCACCAAAACTGGTCCTGTTATCTGATGTGCCCGTTCAAACGTAGCAATCAGTTCCTCGAGATTATGACCATCCACAGGTCCGATGTAGGTAAAGCCCAGTTCCTCGAACACCGCTCCTTCTTTGGTCACCGCCAAACGTTTCATCCCTTCCTTAAGACGTCCAAGTTCTGGAGAAATGGAATCACCCACAAAGGGTAGATGCTTGATTTGTTCCTTGAGGTTGTCTGATAAATGCTGCACTGATGGATTCAAGCGCATCTTGTTGAGATAGCGAGAAAGCGCACCAACGTTCGGGGAGATAGACATTTCATTGTCGTTAAGAACTACCAGCAGGTTAGTGTTGGGCAAGTGACCTGCATGGTTAATCGCTTCCAGTGCCATCCCACCAGTAAGAGAACCATCGCCAATCACGGCTGCGACTTTAAATGTTTCGCCTTTCAAATCTCGGGCGATCGCCATACCTAAAGCAGCAGAGATACTTGTGGAAGCATGTCCTGCACCAAAGTGGTCGAACTTGCTTTCACAGCGCTTAAGATATCCTGCAATACCGCTTCTTTGCCGTAGTGTGTGAAAGGAATTGTAGCGACCAGTAATTAGTTTATGCGGATAGGCTTGGTGACCCACATCCCAAATGACTTTATCGCATTCCAAATCCAGAGTTTGGTAAAGCGCTAGCGTGAGTTCTACCACACCCAATCCAGGACCAAGGTGACCACCACTCGCTGCTATTGTTTCTAAGTGCTTTTGCCGAATCTGATCAGCGATTTGCTGGAGTTGTTCAATTGACAGACCGTGCAACTGGTTAGGATGAGTCAAATCTTTCAGATGCATATATATCTCCTGTAAAAGGCAAGTGATTTCAAATGCTTGAAACTGGTCAAAGGGGGGCATCATATCAACCCAATTAAGTGTGACTTTATTCAACAAAGGAGTTGGGTTGATTTGCAATTGAGTTGGTATTCACTCAACAGTCAATCAAATGTTCTTGTTGTTCTTTGTCTGGTAGATTCATTGGATGGAGCAACCACTTTTTACTGCCTCTAACTATCCCTATCTACCTGTATTCCTTCTACCAATGACTGTTTTGAACGCAAAATACTGACTATGTATGAAACCTTAATTTTTTAGTTGGTTTCTGTGGTCAAATTATCAAGTTCACGTTCATCTTATCTCATTTTCTTCTCGTTGTCATCCAAGAAACAAATTTCTCCTTTTTTGGGGAAAGCCTGACATTTTAGCCAGCTATACTAGTTATCATTTTGTAGCCATTTGTAGCCAAGTCTATTCCGGTGTATGTAAGTGCTGTTAGCGCCACAGCAGATATAACCACGCTGATGAAAGAGTAAACCAAGAATCGTCCGGAATCCATTTTGAAAACTTTCATTGTTACACTCATAACCCACACACCAAGTAATGGAGTTATTAGCAGGACGAATCCGATTCCATAAATATCTATCCAATTTTTAAACCGTTGGGATGAAAAATGGTCGAGCCACGTTTTGACTTGTGGTATTTGACTAAAAAACTCATAACCATAGTGTATTAGCAGAATTGCTATGTAACTACCTGTGACAGACCAAACTACAGTTGAACAGTAATCCAGACCAAGAGCGATGCCCGAGGGGACAGCTACAAAAATTTCTGAGGCTGGAAAAAATCCGAGGAACCAAACCAAAAATGCCTTTGAAATGTAATCCATCATCTTTGACCCTTTTTCAGTTGACTAGTTAGATGAAAATAAACTAACTAAGTCAATATTTAGTCAACAACTTTTTCTGGTTAATGAACGTTGACTCTTGGCCTATCAATACTCAGCATTCACGAGGTTTTTAGAGAAGCACAAGTTTTTGCAACAAACTATTAAGCCTTCACCAGAAAAGACACACCAACAGCACCATAGAAATTATCGAATTCCAAATTACCCTGCTTATCTACGGCTGTACCTTGACCTAAGAAAATACGAGCAATCCGAAAGCGGTGATAGTTTTTGAGTAATTGTGGCAGTGTCAGATACTGAGTTTGTTGTCTTGCGAATAAATCCCTGTCTAGTTCATGAAGACTGTGCCAAGAGCATTTCATGAGTGCGTGGTGGGCGTTATGGTAGCCAAAGTTCAACACTAGCAAGTTCAACCACCAGTATCGCCGAGAAATCAAGGTTGTAAAGGTATTGGCTTGTTCGTAGACGTCATTGCGCTTGGGAAACGGTAAGCCTACAGGATATGCCTCATAAGTGTGTTGAAAAGCATCCATGAACCGCAATACGGTAACCATGCCGGTGTATGCAACAAAGTAAAGCACTAATGCTTTGAGTGACACTAATCCCAGTAGGGTAAACAACGAAGAACGCACTATAAGCAGGATAATGACACGCAGCCTTTCATCTCGACGCTTTGGATTCCAAAAAGGAGCAGTCAATGCCCAAAACTGAAGTATGAAAGAAATCACCGGAAAATATAGCCACTCTAGCGCTAGAATCAAGCCGCGTATTGGTGCTGGAAGATTGTTAATAAAGGCAGGCAAGTCAAAAACCACAGAATCCAATTTTTTAACATGATGAAAGATATGCTCTTGCGCCATATCTTTAAATCTGGCATAACAACCGCCATTCAGCCACAGCATAATGTTGCCACCAACGGTATTCCACCGCATACTTCTGAAAATCGTGCCGTGCATGAATTCGTGGGAAAAATAGGCTGACAGAATCAAGCTGTGGGCGAGTAACATCGTTCCTAAAATGTTCAGCCAGATGTTATGCAATACCAAGAGTGCTAGCCCACCGCAGTAGCCACTCAAAACGTAGAAGATAGCAATGACATTCCACAAGGGCTTCTCTTGATTGATGTAATAGGAAACGACGATGTCTTTTGTCGAAAAAGTTTTCGTCAACATAATGACTGCTCCGGTAAGAGAATTAGTTTCCTCACAACAAGTGTTTTAAAAAAACACTATCATTCTTGGTCACAGAATCAGCTAAATGACTACAAAATTGGTTCAGGGATAGCTGAAAAATGATTAAGGCGAAATTGAGAGTAGATTGCCATTAATCTTTGTTTTTCATCATCAGCAAAAGTCGCTATTTTATCCTGAAAAAGATTTTCGTAATGCTCTAATTCTGCCTTGATGTACTGAGGGGCTTTATCTTGGTAAAGTGTCACAAACATACGATAAGTGTTGTAGCTATTTTCAGCAACGTCAGCAGCGTAATGTCTGAAATCGTCCTCAATATCAGCAATAACTTCTACTGGCCAAATGAGAGACAAAAGCTTTTCATCATAGGGTTTACCGAGCAGACGAAATAAAATGAGATGAAGAAGGCGAACATCAGAAGATCGTAATTCTGCAACACGCATGACATCTGAATGTTTTATTAATCCTCCAACCATTATCTTGTTTTCTAGTTGGATAAATTCTTCTCCTCTTACTAATTCTTGCTCAATCACTGAATCATAACAATTCAGTTCTTTCAAAAGATTGATTAAACTGTATTTCAACAGTTTTAAACTACTAGCATCGTCATTAGGGCTATGTGTCAGATTCAAGCTTTGCCCTTGTTCCATAATCAAATCAGCTTGATAAATTGTTGCTTCTACGGATGTCAGAATAGGGTAATAAGTGCAAATATCATCCGCAGAGAGACCATGAAGTGGAAAGTAAAACTGATAAACATACTTAATGATGCGAGCAGCTTTCTGCATTGCTTGATAAGAAACAAGGGGTGTTTGAGTGGCAGTTAGCATTTTTAACTCCTGTTGTAGAAAAATATTACGTATGTGGTCTTGTGGCACTTACTGATGATTTTTTCAGGTGCCTTTTTCCACAAAACTATTGCGTTTAATAGACTCATCCGAAAATTACCAAAAAGGTTTTTCTCTATCGGTTTCACCTTTTTGTGCGGATATGTCTAATAGCTTTAGCACTAATAAACCCACGTTCATCCCAAAATCAGACTTGAAGTTTATCTGGCTCAGCTTTCCTGTAATTTCTGCCTAAATACTTGCCTCTTGTTGGCGTCACTTTTGTCCTGTATTTTGCACAAGCAGCAAAAAGGCACGGATTTTCCCTAAGCTGCTTAATCACAGAAAAAATGACAGGTGAAATGTCTTTACTTGATTTTATTAGGCATCAACTTAAGACCATCTCAATCTTAAATGCCTATTGTACGCACCACAGCAATCTAAATTAAACGCATCTTAGTCCATAAGCATATCTAGGACACGATGCTTGTACTCTGATTGCTCTTTGTCTTCAAAACTCACTGTATCTTACAATTCAGTGGTCATTAGTGACAACTTAAGGTTATGGCGCGTTTGTCAATAAGTCATGCTACTTAAAAATTTTTCGGAAATCGTGGTAGAAAACATAATTTTTGGGGAAGCGATCGCCCAAAGGGCACTGCACACCATGGTGCGGGGCACCCACCTATGGCTAACGCCACGGCTGTTGCGCAGAGTGCACGCAATCATGCGATACAGCGTCAAGCCGGAGGCTTATCGCGCAATCTTTAGACGCATGATTCACTCTTGCCCGGAAAATTCAGTATTTACTGATACATCTTTTACCCGATTTTAAGCCGAATTGCTAATTGACAAAGGCAACGTTGTTTTAAATTGTCACGAATGCCCAGTGGTATTTACTGACTCGCTGTCTAAAGTACTAAATATTCAAACTTTAATGAAGAAAATCTCATTTTTATAGTGGATTGGTACATTGTGCGCCTTTTTAGCCGCCATATTTTTTGTGTCAGCAACAGATGCAACATTTATGTCCAATCAAACTTATTCTTCACAATCAAAGCTTTGTATATTCCGATTTTATCTTGAGCGTACTTTTGTATTACCAGTGGCTGCACTTTATCAGTTATGGTACAACTCAAGTGAAATCTTACAATTCAGTACTCTTGACCGATACATAAAGCAGTTTGTTTTGCTAAGCGCACGAGAAAATCATGTTTTTACAAAAGTGGTGGCCAATTGCTGAATCAAAAAGTATACGTAAAAAACCAGTTGGACTCAGACGACTCGATGAGGATTTAGTACTGTGGCGAAACAACAATGGACAAATTGTCTGTCAAAGTAGCCAGTGTGCTCATTGAGGAGTCAACCTGGCATTAGGTCGGGTGATTGATGGGTGTATTGAATGCCCCTATCATGGTTTCCGTTATGCCTCGGAAGGGCATTGCACTCTTATTCCCTGTGAAGGGAAAAAAGCTAAAATCAGCATGAAATGAAACTAGTGCATCTGAGCAAAAATAACCCATCAGTAAAACAAGAAGACCAAAACCTGTGTATTTCCACTTGAAAAGATTAAGCAGTGCAAGTGGCGCAAGTCCTCTACAAATTGATTAAACTTAGTCGCTTCAGCAACGAACGGAGCGACGCTTCTTCAAAACCGTGGTCAACTAGGGTGCATACTAAATGCGTAAAACTTACAGAAGAAAAATTTGAGGTTCGGGAGGTCTGCTCTGTGTCTCTGTGTTTTGTGAACTTTCGCTGTCCCAACTCAACACTTGAGGTAGCAAAAACTGCCAAAATTACCTTCCGCTTCATACACTTTTTTGATATCTATAGTTCAACGTATTTGTTTGAAATATGGGAGTACAGTAGATTTGCTCCAGGTAACGCCTGACAGTTAACAGTTGACCGCTCTAGATTCAGTCGATCAACTGTTAGAAACAACCCGATCGCAT
The DNA here is from genome assembly GCF_012912135.1 of Brasilonema bromeliae SPC951. GTDB lineage: Bacteria > Cyanobacteriota > Cyanobacteriia > Cyanobacteriales > Nostocaceae > Brasilonema > Brasilonema bromeliae. Next base: position 2,530 of record NZ_QMEB01000265.1, on the reverse strand, counting down.
GGTGAGGTCTAACTCATCTTGGCAGCAGCATCTATACCATCTTTAATCAGACGACCATCTTCCATGTAGACAATGCGATCGGCAATATCAAGGATGCGGTTGTCATGGGTCACCAGCAAAATTGTACAGCTTTGTTCTTTCGCTAGCTTCTGCATCAATTCCACAACATCACGCCCAGATTTTTTATCCAGCGCAGCAGTGGGTTCGTCTGCCAAAATAATTTTAGGTTGGGAAACCAGAGCACGGGCAATAGCGACCCGTTGCTTCTGTCCACCCGACATATTCTCCGGGTAGTAATCGGCACGATGTCCCAAACCAACACTTTCGAGCATAGCAACTGCTTTGGCATCCATATCCTGATCCAAAAACTCATCATGCAACTCCATTGACATCCGCACATTTTCCTTAGCTGTCAAGAACGTCATTAAGTTATGTGCTTGGAAAATATAACCAATATTGCAGCGGATCTGCGTCAACTGCTTCTTGCTCGCGCCGCAGATTTCTTGCCCTAAAATCTTTAAACTACCTTCTTGAGCAGACCGCAGTCCACCCATCAGGGTTAATAGTGTCGTTTTTCCTGAACCTGAGGGTCCAGTCATAATGATAATGTCACCTGGGTAAATGTCCAAGTTAATGTCGAATAATGCTTGTTTGCGAAGGTCACCGCTACCAAAGTAATGGTTGAGATTATGGACATAAATAACAGGTTCTGTCGTTGGAGATGGCTTAGATTGAGAAGAGTCGAGGGTTTGCATAAGATTTACGTTTTTAAGTACTTAAGTGATTATAAAGACTGTTATTTTTTCACTGTTAACAGTCAACAGCTTCACGAACAAATGACATATCTTAAGGCAATTTCATTTCAAAATCCGAAGTGGAATTATTTAGAGTAAAGGCTATTTTTTTAACGAAACTGGCTGTAGGTACCGCTACAAGTAAACCTAATACTCCTGCGAGCTTTGAGCCAATGAGTAAACAAATGAGTACCCAGGCAGGATTGAGTCCGGTAATGTTTCCTATGAGACGAGGAGCCACTATATTCTCGTTGATTTGACCGAGGATAACGGCAGCTACCAACACCTTGACCCCTAGCCAAACATTTTGAAACGCAACTAACAAGCTTATTAATGTGATACTCACAAAACCACCAAATGGTATTAGGCTCGCCACCCCAATTCCCAGTCCAAACAGCAGTCCAAAGGGCACCTCTAGAGCCAGAAAAGCAAGTATCAAAACTACGCTGAGGATAGACGCCGTAATCGCTTGACCCGCAAAGTAGCCCTGAAAACTTTGCTTGAGAGATGACTGAATTTGGTGATTCCAGCTAGAAAAAAACCAGTTAAAAATTTCATCCCAAAGGCTTTTCCCATATAAAACCAGAAAAATTGTCACAACCACAGTCAACAGAAGATTAAAGGCACTGTTAATGGTATCGAGAATGACGTTAATAATTTGAGTCGTCAAAGACTGCACTGTACCAGAGAGTTGACTAGTTACCTCAGCCGTGATTTCATTGAAATCAATAGGTAATATGTGTAACATTGATTGCTCATTCAAGGTTTGCAATTGTTGCCTTCCAGCTTCAATCCAAGCTGGTAAGCGGTTGCCAAATTCTACTAACTGTTGAAAAACAAGAGGACCTAGGACAAATCCCAGAACTCCCAACAGCAAGAGCGTCAACATCAGAACTAGCCCAACTGCCCAACTGCGTTTCACTCCTCGCTGTTCTAGAAACACAATAGGGTAGTCTAATAAAAAAGCAATTAAGCTGGCTGTAACCAAAATAGTGACAATAGGCTGTAGGTATTGGCAAACCAAGAATATCAGCCAAGTGTTTAAAAAAATGATCGGGAAAGCCAATCCTAAATTTAACCAACGAGGAAGTTTTTGATTTGAATGATTTGAAATTATGTTTAACATAAGTTGTTAAAAATTCAGTTTGCTTGTTTGAGTCAATAGCAAGATGAGACATATTAATAATTCAAAATCTTGAATTTTGAATTTTAGGCTTCTCTGGAGATGAGAAGTTTTGTGAGCCTGGACAAGAAAGATTTTGTGTTTGAGATAACTGAGTCGTAGTGAGAGAACGTACAAGAAAAAGCGGCAGAGGAGGTTGACTCAATGCTTTGATGTAGGATGGGTTAAGGTATTCACGATACTGTGATTGACCAGCGACATAAGTTTTTGCAAAAGCCAAACTCATTGCTTTAAGATAGCGGCGGGCGAGGGCTGGGTGGGGGTGAGCTAACTGACCAGGAATAGGGAAACTACGACTCGCAAATTCTTGGTTGTCAAAAACGTGGGTTCCGTTTTGCATCAAAACCAAGTACTTATCAGAACTAGAAAGCCAGCTAAAGGGGCAGATTTGTTCCACAACTGCTGGTGTGACAACATCATTGCTACCTGCAATCAGCATTACAGGAACCTGAATCTGACGCAGACCTTTTTGCCCGAAAATGCCACTACTGAAAGGTTTCATGGCTAAAACTGCTTGAATGCGCTTGTCTTGCAAGTGATAGCTTGTTTTATC
>NZ_QMEB01000264.1 GCF_012912135.1 Brasilonema bromeliae SPC951 | reverse complement strand
TTTTTTCTTCCTTCTGAATACTGAATTCAGAATTGCTGAATTCTTCTTCAAACTGGTAACTGATAACTGATAACTGATAACTGGTAACTGATAACTGTTTTGAAATCTAACCACTTAACCCAGAAACACTATCTTCCCCAAAATAAACTGCCAAATCATCAATCAAAGCTTGAGGTATGGGAATACCCGTTAATAGACGTTCTTCGCGAGTGATGGCTTCTAGTTCTCCTGGATAATAAATCGGTTGGTTGACATCAAGGCGGGGGGTTTGTTTAAGGGAGGCGATCGCACTTTGCACCCGTTCCTCAAATTCCTCTCGATTCGTCCAAGCCTCTACATCTAGTACCCAAAAGAAATGTCCTGTACCGTTAGCACTATCATGAATTGCTTTAGTTTTAAACATGGCTGCTGCGGTACCCAAAAGTGGACCGCATAATAAATCTGCGACGAACGCCAACCCAGAACCTTTATAAGAAGCTGGCAAATTCACCGCCACCTGCTTGGGGTTCTGGGTTGGTTCTCCTGCTTCCGTGAGTCCCCAACCCAAGGGTATCGGTAAACCCTGATAACCAAAGTGTTTGACTTTACCCCCACTCACCGTTCCGGCTGCCATATCCAAAATGATGGGTTGTGGTGTCCCTGTCGGAATTCCCCAGGAAATCGGATTGTTACCAAGTTTTGCTTTTCTTCCCCCATAGGGAGCAAGGTCTACACCATTCGTATCACTGGTAGCAAAACCAATCATTCCTGCCTCAGCAGCCATGCGGGTATAGTAACCTGCCATACCAAAGTGATTGCTGTTGCTGACGCCAACAACTGCCATACCAAACTGACGTGCAGCGGCAAGGGCTGTATCCATTGCTACTTGCCCGGCATACTGTCCGGGAGTGCGATCGCCATCAATCCGAATCATAGTCGGGCGTTCTGAATTCACGCGCAACTGAGGCTGAGGATTGATTCGCCCACTTTGTAGACTTTTGACATAACCGATAATTTGTTGCAAACCGTGAGAATCCATTCCACAAAGGTTTGCTTCTACCAGATGCGTCTTCAAAGCCTCTGCGACTTCTCCTAATAGCTGGTAGGGTGAGAGAACTTCATCTAAAAAACTATACAGGGATGGGGCTGAGATTTTGATGTAGCTTGACATGGGGTTTGTAGACATCAAGTGTATGGTAGTTAGTTTGCCATTCTGTATTCGGACATTCTTTTAGACGCACATAACGAATTGTTTCAACCCGCCAACCACACATATCGTGTGCGCTAGGTGCAGGGAGTTTTTCTAAAACCGTTGAGGTGATTTTAACTTCAACAGGTAATGGTTCAGTACTCCAGACACTTGCTACAACCACAGCCTTTTCACCTAAAACCTGCAAGCGTAACTGCAAGGGAATTTGACTATTGTTCCTTGTGATGAGATTTTTATAGCCATAAGCCACCGTTGCATCTTGACCAAGAGTGAAAAAGCGCGTTTCTCCATGAGCATCAATCGAGTGGTTATAGCGTTCTAGAATATCACAATCTGCCCAAAGGAGTGCTTGGAACAGAGTCGTAGAAATTTGACATAATCCACCTCCGACATCAGTCATGAGGCGATTTCCTAGCAAAGTGGGACCCTCTCGAAAGCCATTCGCAACAGTAGGACGCGCAACACGATTCCAAAAGTCGAAAATTTGCCCAGGATTTAAGATGAGTCCATGAATATCCTTCGCCGCCAGTTGCATATTCCAGAGGCGATTTTCGTTGACTTCAGGAAAACCAGAACGCTGTTTAATTGGAGTGGTTATTTCACTCCATTGGTAGCAGTAGCTGGAGTTTTCTGTGTCTTGTATGTAAGCATGGTGAAATGCATAGCCTTGCCAAAGCGCTTTAGTATCTTTAAGTTTTTGGCGAATTAAGGCTTTTAGGCTTTGGGGTAATTGATTCATGCTGTTTTTAAATCTGAATTTTCAGTTATTAAGTAATACCTTTTAGCAGTTAACTGTTACGCATTGCAAGTAAAGTTTATTTACGTGAACTTTGATATGAAACCGCAGATACACGGAGTATTGCACGCAGATAAAATCTATAGCACTTCTGGTGTTGGGTGCAATATACAGTTGTAGAGACGTAGCCCTCCGGGTTCGCCAGTCGCCTGACGCCACATTCTTCAACGGGGGGAACCCCCGCACAGAAGTGGCTCCGGAGGGAAACAAGGACCGCAGCGCTGGACTCACATGCTACGTCTCTACATTATGGGTGATGTATGTGATTCAAATCAGAACCGCTATAGTTTCTGCGTTTCTTGCATCTGATACGATTCAATTTACACCCTCAAAGCCTGCTTGCGTAAACTTTGAATCGTAGAAATAGTATGTTCTGCAACTTTGTCAATTTCCTCAATTGTGTTGAAGCGTCCTATACCAAAGCGTATCGACGCATAAGCCTGTTGTTCTGAGTGTCCCAATGCCATGAGAACATGGGAAGGTGCAGTCGTTGCTGAGGAACAAGCAGAACCAGAAGACACCGCCATCACTGGTTGTAATCCCAGCAATAGTGCAGATCCGTCTACTCCTTCAACACTGATACTTAAATTTCCTGGGAGTCGCTGGGTGGGATGTCCGTTCAGATGAATTCCTTCTAATTGAGAAAGTTTTTCCCACAATCTTTGTCTTAACTGTGTGAGGCGTTGGTTTTCTGTTGCTTGTTCTTCTAAAGCAATCTCAACCGCCTTACCAAATCCTACGATTTGCGGTGTATACAAAGTGCCAGAACGCATACCCCGTTCGTGTCCACCACCATGCTGCTGAGGAGCAAGTTGTACTCTGGGATTGCGGCGACGGACATATAATGCACCAATACCCTTGGCACCGTAGATTTTATGTGCTGTTAGCGACATTAGGTCAATTTTCATTGCTTGCACATCAAGAGGGATTTTACCAATAGCTTGGGCGGCGTCGGTGTGGAAAAGGACATTGCGTTCTCGACACCTTGCACCAATTTCTGCCAATGGCTGCAAAACCCCAATTTCATTATTCGCAGCCATCACCGAAACGAGAATTGTCTCAGGACGGAAAGCTTTTTCTAACTCTGTTAAATCAATCAGTCCATCTTTTTGGACTGGAAGGATTGTGATTTCAAAACCAAGAGTTTTTAAATACTTGCAAGGGTCAAGAACTGCACTATGTTCTGTTGCAACAGTAATAATATGCTGTCCTTTTTGAAAATAGGCTTCTGCAACACCTTTGATAGCTAAATTATTCGCTTCTGTCGCACCACTGGTGAACACAATTTCTTCTGGAGTGGCGTTTATGGCTGTTGCTAAAATTTCTCGTGTTTGCTTAACAGCAGCTTCTGCTTCCCAGCCATAAAGGTGATTGATGCTGGAGGGGTTACCAAAGTGTTCTGTAAAAAAGGGTAGCATTGCTGCTAGTACTCGTTCATCTACAGGTGTGGTAGCGTGAGAGTCGAGGTAGATAGGGCGACTAGACATAATTATCAAATTAAAATTGTACCCAGTTTCTTTAATATACTGAGAACCTTATATAATTCATTCTCGCGTCTCAAAAGTGTAAATTGGTCAGACAAAGCATACTCTGGCTGATTTACCCTAGTAAGTTTCAGAAAAATAAAATCACTACCATTCATGACTAACCCAAATAGAGGTTTTTCTAATTGAGGATTAGCTAGCATATAAGCGAGTGCTTGGGGAATAGCTTCTAGAAGAGAAAAACTAGCTCTTTTAGATTCAATTATCAATAACCATAATTGTTGTTGGATAACTAACACATCAATACGTCCACGTACAATTTCTCCCTCGTCCTCCAAGGAAATCTCTATAGATTGTTCACTTTTAATAAAAAAAGGATCATCATAAAATCCAGCCAGACTGAGTAAGGGGGATAACACCACTAATTTCACTGCTTCTTCCAATAAAGGAGGACGTTTGACTAAACGAAGAAAATGAAACTTTACTCTGTCTAGATATTGCTTTTCTAAATCCGTAATATCTGGCAAAATATCAAACCATTCTGTAAAAAAATCTTCATTCTCAGCCTGTTGTAGCCCAAATCTTTCTTCTAAATAGCCAAGGGTGACGTTTTGTGCTTGGATGACTTGAATCATAGTTTTTTATACTCGTTATTATCTTAATGTTAAACTCTGATGTCATATCCTATTCTGGCAAAATTGTACGTTTAGTCATTGACGAGTAAGATAGCCATAAGAGCAGACTCACTGTTGAGGTTTCTATGACTCTCACCATCCAGGATTTAGAAAGACTGCAAGAAAAACTACAAGAAGACCAGCGCGACTACCAGCTAGAACTACAAGAAGGTAACATCATCGTCATGGGACCATCAGATATTGAATCGAGTGAAATTGGGGCTGAGTTTATTTACTTACTCAAAACCTGGGTTAACCCCCGCAAACTTGGACGGGTGTTTGATTCCAGTGGTGGCTTCATCATGCCAAATACTGACTTACGAGCACCAGATGTTTCTTTTGTATCAGCACAAAGACTGAAACGTACTGTACGGGACTTTGCTAACTTGGTTCCGGATTTGGTTGTGGAAATTAAATCGAAAACAGACCGTGTTCGTCCAATTGAAGAGAAGATTCAGCTATTTTTGCAATTGGGGGCGCAAGTTGGGATACTGATTAATCCAGATAAGCGAAATGTTAGTGTATATCGTCGAGTTGGTGAAGTGGAACTGCTGGCGGGTGAGGATAAGCTAATTATCCCAGAGTTATTTCCTGGTTGGGAAATCGCTATTTCTGAACTATGGCCTCCCGTGTTTGAGTAATATCAACGGTAGAACTGTTATCTTTAAGGTTGTGAAACTGGATGTCGTAAGAGTCGAATTAGCTCACGTCCTGTAATTGCTCCATAAGTAGCACCATCTGCAGCAGTCCCAACAACATAAACGACTATCGGCTCTGTAATGCGTACCACTGAGTATATAGCAACACTTGCAATCATCCCCACAAGAAAGCCCGAGACAGCGCCTACAATATATGCCGATATCCACCAACCAGCATGCAAAACCTGTCGCCTCAGCACCAACCATTGCGTGATTAATTCGATGAGGAGCGCACAAGAGAGCTGATATTGATCTACACGACCTGTCACAAAAAACCGTTGGAGCGGATATAGATATACAATACTTGCCAACAACCACCAGCCAGCCCTCCGGATTCTCCGGCGTAGTACCAACCATTGCGTGATTGGAAGCAATAAGCCAAAGGTCATCATACCCACAACATTAGCAAAAACCCACTGATTCCATAAGCGTTTTTCGATGGGTGTAAGCTGAAATTTCACAGGTGGTTTAGATCCACTTACTGGTTGGCTGGATGTTGGTTGAGGTGTTCTTACTGGCTGCGTAGGTGGAACTCCAGGAGAATTTACTGGTGGAGTTGATGTGAAAGGTCGCTGAGGCGGATTCAAAGCTTGGTCGATCGCTGCCAACCGTTGTAAAATCTCCTGAGTATTAGCAGGTCGCTGACTGGGTAAATGCGCCATCATTCGGTCAATCAAATCAGCAAGAGTTGGCAAGATATTAGGAGTATGACTACGCCAGCGTGACTCATTATTGTAAGAGTCATAAATTGCTGGGTCAGTTGGTTCTTTTCCTGTGAGCAAATATACAAACGTGCGTCCCAAAGCAAAAAAATCAGACTGTGGTACAGCTTGACCACTCATTTGCTCTGTTGGAGTATAGCCTGCGGAAACAACTCCTGTAACATTACCTTGAGACTGTGCCGACCAGTAGGTTTGTGTAAGTGCCCGTGCTGTGCCAAAATCAATTAGCACTAGATGCCCATCTGCCCTAAGCATAATGTTAGGTGGCTTGATATCCCGATGAAAAAAGTTCTGGCTGTGGACTTGTTGCAGGATAGTGACAATCTCAGTCAACCATTGCACTGCTAACTTTTGATTTATAGGGCGATGATCTCGCTGTCTCATGTATTCATACAAGTCCAACCCCTCTACTTTCTCCATCACCAGACAATGCAGGGGCTGTTGACTATTTCTAGGAAAATAGACAAAGTAGTTGTTTGATTCCACTTTGGGAATTCCTGGATGATTCAACAGAGCAAGAACTTCTGCTTCCCGCTGAAATAGTTCTACCGCTTTGGGTTGATTGTTGATCAGAACTTTGAGAACTTTAGGAATGTTGCTTCGTACCTCGTTCACCTCATATGTCACACCAAAGCCACCACCTCCTAGCCGACGCATCGCCCGATAGCGTCCTTCTAGCAACAGTTCTGAGCCACAATTTTGACAAAACAAGATGTTGTCAGGATTCTCAGGCTTCTGGCAGTGAGGATTTATGCACAGGCTCATTGGTTTGGCAACAGTAAATATGCAAACATCATAACCTACAGGAGAAAATAAGCTGCTGCCTGATACACAACCTGAAATAAATCTGGCGTTGCTGATTTTAAGTATGAATTCGATATAATAAGAGACTAGCCTGCCTCCACAAGATTCGTTTGTCTAGCCACGACTTTTGTCGTTCGGCAATCTTAACCTGCAACTTTGATACACAATGACTAAAGATATGCGACGCGACTTTGCCAACCGCGATGAGTTGGTAGCCTACCTCCGCGAACAATTTCCCAAAGCCACAGAACGCGATAACCACATCAGCAAAACTGTGGGTGGACGCAAAGCTGCTGTTGAGGCACTACAAAAAGTAGACCCTGCACGCTACGCGAAAACACGTAACTTTTTTACAGGTGCGGTAACGCGATTATCTCCTTATATTCGCTATGGTGTTCTCAGCTTACGAGAAATTCGGGATGATGTCCTTGGGCGCGTCAAACACCAAGATGATGCAACTAAACTTGTGAATGAGTTGGGTTGGCGTGACTATTGGCAAAGGCTTTATGTGAAGCTAGGCGATCGCATCTGGAAAGACGAAGAGGAATACAAAACTGGATATACTATCGCTGAATATGCCCCAAAATTACCTGATGATATCAAACAAGGCACCACAGGACGAGTGTGCATCGACAGCTTCAGTCAGGATTTACGAGAAACTGGATACTTGCACAACCATGCACGAATGTGGATGGCAGCTTATATCATCCATTGGCGACGCATTCGTTGGCAAGCGGGGGCAAAATGGTTTCTGGAACATCTTCTAGATGGTGATCCTGCAAGCAATAATATGTCATGGCAGTGGGTAGCCAGCACTTTTAGCCACAAACCTTATTTTTTCAACCGCGAAAACCTGGAACGCTACACCGAAGGCGTTTATTGTCGAAAATGCCCTTTATATGGTAAGTGTGACTTTGAAGGAAGTTATGAAGAACTAGAAACGCGGCTGTTTCCTAAAGGGGAATTTACGAAACAACCTAATAGCCAAAGTTGGCAAAAAGGAAAGAAAGGTAAAAGGTAAAACTAAAAGCAGTTGTCACAGCTACAAAATTTTTGAAATGGCTGTATCTATCTGTTTCAGCAGCACTTCAAGAGTGGAAGAATTATCCAACACAACATCCGCACGGGCTACTTTTTCTGCTATCGACATTTGACTTTTGATACGGGCTTGTGCTTGGTCTAAAGTTAAGTGATTTCGCTGCATCAATCTTTGCAGTTGCTGTTGTTCAGAACAACTGACTACCCAAATTTCTGTGACTAAATCGGTCATTCCTGCTTCAAATAGCAAAGGGATAACTAACACCAATGTTTGTGCAGGTGATAGGGCAATTTCTTTGAGAAAGCGATCGCCCACATAAGGATGAATTAAACCCTCTACCCAGATGCGTTCCTCTTGCTTGTTAAAAATAATCTCACCCAGCTTTTGACGGTTGAGGTTACCGTCTGTGAGTAAAATTTCTTCTCCATAGCGTTGAGCAATTTCTTGTAAAATGGGCGAACCGACAGATACAGCTTCTCTGGCATAGATATCTGCATCTAAAATGGGCAAGTTGTAAGCACTAGCCAAATAATTAGCAACAGTCGTTTTGCCTGTCGCAATACCTCCAGTTAACCCGATGATGCGTTGAATCATGATATCACGTCCGGATGACTATTAAAAAAAGAACCTCACCCCGCCCTCCGGGCACCCCTCTCCTTAGTAAGGAGAGGGGATGGGGGTGAGGTTTTTTATTGTAAGTAATTAGGTGAACTTGATGTGAGTTATTTTTAGTTTTTTGAATATGAAACCGCAGATGCACGAGTTTTGGACGCAGATAAATTATCTCTGTGCAAAGCTTGTACATCCGCAGTTATGATTATGAATTTGTTGACCATTTTATCAGTGCTTGAGTCAATCCATCTAAGGTATATTCCTCAGCTTCTACATCTACACGACCAAATATGGAACGACAAGTTTTAGAGGTTTGAGGACCAATGGAAGCAATACAAACTCCATTTAATGCATCAGTTACCAAAGATTGATTGTTCTGAGAGTCTTCAAAGAATATCTTTTGTGCAAGTTGATAGAAAAATTGTACAGTTTTGGAACTCGCAAAGGTAATAACATCTACAGTTCCACTTTCAAGGGCTAACTCTGCTGAAGGAGATACACTTTTGGGACAGCAAGATTGATAAGCCGCTACTTCTATCACTTCTGCGCCTTTTGCGGTGAATTGTTGGACTAAAATTTCCCGTCCGCCGCTTTCGACTCTGGGAAACAAAACTTTTTTACCTGTGAGTTCTTCAGGAAAGTTTTCCACCAAAGAATCTGCAACAAAGTTAGGAGGAATAAAGTCTGGTTGTAGACTGTGTTGATTGAGACGTTGAGCCGTTTTTTCACCAACAACGGCAATTTTGATTTTAGCTAAAGCACGAGCATCTTTACCCTGTGCGAAGAGTCTTTCAAAGAAGTAGCCTACACCATTAGTGGAAGTGAGAATTAACCAGTGGAAGTCGGATATGTGGGCGAT
>NZ_QMEB01000263.1 GCF_012912135.1 Brasilonema bromeliae SPC951 | reverse complement strand
TGCGGAGACGCTGCGCTAACGCCCTCTGGGCGTGCGCTTGCGCTTACGCTATCGCCCCAAAAAACTAAGGTGGACATTACCCATGCCCACCCTACTATTAAAAAGCGCTATCAATCAAAAAGCGACATTTTACCGAATCTTAGCCAAGATTTGCCAGTAACAGTTCTCGCTTCTCGGACTTGTTGACTTTGACTTGACCGTCATCGTCCACATCCACAATAGCTGTGTCACCTTCTGTAATCTCACCTGAGAGCATCGCTTCAGCCAGAGAATCTTCTAAGAGGCGCATAATCGCCCGACGTAACGGTCTTGCGCCGTAGCTGGGGTTGTAGCCTTCTTGTAAGACACGGTCTTTGAAGCGATCGCTCACTTCCAGAGTTATTCCCTTCTCAGTCAAGCGGCTTGCGACTTCGCGCAACATGATATCAGCAATTTGCTTGATTTCATCTTTCTTAAGTTGAGTGAAGACAATAATCTCATCAAGACGGTTAAGGAATTCTGGACGGAAGTATGATTTCAGTTCTTCGTTGACCAGCATTTTAATCCGGTTGTAAGTCGCCTCAGCTTCATCTTCGCTAAACTGGAACCCTAAACCACCGCCACCTTTTTCAATCACCTTAGAACCGATGTTAGAGGTCATGATAATCAGCGTGTTCTTGAAGTCCACAGTCCGACCTTTCGCATCAGTAAGACGACCGTCATCCAAGATTTGCAGTAGCATATTGAAGACATCGGGATGCGCTTTTTCGATTTCGTCGAATAGCACTACCGTATAAGGTTTGCGACGTACTGCTTCAGTCAGTTGTCCGCCTTCGTCGTATCCAACGAAACCAGGAGGTGAACCAATCAGCTTAGAAACGGTGTGGCGTTCCATGAATTCGGACATATCCACGCGAATCATTGCATCTTCAGCACCAAAGAAGTAAGAAGCCAATGCTTTGGCTAGTTCTGTCTTACCAACTCCTGTGGGACCAGAGAAGATAAAGCTTGCAATCGGTCGGTTAGGATTCTTTAACCCAACTCTGGCGCGACGAATGGCTTTAGAAACTGCGGTCACTGCTTGCTCTTGACCGATGAGACGCTGGTGAAGAGTGTCTTCTAAGTGCAACAGCATCTCTGATTCAGATTCAGTCAACTTGTTGACTGGGACACCAGTCCAAGAAGCGACAATCTGAGCAATATCTTCCTCATCAACAATCGGGCTATTGACAGATTTATCTTCTTGTGAATCGCGCAATTTTGTTTCGAGTTCCAACTCTTGATCGCGCAGTTTACCAGCTTTGTCAAAGTCCTGAGTTTTGACAGCTTCCTGTTTTTGTTTAGTCACTAGCGCCAATTCGCGCTTGAGTTCGCGATCAACCGACTTGAGAGAGTTCCGTAGACGAACACGGCTTCCTGCTTCATCAATCAAGTCAATGGCTTTATCAGGTAAGAAGCGATCGCTAATGTAGCGGTCTGACAAGTTAGCTGCAGCAACGACTGCTGCATCAGAGATTTGGACTTTGTGATGCTGTTCGTAAGCAGAGCGCAAGCCGTATAATATCTGGATGGTTTCTTCAACCGATGGTTCACCGATCATAATCGGTTGGAAACGACGCTCTAGAGCTGCATCGCGCTCAATGTGTTGACGGTACTCATCAAGAGTGGTTGCGCCAATACACTGGAGTTCACCTCGTGCCAATGCGGGCTTGAGGATGTTGGCTGCATCCATACCACCTTCTGTGCCGCCAGCACCAACCAAAGTGTGAACTTCATCTATCACCAGGATGATATTACCCGCTGTGCGGATTTCATCCATGATTTTCTTGAGGCGTTCTTCAAAATCGCCACGGAAGCGAGTACCAGCCACCACTGACCCCATGTCGAGGCTGATGACTTGCTTGTCTTGTAGAATGTCGGGGACATCTTGGTTTACAATGCGTTGAGCAAGACCTTCGGCGATCGCTGTTTTACCAACACCTGGTTCCCCAATCAGCACAGGATTATTCTTAGTGCGGCGTCCCAAAATTTGGACAGCACGCTCAATTTCCTTCTCGCGACCGACAACGGGGTCGAGATTGCCGATTTGCGCTTGTTTGGTAAGATTTCTACCAAATTCCTCTAAAGTTAAATTTTGGGTACGCCTTGAAGAACCACCGCCACGAGAACCGGAAACCGATGTCGCTTCACCCAACTGACGAATCACTGCTGTGCGAATTTGCGACAAATCAAGCCCTAAATTTTGCAGGACTTTAGCGGCGACACCTTCACCAGCTTCAGTCAATCCCAAGAGTAAGTGTTCAGTACCTATATAATTATTTCCCAGGGTGCGAGCTTCCTTAAAGCCTTGCTCAAACAAACTTTTCACCTTGGGGGTAAAAGGAATTTCCGGGGGTACAAAGCCAGAACCCCGACCTATAATTCTTTCGACTTCGCGACGTGCATCTTTAAGGGTAACGCCCAAGTCGGTCAGCACTTTGGCAGCAACCCCTGATCCTTCTCCAATCAGCCCGAGGAGAATTTGCTCCGTCCCTACGAAATTGTGTCCCAGGCGACGCGCCTCCTCCTGGGCTAGCATAATAACTTTAATGGCTTCGGATGTGAAGTGTTCAAACATATTGGGTTTGTGCTCCCGAATGGCTTGGGCTATGGGTGATTTCAGTAGTATAGAGAATGAAGTCCTAATGAGTTCTGAGTTGGTGAATGGGGGGTGCTATGTTATTTATACTTAGCACTCGGTTGTGATCACTCAGCATACAAGAAGCACTTTCATTGTCATCACTATATGATTCACCCTCACCTGAACTTTTGTGTACTTTCTTATGGATAATGTATCTTTATTCAAAGTCGACTGACAGTAGTGAGAGCCGTAAGAGTTTAGGCGTGTTACCCGTCAAGAGCTTGAATACAAGCGAATAGACGGATAATTATTGAAGTCAGTCGTTGGCGATTAGCGGTAGTTTATGTCACAATGAACAGCGCTTCACTTACGACTCTCCATTGACAACCTAGAATCAAGATGAGTAAAGCAAATAAAGACCAACAGCACCCGTTGTACAATCGCGATCGCCCCATCATTGAGAACTTACTGGTTGGTGAGGCGACTGATTATAATTTAGCAGAATTAGCTAGATTGCGAATTCGCTATTCCAGTTTTCCTGGCGCGAGAGATATTCAAAGCGATTTGGACAAAATTCTGGTGCAGTGGGGTTTGAGCGAAGAAGAACTTTTTGAGAAAACACGCGCCTTACACAGCCGTGGGGGTATTTATAAAAGTCGCGGGAAAAAAGAAGAAGAAGATTGGAATTAGTACTAGCTTGAAAAAGGGGTGTAAGGGTGTAAGGGTATAGGGGTGTAGGGGAAATACATTTTTATGTTTGGTTGTGAGATTTTCCCGTGATTAGCTGGCAAGAATTGGAAAAACCGTTTTCGTTCTTTTTAGATGACTTATGGTACTGTGGGTAATCACACAGAGGAAACTGCCTGACCAAACCGCTTGAGGATTTGCAAAACGCTGTACAGTTCCCTAACAGAAGTAAACGGCGCGAAAACCCGTGACAAATCGTACTGTGGCGTATCCGCCTGTACCACCTTGACAAACAAAATATCATCGCCATTCGTCACCATACCAAAGACGGGCAGATGAGGGTTTGGGTTCGCCATCAGATACGCCAGGGCTTGCGGTAATGCCGACCACACCGACAGCGTGGTTTTTTTAGATTCCAGCACCATCACCCAAAACCGATTTTGCAGCACCAGCACATCAATCCGTCCACGCAAAATCTCCTCACCATCATCCACCACCACATCCACTGATTCTTCTGCCTTGATGCGGAACGGCGGATCGTAAAACCCAGCAAGTGCCAGTAACGGGGAAACCAGCAACAGCATAACCGTCCCCTCCAGTAAATTCCCAAAAGTTCGGTGGTAAAGATACCTGCGTCGCAGGACATCAAGATTCGCTTTGTCGGCTTCCGTAAGGGCTGGTAATTCCTCGCACCACTCCGAAAAAAAACCCTCGGACTCAATGCGGACGAACCCAAAGCGGTTTTCTGCGTCCGCCAGACTGGTAATCGCATCGGTGATGGCTTTTGTCTGTGTCATGCTGCTAACCTCCAAGTTCTGGGAAAAGCTTTAGTTTACTCCCTTCCCGTCAGAAGAATACCTATTTAACGAACCGCGTTCGCCCTTGGCGTTGCCGAAGGCTAGACGCGAAGGACACGAAGTAAGAAAAAAGAAGATAGGTAATTTTGTAGTGGGAAGGGAGTATCAGCAATTAGAGATTGCGAATTCGCGCTTTCGGTGTTGGAACAGTTCTTTGCAACAGTCACGATTCTGCCTTTGTCACAACCTGTTTTAGACAGAGCAGTGCAGCTTCGACAACAGCGCAGGATGTGGTTAGGAGATGCAATGATTGCGGGTACTGCACTGGCGCATAACCGAACCTTGGTGACTCGAAATATAACCGATTTTATTTGGATTGCTGAACTTCGATTACTCAATCCATTTGATTTCTGCTCATAATGTTTGTCATATCATGCTTCACCTAACTGATATGTGTTGGGTTGCGCTACGCTTAAACGCCAGACGCCTACGGAGGAGCCAGTGCGGTCTTGGGGTTTCACGCCAGGTGGCACCCAAAGGAGGAACCCGACAGCCAGTCGCCACAACGGGGGGAACCCCCGCAAGGCGCTGCTCTCCGCAACGCCAGATGCTCCCCAAGTGGAGCATCTGGCGTTGGAAAGCCGTCATTCGCGCTGGCTCCCCAACCTACCATTACCTGTCCTATTCTCTACTCACCCAACTTCTCCTGTTCACGATGTTCCCTCAATTTCCTCAAAAGGTTTTCTTGAGCTAAAGAGGGAGTCACCTGTCCACTAGTGGGTTGAGGTTCCTTACTAGCACTCTTAGTATCAACTGATTGTTGCTCAGTGCTTGGAGTGGAATTCGTCAAAGTAATAGTAGTAGGCTCAAACGTTTTGTCAGCACTTTTAGTCGTACCAGGTGAGAGATTGAACATCATCTGCTGTTGACGAGTACTTGGGGTGGGATTCGTCAAGGTAATAGTAGTAGGTTGAAACGTTTTGTCAGCAATCTTCGCAGCAGTCAATGGGAGACTAAATGACGTCTGCTGTTTATTTATCTTGGGTGCGGAAATTGCAGTATTAGAATTATGAACAGTAGCTTTGACTGAGTCTAAAGTACTAGCAATTTGTACGTGATCCTGCATCTGCTGAGTGGAGGAAACCAAGCTACTTAAACCATTCACCAGTTGGCGCAGATTTTGTCGAAAAGCTGGATCACCTGTCAATTCATCCAAATCAGATGTAATCTTTTGGGTGTTTTCAAATGTGACTCGTGCAGAATCTAAAGTTTGTTGCAGAACCACCACGTTATTAGGATTGTTGAGGCTGTTGGAAACTTCGCGCAAATTAGCAGAAGCCTGGGCAGCATTTGCAGACAAAGTTTCTAAATTTTTGATTAATTCTCCTTGGGTGACACGATTAACCGCAGGTGAAAGACTGCTAACTGTTTTACGTAGTTGATTGCTAGTTTCGGTGATATTGTTTAAAGCTGCAACAAGTGAAGAGCGGTTGCTAGTAACTAGAGTATCAAGATTATTAATCAGCTTACTAACAGATGTGTTTGTTAAACGAAGTTCTTTAGCAGTGGTACTAAATTGGTCTGCAGTATTACCAAATTGACTCAGAGTTTTGGTACTAGATGCACTGAGTTGAGTTGTTGCTTGTTGAATTGTATTAGTCGTCGCCGAAA
Organism: Brasilonema bromeliae SPC951; assembly: GCF_012912135.1. Taxonomy (GTDB): domain Bacteria; phylum Cyanobacteriota; class Cyanobacteriia; order Cyanobacteriales; family Nostocaceae; genus Brasilonema; species Brasilonema bromeliae. The sequence goes on along the minus strand of NZ_QMEB01000263.1, from coordinate 3,173 downwards.
CGGAGTTCAGTTGTTGTTGAAGGTCTTTGCTTAAAACACTGAAGTTACGACTTAACTCAGCAATATTTGCCGCAGCAACAGCAGTATTTTCTACAGCCTTATTAACATTTCCATAGAATTTCTGGTCACTGTATACAGTTGCTAATTGAGTTGTTGAGCGAATCAGTTCATCCATACTGATCCCAATCTGACCTTTTAATCGAGAACCATTACAGACGATAATTTGAGGATTGCAATTTTTTTCTAACGGTTTACCTACCACAGCCCCTGGAGGTAGCTGCGTTTTTGGTGTGATGTCAATAATGCTTTCGCCAATCAATCCAGATTGATTAGCATCAACTGTGACATTGCTAGGAATAATCAAGTTGGATTTGCTAATTTCAATTTCCACCTCAACGTTGTTTGGTCCAGGTCGAAGAGCAGAAATCGTGCCTACCTTGACACCACGATACCGAACCACTGCCCCTTTTTGCATACCGCCTGCATTTGCAAATTCAACAATAGCTTTGTATGAACTGCGAGCAACATTGAATTTAGTTAGCCACAACATGACTAACCCAAACACTCCCAGTCCCAACAAAAGCAACAACCCAACAGAACCTTCTCGAAAAGTTCGCGCAGAGGCGAAGCGGCTTGTTAATAAACTTCGCATTTTATTTTTCCTCACCTATGGATTTTAGATTTTAGATTTGAGGTTGTAGGTTTTTCTTCTATCTAAAATCCCAAATCCAAAATTACCCTAACCAGCAACATGAATTGGTCCAGAAATGCTTCCACTAATAAATTGTCGAATCAAAGGATCGTCTGTAGTTTCTATTTCACTGACACTACCTTGCCATTGCACTTTACCTTGGTAAAGAAATACCAATCTGTCAGCTGTGCGACGAATAGTACTTTGTTGGTGAGTGACAATAGCGTAGGTACTACAAACTCCCTGTATACATTGCAACTGCCGAATCAAATCTTCGATCACAGTCGAAGCAATGGGATCAAGTCCGGCTGTTGGTTCATCGTAGAGTAACACTTCTGGAGTGTCTTTGGGGTTATCGGGGTTAGACATAATCGCACGAGCAAAGCTGACTCGTTTTCGCATACCTCCAGAGAGTTCGGCTGGGTAGCGATCGCCTATTTCCGATAACCCCACCATCTCCAATTTTTCATGAACGAGTTCTCGAATCCGAGAACGCCGCAGTTTTGAGTATTGATAAAGTGAAAAACCCACATTCTCCTCCACCGTTAAAGAATCAAACAACGCCGCTTGCTGAAACACCATACCAATACCAACTGGATCTGTCCTATCCTCGATCAATCCTTCTCGGTGCACCCCTTTAATAAAAACGTCTCCAGAATCAAGAGCAATTAACCCAGCAATCACCCGTAAAATTGTTGATTTACCAGTACCACTAGGACCTATAATTCCTAATGCTTCGCCTCGGTAAATCGTCAAATCCACGTTATCTAAAACCTTATTGTTACCAAAGGATTTAGAAACGCCTTTTAGTTCAATCAAAGGTTCAGTCATTAGTCATTAGTCATTAGTCATTAGTTAAAATAAGTTACTCTAAATTTTGAACTCTTGACCCTGGACTTTGCAAAGCAGCGGACACATAACAAAAATGCAGGATAGTGATGTCATTGTTATCGGTAGTGGTATTGGCGGGTTAACAGCGGCTGCATTACTTGCTCGTTACGGTAAGTCCAGCGCTGCAGGAGGGTTTCCCTCCGTAGGCGACTGGCGAACCCGAAGGGTAAGCGAGTAATTGTCTGTGAAAGCCATACAATACCTGGGGGTGCTGCTCATACCTTCAGACGACGGGGATTTGAATTTGATTCCGGTCCCTCATTCTATTGTGGTCTGACAAGTGCCGGAAGTTTGAATCCCGTCAAACAAGTTCTTGACGTTTTGGGCGAATCTTTAGAATCTGTACCTTACGACCCCCTTGGACTGTACCATTTTCCTGAAGCGAGTTTACCTGTTTATAGCAATCAGTCGCGTTACCGTGAAGAATTAACGAAAATTACGCCTCAAGGAGCGAAGGAATTCAAGCGCTTTGAGGAACGCTTGTTACCATTGTACGATGCGATGAAAGGTATTCCTACACTAGCTTTACGAGCAGATTGGCAAGTAATTCCGGTGTTAATCGGACGTTACTTACCCTCTTTGTTAAAGATGCTACCTCATTTACCTCTTGTTCAAGCATCTGTGGGTCATGTCATGGATGCAACAGTACAAGACCCCTGGATACGGCGGCTCATCGACTTAGAATGCTTTTTACTATCTGGTTTAAAGGCACATGGCACTATTGCTCCAGAGGTAGCTTTTATGTTAGGTGAACGCTCCCGCGCCGGAGTTGAGTATCCTGTGGGTGGCAGTGCAGCTATTGTCAAGGCTTTGGTGCGGGGGTTGGAACGTTGGGGCGGTCAGTTGCTTTTGGGACATCATGTGGAGCAAATTTTAGTTGAGAATCACAAAGTTATTGGTGTCCAGTTGACAAAAGGTGAAATCCTCAAAGCACCCATTGTTATTTCCAATGCCAGTATTTGGGATACTTACACCAAGCTGTTACGTCCCGAGGATTTGCCCTCGTCTTTCCGCAAAGCTGCATTGAATACACCAGCGGTTGATAGTTTTCTGCATTTACACTTAGGTATTCGTGCAGATGGTTTGGAAAATCTCACAGGACATCATGTCGTCGTTCACGACAGTGGCAAGGATATCACAGTACCGGGAAATACTTGCATGATATCAATTCCTAGTGTGTGGGATGCAACACTTGCCCCACAGGGACATCATGTAGTTCACGCTTACACCCTAGAACCATATGCGGGATGGGAACGGAACGACGAATATGAACACAAAAAGCAACAGAAAGCGCAAACTTTATATCGTGCCTTAGAGCAAATTATTCCAGATATCAGGGAGCGTGTTGTGTTGGAACTTATTGGCACACCCTTAACCCATGCTTATTATTTGCGAAGATATCAGGGAACTTATGGTCCGGCTATTCAAGCGGGACAAGGGATGTTTCCAGGACCACACACACCAATACAGGGATTATATCGCGTCGGTGATAGCACCACGCCGGGAATTGGTGTACCTGCAGTAGCTGCGTCTGGTATTTTGTGTGCGAATATGCTGGTGAAGTAGTGAAAAAAGGGGTGTAGGGGTGTAG
>NZ_QMEB01000262.1 GCF_012912135.1 Brasilonema bromeliae SPC951 | reverse complement strand
CAATTGAATAGCTTTGATAGGTGTTGATTAGGTTTGAGCAGGATTTATATAACGGTTAATCGTCAACTGTCATACTATAGCTGTCGCCAGGTGTTTTAGCACAGAAACTGAACATAAAACTTAGACACTGAGAGAGTTTCAAGCCTGTTCCCTGTTAAGATCTCCCTGTTCCCTGTTAAGAGTTCCCTGTTAAGAGTTCCCTGCTATAACTTAATTATGAATGGTGAGGCACAACCACCTCTAAGCTAGACCACCGTTCGCGTAGGACTCCAGCAAGCGATCGCAAACCCCATACTTCACCACGACGATGACCAACGGCGATGACACCAATTTTTGTTTCTAGCAATGCTTGTTCAGCAGGCTGCCGTAACTGTCCGGTAATGTAGACATTAGCACCGCGAGTTGCTGCTTCACGCACGAGCAAGTCAGTCATTGCACCAACAACAGCAACTCGTGTGACTTCAGCGCTTTGGGCTGCACGTACCTGCTCGTGTCCAGCAAAGATTTGATTGACACAATGACCAAAATGTGCAAAGCTTTGAGTCGGAATCTCTCCAATCATACCGATTGCTCTGCCGTCCTTCTTTCCCAGCACTTCTAAACTAGACATTCCCAACACTTGTGCCAATCTGGGATTAAAAGAAAACGTCAAGCGCTCATCAAATGGTAAATGATAAGATATAACACCGATATCTGGTGACAGTTGTTCTGGTTCAAGTTTCCAAGGACGATGTAAGAACAGTGCATCTAAATGTTGAGTGTTTGTCCATTCCTGTAACTGCGCACACGGTTCTAGTACCAAGCCCAAACGTCTAACAGGACGTGTTGAAGGCAAATATACACCACCTCTTTCCTCTTGAGAGTAGCGCTCAACAGCAAAGAATTGGTCTAGAAATTCTGCTATTTCTTGTAAAAGAATCAAGTTGCTTCCAGTGATCATTCATAATGTCTTATTATGAACGTTCAACGATTAATTCTTAATTTTATGTTTTTTGTAAGCAATAACAGAAATCATATTTATAAATCTTAAAATTTATACAATAGCAACCAAACACTTAACCAAAAAATAGCGGCAATTGTCTAAATATAACTAATGAGAGATGCTTAATAATCTGACAATAGGTAACAAAATAGGTGCAAGCGTTGGATTTGGGTTAATGATGCTTGCCGCTATTGGAGTTGTTTCATACCAGGCGACAAACAATCTTATTGAAACCTCTGGCTGGCAAACCCATACCTACCAAGTACTTGGGGATTTGAATAATTTAAGGTCTCAGCTAAAAGATACTGAGGGAGCACAACGTCGTTATCTGCTGACAGGAGAAAAAAGTGAGCTACAATCTTACAACAGTGCGATTCCAGCTGTTGAAGAAAGTCTCAAATCCCTGAGAAGATTAACGGTAGATAACCCTAATCAGCAGCGTAGAATTGATGCTCTCGATCCAAAGATTAAACAAAAATTAGCGATAATGCAAAGCTCGATTTCCTTGCGTGACAGTCAACCATTAGATGCTGTCAGGCAACAGGGATTGACGGATAATAGCAACAATTTGACGAATGAAATCCGTCGCCTAACTTTAGATTTGGAAACAGAAGAGAGGAATTTATTAGAACAGCGCTCTAGGCGGACTCAAGCAGCAACCCATCAAGCAATGAATACTATCACTTATGGTATTCCTCTAGCTTTTTTACTCTTAACTTTAATTGGTATTTATTTAACTAGGAACATTTCTAAACCTCTCCAAGAACTCTCTAAAGTCACAGAAAAGCTGGCAATAGGAGACTTATCTGTGAGTACGACTGCTAACAATCGCCAGGACGAAATTGGTGTGTTATCGCAGGCGTTTAACGAGATGGTTGCCAATTTACGCGAGACAACTAAGACAAATAGTGAACAAAATTGGTTAAAGTCTAACGTGGCTAAATTTAGCCAGATGCTGCAAGGTCAGAGAAGTTTAGAAACTGTCGCTAGCATGATACTGTGTGAACTTGCCCCATTGGTTAATGCACAACAAGGTGTTTTCTACATCATGGACTCTGTTGATGAACAGCCAATGCTCAAGCTTATCGGTAGCTATGCATACCAACAGCGGAAGCATCTGTCGAACCAATTCCGCTTAGGTGAAGGACTGGTGGGACAATGCGCTCTAGAAAAACAAAAAATTATACTCACAGATGTCCCAAGTGACTACATTCATATCAGTTCTGGTTTAGGCGAAGCCAAACCATTAAATATTATTGTGTTACCTGTGCTGTTTGAAAATCAGGTGACAGCAGTGATTGAGTTAGCTTCTTTTCAACGCTTTGGAGAGATTTCTCTGATTTTCCTAGAGCAAGTTACACAAACCATAGGTGTGGTATTGAACATAATTGCAGCCGATATCCGCACTCAAGAACTCCTCCAACAATCCCAAGCTTTAACGCAACAGCTACAAATTCAGCAAGAAGAACTTAAGCAGAGTAATCAGATATTAGAAGAACAGACCGAGACGTTGCAAGCATCGGAAAAACTCTTGAAGCAGCAGCAGGAAGAGTTGCAGCAATCTAACGAAGAATTGCAGCAGCTAAACGCCGAGATAGAAGAAAAAGCCGAGCTACTATCAATACAAAAAAAGGAAGTTGAACGCAAAAATCAGCAACTGGAACAAACAAGCCAATCATTGGAAGAGAAAGCAGAGCAACTAGCGCTATCGTCAAAATACAAGTCAGAATTTCTGGCGAATATGTCCCACGAATTGCGGACACCGCTCAATAGCTTATTGATTTTGGCGAACTTGTTAGCAGATAACGTTGAGGGGAACCTGAGTGCAAAACAAGTAGAATATAGCCGTACAATTCACTCAGCCGGTCGTGACCTTTTGGTGTTAATTAACGACATTTTAGATTTGGCAAAAATTGAATCTGGAACTATGTCAATTAACATTAACCAGATGTTGTTTCTAGAATTGCGCGACAACATAGAAGGTACATTTAGGCAAGTCGCTATTGACAAAAAACTTTCTTTCACTATTGAATTGGCTCCAGAACTGCCAACAACAATTGAAACCGATGTAAAATGCTTACAACAAGTGTTGAAAAATCTGTTAGCAAACGCCTTTAAATTTACAGAGCGAGGAGAAGTCAGCTTACGGATGTTTGTGGCAAAGCAGGGGTGGAGTTCCGACCAGGAAACTTTGAATGGTGCAGCTACGGTTATAGCCTTCGCTGTCAGGGATACGGGTATAGGTATTGCCTCGGAAAAGCAAAATATTATTTTTGAAGCATTTCAACAGGCAGATGGCAGCACTAGTCGTAAATATGAGGGTACAGGGCTAGGCTTGTCAATTAGCCGTAAAATCGCCCATCTGTTGGATGGCGAAATCAAACTTGAGAGTCGCTTAGGTCAGGGGAGCACGTTTACGCTTTACTTACCCCAAGCAGGAGGACAAGAGGATAGGGGGACACGGGGAGCCAGCACTGCGGGAGGGTTTCCCTCCACAGGTGTCTGGCGTAGACAAGGAGAAAGAGGAGTAACACAAGGAAAGAGCAACACAGTTTGGGAAAGTTTTCTCACTGCGTCCCTTACTCCTTCACTCACCCCAAACTCCAAAGAAGATACGCGAACACCCGACCTCCCCACTCCCTTGATTGACGATAGAGGTAACATCCAACCAGGAGACCGCGTACTTCTGATTGTCGAAGATGATCTCATGTTTGCGCGTATCCTTTTAGATATGGCACGACAAAAAGAATTTAAGGTCATCGTCGCCCATAATGGCAGTACGGGTTTGGCGCTGGTACAAAAATTTCAGCCTTCAGCAATCATTCTAGATATCCGCTTACCAGAAATCGATGGTTGGACAGTGCTCGATCGCCTCAAGCATAACCCTTCTACCCGTCATATCCCAGTGCATATTATGACAGTTGAGGAGGGGCGACAGCGGGGGTTGCAACAAGGGGCGATCGCCTATCTGCAAAAGCCCGTTAGTAATGACGCGTTGCACCAAGCATTGACGAAAATAAAAGGTTTTGTGGACCGCAGTGTAAAGAATCTGCTAGTCGTGGAAGATGACTCCACTCAACGGTACAGCATTGTGGAACTGATAGGTAACAGCGATGTTGAAACGACTGCTGTTGGAACGGGAGCAGAAGCACTAGCGGCGATTCGCTCACAGCATTATGATTGTGTGGTGCTGGATTTAGGACTGCCAGACATGAGCGGGTTTGAGCTGATTTCACAAATTAAGCAGCAACCAGATGGTGAAGCATTACCCATCATCGTCTACACTGCTAGAGAACTAACTAGAGCCGAAGACACTCAACTGCGACGCATTGCAGAAACGATTATTGTCAAGGATGTGCGTTCACCCGAACGTCTACTCGACGAAACCGCTTTGTTCCTGCATCGAGTGCAAGCAAATTTGCCGATACCTAAACGACAAATGCTCGAACAATTGCAATCGTCTGATCCCGTACTCGCAGGCAAAAAAGTGCTGATTGTCGATGATGATGTGCGTAACATCTTCGCCCTCACAAGTATGCTTGAGCGTTATCAAATGCAGGTTTTGTATGCCGAGAACGGTAAGGATGGCATTGAAGTCCTGCAAAATAACCCAGACGTTGATATGGTTTTGATGGATATGATGATGCCAGAATTAGATGGTTACCAAACAACTCGTCTGATTCGGCAAAACAATCAATTTAAATCTTTGCCGATTATTGCTCTGACTGCTAAAGCTATGCAAAGCGATCGCGACAAGTGTATTGAAGCTGGTGCCTCCGATTATATTTCCAAACCTGTTGACACCGAGCAGTTGCTTTCTCTTTTGCGCGTTTGGCTATATCGATAGTGTTCCGTATACCGCTTCTAAAAGTCTGGACAAAACTACCAACAAGTGGATAAATCTGTACAAACTCAACTCCACGGTGTAAGTTCGCACGGGTTAGAAGCGCCTTTCGGCTTGGTTCCATCGCTCCATAACTCAGGTTCCTTGACCACTAATCCCCAGTTAGAGATACTGAAATGAATTTCGGTATGAGACTTAAAAGTATTCAGTTGTTGTTAGTGGCGCACAAGCCCCAGAACGAGCTTTTTAACCTTCACAGTTAACTAGGCGTATCTATCGGATGTGAATCAAGCCACCGTTCAAATGATACCATAAATACCTGGACAATTCGGGAAACTTTTTCTAGTTATTTTCAGATTTTAAGTTACAGTTTCTTACCCCTCTCTCCCTCATCACCCCTTCATTTTGGCGAAGAAAGATTCATACTGAGCCATTGTTTGCTGGGATAAAGGAAGTAAAAAATCACTTTTATCAAAAACTTTAGGATTAATAACTAACAGGCTACGTAATGGTTTTTGAAAATCAGACTCAGCAATATTTGTAGGAATTGGTGAATTTGTTTTAGTCAGTAAAGATATTTTTTTAGCAACGTCACCCTTTAAACAAAAATTTATCCATTCATATAACAAAGATTGCCTATCTTGACTTGCAGGAGTTACCCATACATCTGCCGAAAGTGCAGTTCCTGAGTCAGGAACCACTGTGGCAAGTTCTGGATAGCGTCCAAGAAATGGTGCGATATCGTTTGACCAACCAACTGCTAACCAAGTATCCCCAATAATCAGAGGTTCCAAGTATCTAGTAGAATCATAAAATTTTACCTGTTGATTTAATAATTGCAATTCCTTTTCTAAATTTGGAACTGTGTCTAAGTTTTCTGTGTTGTAAGATTTTCCCAGCTTTTTTAAAACTAGACCAATGACTTCCCGTGGTTGATTTAAAAGAGAAATGCGCCCTTGCAGTTTCTCATTCCATAAATCACTCCAATCTTTCGGTGTCCAACCTAATTCTTGGAACTTATCTCGACGATAAATTATCACCGTACTACCCCAACGATAAGGAACAGCCCAAACGTTTCCTTTGGAATCGACAAGACCTTTGTCGTTACGCGTTACCAATTCTTGCCATTTTTTGGGCAAAGCAGACCACTGTTGTATCTTTGTCACATCCAGTGGTTGTATGAGTTTCTTCTCAATTGCATAACTTATCCAGTAATCTCCCAAAGTGACTAAGTCAGCTTTGGTAACTTTTTGAGATTTCGCAAATGGTAAGAAGCGACGCCATCCTCCCTCATCAGTGGTCTTCGTTTTCTTCTGCCAAGTTTGCAATTTTTTAAATAAATCCTCTAATTGCTCTACAGGAGTAAACTTTAATTGCATTTTTGGCTGCAAACGGCTAAATTGATTAACTACCTGACCAGGGATAGAACCTTGCAATATTTCCACGTTTAGCACCTGTTTGTTGTTAGCACACCCAACAAGCAGTTGTGAAAGTGCGAGTGTAGTTGTACCTAGCAAAAAAGACCGTCGCTCCATTGATTTTGACTTTTAGCTTGGAAAAGCGTTAGTAGTATCAGTTTTACAAACCTAAGTGTAGCAAGAATTAAGTTAGACCATTCCAGGGGATGAGTTAAACATATCTCTGTTGGTTGATTTATAGTTTTTATTTTTATCTGAAAAAATATTTATTTTTAGGTCATACTAGTCAATATCGCTGATTGTCAGAGTTTCTTGACAATTTTATTTGGAATTTCCTTTTTCAATTTGATACTGGTGTAAGCTATTAGTGATCTTTTACCTAAGTAATTATTCACAAAAACAGCCAGTATTGAGTACGGAGTCTCTCACTTTTTGTTTTACAGTCCGCTCCGAAAAACCTATACAGTTTCTAACCCTAAAATCAAAGGCGTTGAGGTAAAGGTTTTACGTCGTGAATTGATTTCTGGCAAAAAACAGGTTTTTGTCGCTTAATCCAGAGCATTTATCACCAGAGGTTTACTAAGAAATTAACACGACGATTAGCTTTAGATTCCTACACACTCAGCACTAAGAAAACGTGAAGCGCAAGTATTTCTCAAACAAATCCGCAAAATTAATTTTTGTCAATAAAAATTGATACTAAGATTTGTAGAAAATATGTAGATATATTTAAAATTAAGAATTTAAGTATTGCATTTCAACGGAACATATTAAAAGTTAAAAAAATCATAAGTATAGTTAACGTGGTCAATAGATTGAATACTATAGAGAAAATAAGCGGATGAGAGTATTCAATGGAGCCATTACAAAAGCAGGTCCTAACTCTGGGTAACAAACTGGATGCCCTCTCTGAGGTGATTTCGCAGCTTGATAGTAAAGTTTCTCAAGCAATATCAGAAGGCTGCCTAGTGAAAGCACAAGAGGCTAAGGATAATTTACTGGAGAATAGCGAAGCAAGGCGCTATCAGTTAAAAGGGCAAAGCAGTTTCAGTTCAGAGCTTGAACATAAGGACGTCATCACAGATGGCATTTATCCAGATAGCACGAATTTTCAAGGCGGAGAGAAAAGTTTAACACCAGAAATTCAAATCCAACGGCTGACAGCGCAATTAACAGCAGCATACAATCGCATTGCTGCTTTGGAAGAACAATTACTGCTCAAAAGAATTCATTCTTAACCAACAAAGAACTTAAAACTCCTCCCATAGGAACTCAGCTTGAAGGCTTCTACACCGTTTTTAGCTAATTTCATTGCATTCTTGTTCGATTTACGCTTGAATTCAGCGTGTTTTGTGCTCGACTATATGAATTCTCACCCTTGGCTTTTAGACATGGGATCATTCTGAATTCTGACTTCTGTATTCTGACTTGTTTTGATATTGCTCTAATTGGTCTTCAATTGCTTGCAAAAGTTGATGTTGCTGCCAACCTCGGACTAGATGAGCAGCGATACAAGCCCCTCCTGCGCCGACACCTTCTTTTACAAAACCCTGCTCGTAGGCCCTAAGTTGGGGATAACGGGAATCAGCAAAACTCAGTTCAGTCGCTAGTAGCGGTGGAGTCACTCCGTCAGGAGTTATGTTGCTCTGACCAACTAGCTGCGCTAGTTCAATTGTGCCCCCCGTGAGGTCTTCTGCTACCCAACGGGTTGTTCCTATAACGACTTCTTCCGGTCGCCAGGATAAGGCGTAAACTTGAGCAATGGCACTGATTAGAGCATATACTGCTAGCATTTGTGTTCCACCAGCAAGCAAAACGCCACAACTGCGGCTAAGAGCGATCGCCATCCCAGCGACTACAACTTGCATGGGATCGCCCACAGCTGCAACTAACTTAAGGGGATCAATTACGGAAGATGAGGGGATGAGGGAGTGAGCGTTTCCTTTCCTCTCTCCTTCCCTCATTCCCTCCTTCACTCCTATTTTTTCCTCTTCCCCAACTTCTCTATTCCTCATCTTCTCCAGCCCAGCCTGCACCACTGCCCACTTTTGCCCGTGATTGCAAACTGGGTGAGAGCTGTTAACCTTTCCGACTGCTGGTATGCCTAAGCCAGTTAAAATTGCTAGGGCGGTTGTCGTTCCTCCTACAACACACTCGCTCAAAATTAAATACCGATTTTGGAGTTCTCTACCCAATCGTTCTCCCCAAACCAGCCCCTGGTTGAACAAGTGGTCTACCGTTGCCAGTTCCATAGCAGCGCCTTGACTTAAACACCCAGCTGAATAACCACCTAAATCAATCGCTGGAACAGCAGGGGACTGAGGTAAACCAGCATTGAATAAATAAACTGGAATATTTAGCGCCTCAACCACAGCGCGAGAAATAATAACGGGGGACGCCCCAGCCGCTAACGGCGGTAGAGAATACTTGGGTTTATGTTCTGCACCATAATATAAAAACTCAGCATCTGCACAAGCAGTGTATTTTCTATCCTCACAAGTACGACCAGCTGCGGAAATTCCAGGAATCAAACCAGTTTCAGTAAATCCTAAAACACAAGCAAATACGGGTAAACAACCGCGATATTTGCTCATCCATTCTTGAGCCTGGTCAATCTGAGTATAAATGCGAATAAACTCATTGGTCATTATTAAAGAAACACAGGGGTGTAGGGGTGTAGGGGTG
>NZ_QMEB01000261.1 GCF_012912135.1 Brasilonema bromeliae SPC951 | reverse complement strand
CACCCTCGCTTGAATCGGCGCTAAAATCTTTCCCTCTCCTTACCAAGGAGAGCCAGTGCGTTGGGCGGGCAATGCCCGACTTGAAGCACCTGGCGTGAGGGATGCCCGATAGGGCAGGGTGAGGTTCCGAGGGCGTCTTGGTAATTTACAGTAACCAACCTCCTCCTAACGAGAGAAAACCTCACCCTCGCTTGAATCGGCGCTAAAATCTTTCCTCTGGTTCCTATGCTCTGCATGGGAACGCCTGACTTGAGGCTCTGCCTCAATATAATCATTGGGAGGCAGAGCCTCCGATAGTGCATTCCCACGCTGAGCATGGGAACGAGAGAGCAGTACGGCAAGGAACGAGAAAGCTGCTCTTGTTACTTGTTAGCGGCTAAAATAAGTAGATAAGCTTGCGAGCGTAGTGCATGGACTTTTTCAACGGCGATTCCAAGTCAACATTCTTAGAAGACTTACAGTCAGAGCTGGATAATAGCCAACATCACAACATTTGGAATTTTACGGTATTATCCGATACAATAGAAATTATAGAAAAAATTGTCATGAAAATCAGTCAATTTGATCAGACAGGTGTTCAACTAGAAAATACTAAACACAAAGATAGTCTGATAATAACATCCCTTGACCTTAACTCTGGTCAAAGATCAGAAGTTGAAGATACAGTAGAGCTTTTGTGCGAGCAAGTACAAACTCTCAAGCAACTGCTGTACCACAAGGAGTTAGAACTGCAAGAGATACAGCAAGAGTTACTTCATACAAATGAGGATTTGTGTGCTGCACTTAATTCACCGTCGCTAGCACTTGATTCGGCGAAAGAATCAGTTAAAGAAATTTTGGTAAGTAAAAATCCAATAGGTGAAACTTTACCAACACGCTTTAGCACTATTTATAATTCGACCGTCAAACCTTCAGAGTTAGGGCACAAAGAAAAATCAAATTCTATTCAACCTTTGATAAGTGCTCCAGACAATTCTATACTTATCAATAATCAGGCGTATCAAATTAAGATTACGGCGCTGATAAAGCAAGGTCGTGAAATTCAGGCGAAATCTAAAATACTTAGAGAACAAGCTACTGAAATTCGGGCGAAATCTAGAGAGGTTGAAGCTCAGTTTATGGAAGTGGGAACTAAATTTATTGGCTCTAGAGCTTCATTTCTGCTCCGTGAGCCTAATTTTAGGCACAAACAAAAGCCGAAAGCAATTCATCTGCCGGACGTTAGTCCGGCAGATGAATTGCTCGATTTTTGAGATAGTTCTTGTGAGTGTACTTCTTGTGTCGTAACTAGGGTGAGTAAGCGGTGAGCGATCGCATCCAAAGGAAGAACAAAATCAACTTTCCCAGTGTCTATCGCAGATTTCGGCATACTGAAACATTCGCTACTCGCCTCATCCTGAACAATCACCGTACCGCCATACTTTTTTATCGCTAGCACACCCAAAACCCCATCGCCGTCTTTGCCAGTCAGGACAACTCCTATCGCTCGACTTTTAAAACTACTCGCCACTGACGTGAACAGTTTATCACCTGCGGGGCGGACAAAGTTTATCTTTGGTGCATCTGAGAGAGAAAGGGTAGCATCCGGGTTAACCACCAAGTGCTTGTTAGGGACAGCAATGTAGACTGTCCCTGGACGTAACAATTCGCCTTCCTCTGCCTCCTTCACCTGCAAAGCCGTGCGGCGGCTGAGGATTTCTGCCATATGGCTGCGGTGCTGGGGAGACAAATGCTGTACCAATGTAATAGGTGCTGGAAACTCAGCTGGCAATGTCGAAAGAATTTGGCTAATGGCTTTTAGCCCACCTCTAGAAGCTGCGATCGCCACTACATTATAAGCAACATTCGGAAAGTGAGAGACAACTGTGTGTCCCAAGTGCGAAATCACGTTTTTCTCTTCTGCTTGATGATTTTGCAAAGTATTTCTTGTTGCGTGCCCGAATATGGAATTACGAGTTTAACGCTTATGTACCCTAGGGTACAAATAATATTGTACTGTATTTTCTGGAAATTATGTGCGCTTGCGTACATAACTTCTTTACAAAAGAGTTGATCTTTCGCCAGACGACCTCAACTGATGCTGTGAGTTATCTGATTGAGATACCACTGGCTCAAAAAGGTTCTCTATGTCCGCATCCCAAAACCATTGTAAACCCATTAAAAATCGGCTGTTGGCTTCCCTCCCCAAGGAAGAACAAGAACGCCTCCAACCTCACCTAGAACTAATCCCCCTAGAATACAAGCAACTCCTCTACATACCCAACGAACCGATCCAGTACGTCTATTTCCCCAACTATGGTGTCATCTCTCTAATCACCATTATGCAAAATGGTGATGCGGTGGAAGTGGCTACGATAGGCAATGAAGGAATGGTTGGTCTACCCATATTACTGGGAGCCAATACAATTCCTGGTCAGGCTTTGGTGCAGGTTCCAGGCGAAGGCTTAAGAATTAAGGTAGATGTATTCCAACGCGAAGTGACTCCAGGAAGTCCACTTTACAAGCTGCTGCAACGCTACACGCAAGCCCTGTTTAATTCAATCGCCCAACTGGTTGCTTGCAACCGCCTGCACTCCATAGAAGAGCGATTTTGCCGGTGGGTACTCATGACTCAAGACCGAGTCGGAAAAAACGAGTTTCCCCTCACTCAGGAGTTCTTAGGGCAAATGCTGGGCGTACGTCGCGCCAGTGTGAGTGTGGTTGCCGCTATGATTCAGAAGGCAGGGCTAATCACCTATAAGCGTGGAAAAATGACGATTCTCGACCGAGAAGGTCTGGAGGACGTCACCTGTGAGTGTTATGTAATGATCAAAGACGAGTTTGAAAGCTTGGTGGACGACAATTGACCACAATAACTGATATTTTGCATCATTACGAGTTAACCACGCTTTGCTCGTATGAAAAAGTGTTTAAATCTACTCAAAAACCAGTTCCACTGTGAGTCCATTTTAATGGACTTTGGCTATGAGACTGGGACTTACAGTCCCAGGTGGACGACAACGGAGTCAAACAATATGTAATAACTTTGACATTTGTTTGACCAGGTGCAACATATCAGATAATGCCAATCATTTCCAAAGGAAGAGGCGCATTTTCATTTCTTCCTTTTTGGGAATTAACTTTATATGACTTCCAGAAGAATATTTTAAATTGTTAATACATGAATTTGCAATTACTTATAATTACGCTCTTCATTACCATGCATTAAGCAATTAGAGAATTTGAAATATTTAATTGTACATTTAGAAATTCTTATAGTAAGGTTTGTGTTCTCGCTCGATAATCAAGTAAAGCTCCTTCACTCACTACAGTTCGTCCATTTCTTCTCAAGTCAGGAATTTGTCCTTTCTGCAAAGCGATATAGAGAGTGGACTGTTCTACTTGTAAGTATTTCGCTGCTTGTGCAACTGACATACCATGCTTAAGCATATTCAATACTCCTTTGCTATTTTGAAAGCGGCGAAACATTGTGAAATGTAAAGAACTACTTAAGAAATCTCAATTGTCTTAGCAATTCGTAACAGAATTAACATAACTTCAAAAAACCAAAACACCATGTCTGTGCTGTGTCGAACAAGAACAGCACAACAATTTGATGCAAACCTAATTAGATCGATATCTAAGAACATCATAACAAAAGATGAACAATGAGGAGTTTAAAATTCTGTTGCGTTTTTTTAAGGCGTTAGCAGATGAAAGCCGACTCAAAATTTTGGGTATCTTGGCAAATCAGGAGTGTAGTGTGGAGGAGTTGGCGGCGTTACTACGACTTAAAGAGCCAACCATATCGCATCATTTAGCAAGACTCAAGGAACTCAATTTGGTGACTATGCGCCCAGAGGGTAATGCTCGTTTGTATCAGTTGGATAACGAAGCTTTACAAACTATGGGTAAGGAAATGTTCACCCTTGAGAAAATAGCTTCTTTAGGTGAGGATGTAGATACTGAAGCGTGGGAGAGCAAAGTAGTCAAAACCTATATTGAAGGTAACCACCTGAAAGAAATTCCCACCAGTCGCAAAAAGCGCTTAGTCATTCTCAAATGGTTGGCAAGTAAATTTGAGGAGGGAATAACCTACCCAGAACACACAGTCAATGAAATTCTCAAGTGCTACCATCCTGACTACACCACCTTGCGGCGAGAGTTAATCAGCTACCAGTTGATGCGAAAGGAAAATGGAGTGTATTGGCGTTTTGTACAAAAATAACGAGTGGGTGTAAGGGTGTAAGCGTGTAAGGGTGTAAGGGTGTAGGGGTGTAGGGGAAGAATAGGCTTTTCACGTGAATTGGTTTCCCCCCCATCAAAAAACTCCTTGCTTTCATTTTTCTTTCCCCTACACCCCTAGTTTGTTGACAGAAATTTCAAACTTTTTATACCAATTGCAGTATTTTTAAGCAGTCAAAAGATAAAACATACAAAAACTTCATAAAATAATGGTCTACTTCATCAAAAATTTACAAACAAATGGTCAATAAATTTACTAACTTTGGATGAGAAAGTAAGTAAAATCCGTATCCTTCTGTTGCCTTTATCAGTTATCAGTTATCAGTTATCAGTTACCAGTTATCAGTCCCTGTTTACTGTTCACTGTTCACTGTTTGAATTAGGAATTTGAAACTTTTGAGGTAGCAGGTACAGCCTTTGAGCACGGGTACGGGTCTTTGATTAAGTTGTCTTGACAGTTAATACCAGTAGGCTTTCGTTATGCTCAAAAAAATCTTACTCCCGACCGTAGTGATTTCAGGTACGCTTTTTGCCTCGTTCATGTTAGTTTTAGCCCTGCAAGGGTCTAAGCCTGTGAAAGTCCAACTAGACGAGCAAGAACTTTTCTATGGGGAACTAAAGGATTTTGTTTCTCCTGGAGTAGGAGCTGCATTCAGTTTTGGACTAGGACTTGCAGGTGCGCTATTGTGGACATGGCAACAATCCTTACGTCAATCTTCTGAGTTAGAAAAGCAGTTATCCAATCTCCAAAACCAGATATCCGAAAAAGACTCTCAAATTCACACGCTTAAAGTTTCACCATCCAGTCCGATGCTTTCTCAACTGAGATGGTTCTTAGACGAAGATGAGAGTAAAGTTCAAGCAGCAATATCTACTGCAAATGCAAGTTCTGTTAAACAGGCTGCGCCACCTATTTCCACAAAAAAGGCAAACGAACCCACGTTTTCTCAAGCCGTTACCAAACCGTTGGTCATTACTAGCACAGAGTATGAGACTCAACCAATAACAGTGAGTCAATTAACTGCACAAACAGCGACTTCTACATTCCCCTCTGCTCAATCTGCTTTGGGATTCACTCAAAAGTATCGTAAGCGCGCTGATGCTTGAATCAGCAATCAGTTATCAGTTATCAGTTATCAGTTATCAGTTATCACTGTTCACTGCGGCTGGTACTGCGTAGGTAGCTGTTCACTTAAGTTAAGGACAAGGTAGTGGTCTATCGCATGAGTTTTGATTGGTTTGTGTATCATCAAAACTCTGTAGAGACGTTGCATGCAACGTCTCTACATTGCTGCTATGCTGATTTTCCCAGATAAGCCTCCAAAACTTTTGGATGACTCTGAATTTCTTGTGCTGTTCCGTCAGCGAGATTTCGTCCTTCAGCTAGCACCCAAACGCGATCGCACAACGACATGATAACGTCCATATTGTGCTCGATGATCAAAAAAGTCATACCACTGTTGTTCCAGCCGGTAATGCGATCGCATATCTCATCAATCAGTCTCGGATTTACCCCAGCAGCTGGTTCATCCAATAAGATTAACTTAGGTTCAGTCATCAGTGCTCTTCCCATTTCCAGCAACTTGCGCTGTCCCCCTGATAACCCTCCAGCGTAATCATATGCTTTGTGCGCTAATCCTACAGACTCTAAGAGGAAAAGCGCTCGTTCTTGGAATTCTTTTTGTTCTTTAGCAATTTTGGGTTGTTGGAATTGGACTTGCCAAAATTTCTCACCTGTTTGTTTTTGTGCTGCTAGCATCATATTTTCTAGCACCGACAACCGCGACAGAGTTCGGGCTACCTGAAAGGTACGAACCATTCCCTTTTGAGCAATTTGGTATGGCTGCAAATTCTGTATGGGTTCGCCATCAAAGGTGACTCGTCCTTTGTCTGGACGGATGAAATTTGAGAGTAAGTTAAATAATGTCGTTTTACCTGCGCCGTTAGGACCAATCAATCCAGTGATACTACCACTTGATACTTGAATTTCGGCGTTATCTACAGCCTTAATACCACCAAAGTTTTTACAAACTCCAGTTGCAGCCAGCAGAGGAAATTGGGATGACTCGTTATTTGCCAAGGGTGAGTTCCTCCTTTTTCCCTAAGATACCTTGAGGACGCCAAATCATCAGTACCATCAAGATAAGACCGATGATCATAATCCGTAATGCACTTAAACGGTCTGAATCGAGAGAGATAATTTTATCTAAGTTGCGCGTACCTTCGTAGTACATAAAGTAAAGCACTGCACCCAAAATTGTGCCGAGATTACTACCAGAACCACCTAAAATGACGATAATCCAAGCAGTGAAAGTTTCTATGGGTTCAAAATTATTTGGGTAAATTGCGGAAAGTTGCCATGCTATGAAAGCACCTGCAATTCCTGCGATCGCACCTCCAAGCATCAGTGATTGTAGTTTATACCAAAAGACGTTTTTTCCTAAAGCTTTGGGAATCTCTTCATCTTCGCGGATGGCTTTGAGAACTCGACCCCAGGGCGATCGCACTAAAATTTCCAACCGCCAGAAGACAAAAGCCAATACTATAAGTGATACCAACATCAAACCCGTTGTGGCTTTGTAGTCATATAAGCCAATAACACCAGATATATAAATTGCCACTGTTAACAGCGCTAAAAAAACCCCTATAACCAGGTGTGATATAAATTCTTGCTTACTACCAACTTTTTTTTGTGAGTTCGCAGAACTTGACACTCTAGAAACACCAATCCACCGCCATAACTGCCATAAAGTAATCAGCACAAGTAGCGTTAACAGCCCAATCAACAAAAGTTTGATGAAGAGATTAGGCACAAGAGTTGCCAGCGGTATAGGATAGCTTTGCACACCAAACGCTCCAGATCTCCACTCATTACCAACAGGTAAATCCTGGTTATTCACCACAAGACGAATCAGTTCGCCAACGCCAATAGTCACAATTCCTAGGTAATCTTCTCGCAAGCGCAAAGTCGAGAAACCAATTATCAATCCTAATAATGCTGCGATAACTGCCCCAATAATTGCTGACAGCACCAAAGGAACTCCTTTTAAGGTTAACAACACAGTGGTGTACGCGCCCAACGTCATAAAGGCAACATGACCAAAGTTAATCAAACCCGTAAAACCCCACTGTAAGTTCAGCCCCAAACCAAACAATGCAAAAATTGAAGTAGAAATCGTTAAGAAAATGAGATATTCAGCCATACGTCATGAGTCATTAGTTATTAATTGATATTACGCGATGTAAAACACGCTTCATGGCACTAGCAAATGGTTAAGCTTGTTACAATCAATATCTTGTACGACATGGCAGACTGGGAACAACGGCGAACCCTCTTAGTTGATGGACTTCAGGCAGAACAAGCTGACTTGATTGCTTTACAAGAAGTTAAGCTGCCAGAGAACACAGCTGCTTGGCTTGCTGATAAGCTTGATATGCCATACGTGCATCTAGTTCCAGACAATCGTCCAACAAGTATCAGCGACATGGGGGTGGGAAATGCAATTCTCAGTCGCCACCCATTTGTGGAAGAAGCAGTTCTCGATTTACAATCTCAGGGACGAGTTGCTCAATACGTGCAAGTTAATTTAGATGGTCAGCCATTGGTGTTTTGCAACGGACATTATTATTGGTATCCGGGTCATCATCCAGAACGTACTAAACAAGTGCAGTTACTCATTGACTGGTTAAGTCAGCTTCCCTCGTCCATACCAATCGTCGCAGTGGGTGATTTTAATGGCACACCCCAAACTCCAGCTATCATGCTGATGAAACAACATTTTACATCAGCCTATGCTAAGTACCATGGACAAGAACCAGAATACACCTGCCCTACACCTCTTGCTCGCCGTAGCTGGAAAAAATCACTGCGCCTACTTGTACGGGACTTAATATCTAATCGCACTTTACGACCCTGGCGCGGTACCTTAGATTACATCTTCATCAATCAACATTTGCGGGTACGTTCGTGCAAAATCATTCTTAACCAGCCTGCACGAGAAAGCCGCACTTTGTACCCTTCCGACCACTTTGGCATTGCTGCTGACTTAGAATTAGTTTGAAAAAACTTTGGGTAGGCAAGAATTATCGGGAATAATCACAATGGTAAAATCATCGCCAAAACTTTTAACTGTTGATGAGTTTATTACCTACTACGGCGATAGCGATCGCCATGAGTTAATCGATGGTGAATTAATTGAGATGGAACCAACTGGACCACACGAACAGGTATCCGCCTTCATTGGGCGAAAACTGAATGTAGAAATTGACCGCCAGGATGCAACCTATTTTATTCCCCATCGATGCCTAATTAAATTATTAGGGACAGATACCGCATTTCGTCCTGATCTCATTGTGTTAGACCAAACTCGACTGATAAATGAGCCGTTGTGGCAAAAAGAACCTGTTATTACATTAGGAAACTCAATTAAACTCATTGCTGAAGTGGTCAGTACAAACTGGCAAAACGACTATGCCCGCAAGGTTGAAGATTACGCCACACTAGGGGTACCTGAGTATTGGATTGTTGATTATCTGGGCATTGGTGGCAAAGAATATATTGGTAAACCTAAGCAGCCAACGGTGACAATTTGTACATTATTAGAGGATGAGTATCAAAAACAGTTATTTAAAAATAACGACCAACTTGTTTCCTTAACCTTTCCCAACTTGCAACTCACGGCAAAACAAGTCTTTACAGCAGGACAGTCTGTTCCCATGTAGTTTATTTGGGAAGTAGCCCTGATCAGGTGCGTACACCATAACTAATCATAAAAATTCTCATATTCTCCTGCTCCCTACACCCCTACACCCCTACACCCCTACAC
>NZ_QMEB01000260.1 GCF_012912135.1 Brasilonema bromeliae SPC951 | reverse complement strand
CGATGAATGTTGAATCCCCTCGCCCTTAGGCAGGGGAGTGTCAAGCAGCTCATTTACGAAGCAGCCCGCACAGGCAAAACCATCAAAGTTTAGCACTCACCAACTCTCCTCTTCCTTTTCTTTCTCTGCGCTCTCTGCGCCTCTGCGGTTCATTTTTCATAAACCTAACTGAGGAAATAAATATGTCTGACACAAGCGTTAAAAAAGTAGACTCAGCCTACTCTCCCAAAGGTCAACTGGGTCAAAAGTATCTCGCCTCTGGTAAATCTGTTTCAATGCGTCTTTGGGAAAACGAACAACCCGGTGAATCCAAAGAACCAGCAACACGCGAATATGAAACCGTTGGTTATGTCATCACTGGTCGTGCAGAATTGCACCTTGAAGGTCAAGTCGTTTTACTAGAGCCTGGAAATTCCTGGGTCGTACCAAAAGGAGCATCCCACACTTACAAAATTCTAGAACCATTTACCGCTGTTGAGGCAACCAGTCCACCCGCCCAAGTTCACGGTCGAGACGAAAATTAATTTATACTTAGTAAATTTTGACAAAATTCTCTCTTAGTTATAGTAAACCAGAAGCTAAACTTCTGGTTTTTTCTTCATTTTATGATAAATGAAGTTTCTGGATGTGCATCTCTAGATTCACTTGGAAACGAACTGCCCTCAGTCGATTTACTTATTTTTTCAGTACTTTTTATTTAACTCTAGAGTGATGTATCGCAAGCATGAAATAAGTTTCCTAGAAAGCATAGGCGGCACAAAAATCAGATTAGCCTCATTTTGTGCCAGACCCATGTTCAACTAATTAGGTAATAATAATGTTCTACCACACCAAGAAGCTACAGTACTTCAGACCACCAGAAAAACCAGACGCTATTTACGCTAAGAAGATTCAAGAACTCATCGGTGGTGTCTTTGGTGAGATGACCGTGATGATGCAGTACCTGTTCCAAGGCTGGAATTGTCGCGGACCTGCTAAATACCGCGATATGCTCTTAGATATTGGTACCGAAGAAATCGGTCACGTCGAAATGCTTGCCACAATGATTGCTCACCTGCTGGATAAAGCACCCATCAAATTGCAAGAAGATGGTGCAAAAGACCCAGTGGTGGGTGCGGTTATGGGTGGTTCCAATACACAGAATGTCATTACAGATATCATGGGGGCAGCAATGAATCCCCAACATGCAATTGTCTCTGGTTTGGGTGCTCTCCCAGCCGACAGCGTTGGTTTCCCCTGGAACGGTCGCTTTATCGTCGCTAGTGGTAACCTACTAGCAGATTTTCGCTCCAATCTTCATGCCGAATCTCAAGGACGCTTGCAAGCAGTGCGAATGTATGAGATGAGCAATGACCCAGGAGTGAAAGATACCCTGAGTTTCATGA
This sequence comes from Brasilonema bromeliae SPC951, assembly GCF_012912135.1. Taxonomy (GTDB): domain Bacteria; phylum Cyanobacteriota; class Cyanobacteriia; order Cyanobacteriales; family Nostocaceae; genus Brasilonema; species Brasilonema bromeliae. The sequence continues at coordinate 7,678 of NZ_QMEB01000260.1, read as the reverse complement.
TAGCTCGCGACACCATGCATCAAAACCAGTGGGAAGCTGCAATTGAGGACTTAAAAGAATCCGGATTGGAAAGTACTCCAGTTCCCAGTTCCTTCCCGTTGGAATTGGAGAAGCGCGAGTTTGCTTATCAGTTCTGGAACAACTCTGAAGGTACCGAAAGTTCTGAAGGTCGCTGGGCAAAAGGTCCTTCTCCAGACGGTAAGGGAGAATTCCAGTATGTAGAAAATCCCCAACCACTAGGACCAGAACCACTACCTCCTCAAAGCGATCCAAGACTGCATGGGACGCCTTTAAACAAACAAGCCCAAGGTAGCGCAGACACTTTGATTAATCGCACGACTATCGGTGGCTAATATTGACACTCCCCTGCTTGGTGATTTCGATTGTCACTGCAAAAATTAGCACGTAATCTACTGGCACATACAAGGCGTATGTGTCAGTTTTCTTTTTTAGGAACAATGTTACAAAGTATCGAGAGTAGAAAGCCCATCCCCTTTCAGGGGTGGGGACGCCAGGTCGCACAACGGGGGGAACCCCCGCAAGCGACTGGCTCATGAATACGATGCAAATGCGCGTTGCAGTCTAAATATCTGTGCTATTTTCCAAAATTAGGAACTTTATATGTGAAGTTTACATCACAATAAACAAAGTAAGGTTAATCATGAGGAGGTGAGGTTATTCATGCTGGTATTAGAAGCAAAGTTAGAAGGAAGTAGCGAACAATACACAATTCTGGACGAAATGATTCGTACAGCCAGATTCATCCGTAACTCATGCGTTCGATACTGGATGGATAACCGGGATGTAGGAAAAAACGAGATTAGTGCATACACCGCTATACTTGCTTCCCTGTATGAGTGGGCGGGTAAGCTTAACTCAATGGCGCGTCAAGCTAGTGGTGAAAGAGCGTGGCAGTCTATCAACCGTTTTTATTCCAATTGCAAAAAGAAAGTTCCTGGTAAAAAAGGATATCCCAAGTTTCGCAGAGAACAAACTCATGGAAGTGTGGAGTACAAGACAACTGGATACAAGCTGTCAAAAGACCGTCGTTCTATCACTTTCACTGACAAGTTTGATGCTGGGACTTTTAAGATGTGGGGTACTCGTGACCTCCATTTCTACCAGTTGAACCAGATAAAACGTGTTCGCGTTGTACGGCGTGCAGATGGTTATTATTGCCAGTTTTGTGTTGATCAGGAACGTTTAGAAAAACGAGAGCCAACACAAACAACTGTCGGGCTAGATGTTGGGTTGAATCACTTCTACACTGACAGCAAGGGAAACACGGTCGAGAATCCCCGCTATCTACGCAAAGGGGAGAAAGCGCTCAAACGTCTACAAAAACGAGTTTCTAGAAAGAAGAAAGGGTCGAGCAACAGAACCAAAGCTAGGAAAAAACTAGCGCTTAAGCACCTCAAAGTAAGTCGTCAACGTAAAGATTTTGCTGTGAAGTTAGCAAGATGCGTAGTGATATCTAACGATGTCGTGGCGTATGAAGATTTGAAGGTGCGGAACATGGTCAAGAACACCAAACTTGCAAAGTCAATCAGTGATGCAGCATGGTCATTGTTTCGTCAATGCGTTGAATATTTTGGGAAAGTATTCGGAGTGGCAACAGTCGCCGTACCTCCACACAATACTTCTCAGAACTGCTCGCATTGTGGTAACAAAGTCCAGAAGTCGCTGTCAACCAGAACTCATCGCTGCCCACATTGCGGAACTGTTCTTGATCGTGACCCTTCGGGTTCGCAGTCGCCTACGGAGGGAGACCCTCCTGCAGCGCTGTCTCACCATAATGCAGCACTGAACATTCTTGAGATAGCACTCCGTACCGTGGGGCACACGGGAACGAAAACGTCTGGGGATGAGAACGACCTCTGCCTGGGTGAGGAAACTCCTTCAGGTAAGCCGACTCGTGGAACCAGAAAATCTAAGGCGCAAGTCTTGGAATCCCACGGCTTTTTGTCCAAATGAGCACGCAGTGCGATATTTGGGCAGCCGTGGGAGGATGTCAAACTCATGAGAGTAGCTAATCAGCTAGCTGGTGTGTTTTGTCTTGAAATAACAATAAACAATAAAGGCAAATGCAATGGCGAGATCGGCGTTGATGGCATTCTTACAGCGAGCTTACAAAATCACTCAGGTATCTTTAGAAACAGGAATTCCTGCGGACGAAATAGTTGATATTCTCCAGCAAAAAACCACTCGTCGTCGCTTAATATATGGAGGTTTGGGATTAGCAAGTGCCATCAGTGCAGTGACGTGGCATGATGGAAGTGACTCAGTTGCATTTGGTACAATTCCTAAAGTCTTGGTGGTAGGTGCGGGAATTGCTGGACTCGTCGCTGCTTATCGTCTTTATCAAGCTGGAGTTCCTGTGGATATTGTTGAGGCAAGAAATCGTATCGGTGGTCGAATATATACGCTACAAAATGCTTTAGGGACTTCAATACCTGTAGACTTGGGTGGAGAATTTATTGACACAAAACATACTAGCTTACGCTCTTTAGCGCAGGAATTAGGTTTGCAAATTGCAGATTTGTATGCTGCTGATAAGGATTTGATACAAGGAACATTGTATTTTCAGGGGCGTAAGATATCAGAAAAAGAAATCTTACAGTGGTTCACTCCATTGGTGCAGAAAATCAAGCGAGATTTAGCCGCTATCGGCAAGACACCTGTTACTTATCGTACACACAATCAGGTTGCTATTAAGTTAGATAATACCTCCATCACTCAGTACTTAGAGGAAGCACAAGTTCACCCGCTTCTGAGTCAGAGAATACAAGTTGCTTATACTGGTTTATACGGTCGAGAAGCTCGGGAACAGTCTAGTTTGAATATGCTGCTTTTTATTGGCACAGATACGAACAGCTTTCAGATTAGTGCCGAAAGTGATGAACGTTATCAGATTGTTGGTGGAAATGACCAAGTTCCTCGTTTATTAGCGCGATTGTTAACAAATTCTATTGAAACGGGGACTCAATTAGAAGCTATTACAACTCGAAATGATGGTAGCTACCGAGTCAGTTTACGTTCTGGTAACCGCTCTTTTGAACGAACATATGAGCGAGTTTTGCTGGCGTTACCTTTTAGTACTCTGCGACAAGTCTCGTTAAATGTAGATTTGCCAGCGGTGAAAAAGAAGGCGATTGCCCAATTAGGTTACGGTAACAATGCCAAGTTAATTACCGCTTATCAAGAACGCATATGGCGCACACGCTATAACTCAACAGCCTTTGTCTCTTGCGACTTAGACTTTCAAACCATCTGGGAAGCTTCTCGTTATCAACCAGGTTCAAATGGTCTACTCACCAATTTTACCAGCGCTCAAAGCAGTTTACTTCTTGGGCAAGGTTCGGCTGAATCTCAAGCTCAAAAACTGCTCACACAACTAGAAAAGATATTTCCAGGAATTGCTAGTGTCCGCAAAGGTGAAGCTATTCGTGCGTATTGGCCCAGAGAACCTTATACAAGAGGTTCCTATGCTTGCTATCTTGTTGGACAGTGGACAACAATTGCAGGAGCTGAACAAGAAAATGTAGGGAATCTGTTTTTTGCTGGTGAACATTGCTCCCAAAGATTTCAAGGTTATATGGAAGGTGGTTGTAGAACAGGTGAAATGGCTGCTGTCCAAATTCTACGTTCTTTGGGTTTGAAAAAGAGCGCGGCTCAACAACAAGCGCGAATTACTGAAAAACAAACTTCATAATCCAGCAATTCCAGTACCCAGCCTTATGGTAGTTTAGGGTTGGTTACACTTAACATCTTGCAACAGATAACTTTTCCCCTTATGACTGGAGAGCAAAACCTTGGGAATAGAACTACGCAGTTTCGTATTTCTCGACAGCCTGCAACCTCAACATGCAGCATATATGGGAACGGTAGCCCAAGGTTTCTTACCATTACCAGGAGATTCATCGCTGTGGATTGAAATCTCTCCTGGTATCGAAATTAATCGGATTACGGATGTAGCACTGAAAGCAGCCTCTGTCCGTCCTGGAGCACTCGTGGTCGAACGATTATATGGTCTATTGGAAATTCATTCTAGCTCCCAAGGGGAAACGCGAGCTGCTGGTCAAGCCATTTTGGCGACACTAGGAGTCAAAAAAGACGAATGTCTCAAACCGCGTGTTGTTTCTAACCAGATTATCCGCAACATTGATGCTTACCAAGCACAACTTCTCAATCGCACGAACCGGGGACAAATGCTGCTGGCTGGGGAAACGCTGTATGTATTAGAAGTTGAGCCTGCTGCTTATGCTGCACTGGCTGCGAATGAAGCGGAGAAAGCAGCGGCGATTAACATCCTTGCTGTTCAACCTGTAGGAAGCTTTGGACGGCTTTACTTAGGTGGACAAGAACGAGATATTCTTGCAGGTGCTCAAGGAGCGTTAACGGCGATTGAAAATGTAGCTGGTCGGGTAAATCCTCAGAGTGGGCGTCAGGAGTAGAACATGGCAAATCTTCAGCATCTAGCTTTACTACAAATAGGTGCGCTGGCATGGAATGAGTGGAGAAGGAAAAATCCCCAAATTGAACCAGATCTTAGAGATGCTGAACTCAATGGCGCTAACCTCTACACAGCCAACCTCATAAAAGCTAATTTAAGCGCTGCTAACTTCAGTGTTGCTAACTTAAGCGCTGCTACACTGACACAAGCTGATTTAACTCATGCCAATCTGATTGGAGCTGATTTGACTGAGGCGAATCTCAAAGGCGCTTTCCTGTGTGAGGCTAACTTGATTGGGACTGAGTTGAAAGGCGCTAACTTGAGAGATGCCGATTTGGGTCATGCAAAGCTAATTCGTGCTAACCTCTGTTTTGCAAACTTAATCGCAGCGAACTTAATTGCGGCTGACTTAAGTAAGGCAAACCTGTACGAAGCAGAAGTGATTGGCGCTTACCTTTACAAAGCTGACTTGTACAAAGCTAATCTCAGGCAAGCTCACCTGAGTGGTGCATACTTGTTACGAGCTAATTTGAGTGAAGCTGACTTGAGTAAAGCTGACTTGAGATGGACTAACCTCCAAGGAGCGAACTTAGCAGGAGCTAATCTCAGAGGAGCTAAGCTTGAGGGAGCGAAACTCAGGGGAGCCAACCTTAGTGGTGTGGATTTTCAGGACACAATTATATCTGAGTAATACATGTGTCAAAAGAAGAATTCAGAATTGGTGAATAGAATTAGCATATTTTCAGCAATACCTACTCAAAATTAACTAATTATAAAAAGAAATGCCTAGGAATTATCAAAATTTACACATTGACAAATGAGACAATAAATGCAGTAGTGAAAACGAGGTATTCATGATGGACAACAGAGAACTTGGCAAGATGGAGAAAGCTATGGAAACTTTGAATCGCGATGGCGCAGGTTTCTTAGTTGTAACGGTTGGTCGCATCAAAGGACCTCTAAATGCAGAAATGGTCAGACTGGCTCTAGATCTTGTTCAGCGTCGTCACCCTCGTCTGAATTCTCGTATTGTTGGTTCCTTGGATAATCTCCACTTTCAAACTGGAGAGATGCCTTTGATTCCTTTGCGTGTTGTAGACAAGTTACACGATGAACAGTGGACTGATGTCGTTTTGGAAGAGCTGAATGAAAAAATCGACAGTAGCAAAGGTTTACTCAGAGCTGTACTCATTCTTCCAATGAATAAATCGTGTGTAAATTATCTGATCCTAACAGTGCATCACAGTATATCAGATGGGTTGTCATGCCTCCAACTGTACTCAGAAATATTGGCATATTGCCAGAGTTTTGCTTCCAATGACCCAATAACTCAAGTTATTAGCTTGCCCACACTTCCACCCGTCGAAGAGCTACTGCCTGAATCGAAAAAGGAGTTGAGGAAAGAGCCTCTGCGTAACCTACCAGAACCCTTAGGTGTTGAAACCTTGGGTTTTGAGAAATGTGTACCGATGGAGTTACGCCGTTGCGGTCTGGTTCACAGACAGCTAGATGCCGAGTTAACCCAGCAGCTCGTAAATATTTGTAGGCAGGAGAAGACAACAGTGCAAGGTGCTTTGTGCGCGGCAATGCTGTTTGCAGCGGTAAGAAAAATCAGGACAGGTCAGACTAATGATGTGCGTGTGAGCTGCCGATCGCCTATTGATTTACGTCAACGTCTAAAACCAGTTATTAGCAATGGGAATATGATAGCGCTGGTTTCGTCTGTGATGTCATTTCACACTTTACAACTAAATACATCATTTTGGGAATTGGCACGGGATATAAAACAACAGCTTCACGCTGGTTTAGAGAGGGAGGAAATATTCACCGGAGTATTGACGTTCAGTCAGAATGTCGAGTTACTTCTCAGACAACCTCATGAAGTATTGGCGACGGTGAGTGTCAGCAACGTGGGTCGAGTAAACATCCCCAGAGTTTACGGTTCACTCGAACTAGAAGAAATCAGCTTCGTGCCATCGATTGCTGCATATGGGGGTGTTTTCTATGCTGCTGTCACAACTTTTCAGGGAAAAATATTTTTGAATTTTCCGTTTTCTGAACCGGCAATCAGTCTCCATACGATGGAGAACCTTATAAACAGCGCAGTGTCCTGTATTATTGACGCTTGCCAGGGATATTGTCAACTTAAGCCCAATACCCATGAATGAAATCAATAACCCATAGCAAGTTTACAAGCCTAGGTACTGTCCGGAGAGTAGCTTGCCTCCGCAGGCTTTGTGGTAAGTTAACTTGCGTGGACTTCGTTTGTAGCCGTGGGATACGCTTTGCGTCAAGCCTCCGGCTTATCGCTCGCTTGGACGACATTGAGGATTTGGCAAGACGGTTTGCTGCCATATTATGAACAAGTGGTAGCGACAGTGTACAATTCTTAACATGAGAAAAAAATTAGTTGTAGCCTCTATTCTTCTTTGTCTAATGAATTCTTCTTTGGCAAACGCAGAAGTTAATCATTTTGAAGACCCCAGACTGACGGTCTCAACTGTTGAGGCAGATTGGTCGATCAAGACTGATAAAACTGAAAGACCGCAAGTTGGTGCTAGCGTTGCAACATTGATCCAAGCGCAAAAGGAATTACAATTTCAGGGTACACTGGCTGCGATTGAGGGTAATGGGGGACTTGTCGGGTTTGCGTTTGTAGAAACACCTTTATCCCAAGATTTGAGCCAATACAAGTACATAGAATTCTACGCTAAATCTAAAGAAGCCAGAGTCGTTTACACGCTAACACTCAAAGACGAGCAAACTCAGCAGGACGCTGGAACTCTCACATTTGAGCAAGAGTTTGTTGTTGGGACAGACTGGACAAAAGTGAAGTTGCCTTTGAGTGAGTTTCAACCAAAAATTCGTGGGAGACTTGTAGATAGCTTTCAATTGGATTTGGGGCAAGTGCGATCGCTCTCTTTTCAAATCAATCGCAGCAAGCAGGAACCAGATTCACCCATTCCACTGGAGTTTGCTTTAGATGTAGGTTCAGAGGTATTGGTCACAAATCAAGAGTAAAGTCAACAACTAAGGGTGTAAGGGTGTAAGGCTGTAGGGGTGTAGGGGTAAGAAAACCCCATCAATGAATTGAGGGGCTTGGAATAAGGATTATTGCTTTTATTTTCTCCATCAATAAATTGAGGAGCCAGTGTCGTGGTGAGGCAGCGCGGTCTTGGGGGTTTCCCCCATGAGCGACTGCCGAAAGGGTCTCCCGACTTGAGA
>NZ_QMEB01000259.1 GCF_012912135.1 Brasilonema bromeliae SPC951 | reverse complement strand
GTATATAAAGTTCTCAGATTTTTCTAGTGTTTTTTTCATTTTTTTAACCGAAAGTTAACTTTTCCCATGAGTCACCTCCTCAAACTCGCTCCACGCAAGCTAACGTTAAAATGAGTCCTGCACCTTAATTTCATTGAAGCGAAATGTTTAGTATCGACTTAACCGTAAAGAACACAGCTTTCCCCATATCTATAGAACGTAAAACATCTGAGGATGCTGAGGCAGTGTATCAGCTGATTGTGGCGGCTATGCAAACTGGCAGCCCTGATATTGTGGAACTCACAAGCGAGGGGAAGACAGAAAAGAAAGTCGCCGTCCGTGCTAGTGAGATTTCTGGAGTTCAGTTAATTCAGAAAGATGGTGCTGCTGGTGGTGGAACTGGCAGACCGCCTGGTTTCTTCGCCATAGCAGCTGAGTAATCGGCGAGTGGTATACTCATGGCGGAACTGGGGATAGAAGTTAAGGATTTAAGTTTTAGCTGGTCATCCGGAGAGAATGTGATTAAGTCTTGCTCTCTGGAAGTACCCAAGGGTGAATTTTGGATGCTCTTGGGTACAAATGGGAGTGGCAAATCCACCTTACTCAGACTGCTCGCAGGGCTATTAACCCCTAAATCTGGGGACATTCAACTTTCACCTACTGTGGGCTTTGTCTTCCAAAATCCTGATCATCAACTCGTCATGCCAACAGTTGGTGCTGATGTGGCTTTTGGGCTGGTAGAAGAAAAACTCCCACCTGCTGCTGTCAGAACTCGCGTTGAGGAGGCGTTGGAAGCAGTCAATTTACTCTCACTGCAAAAACGTCCTATTTATGCTTTGAGTGGTGGACAGAAACAACGAGTGGCGATCGCCGGCGCTTTAGCCCGTCGCTGTGAAGTCCTATTGTTAGATGAACCAACTGCTTTGCTTGATCCAGATAGTCAATTGGAACTCGTAGCTAGTGTCCGCCGCCTAGTCAAAAATCGTGGTATCACAGCCCTCTGGGTTACCCACCGCTTAGACGAGTTAAATTACTGTGACGGCGCTTTGCTGCTAGAAAGGGGTTCTTTATTGGATCAGGGTGAACCGCAGCGCCTCAAACGACGGCTGATGGAATTGCACGACAAAACTCCTGAGACTTAAGGATACAAGGGTGTAGGGGAAATTTCGTTTGCCTTGCATGCCCATAGGGCATATTTTCCATCGATTTTTCTCTACACCCTTATATACATTTTTCTTTTTGTAACATAGTGTTACAACCCATGCTTCAATTACTATGAATTTTATGAATGAATTTTGTTAACTCTAGAAAATTGTGATCCAAAATCATGCTCTCTTCCTTACCCCGAGCCGTTTTGCTTGTGGACGGCTACAACATCATAGGCGCTTGGTCTTGCTTGAAAAGAACCCGTGACACTGCTGGATTAGAAGCAGCGCGTTGCGAATTAATCGAAGCTTTGACTAGCTACAGTGCGTTTCAAGGTTATGAGACTCAAATTGTATTCGACGCTCAATATCAAAACAGCTGTAGCAACAGAGAAATTATTACAGAGCTTCTATCGGTTCATTATACAGACTTCGGGCAGACAGCAGACACTTACATTGAAAAAGTTTCTGCCTCTTTACGCTCCTCATTAGCCCAGTCTCTTATTTCTCGGATGATTGTTGCTACATCAGACCGCGCACAGCAGTTGATGGTACAGGGGTACGGGGCTGAATGGATGTCAGCACAGCAACTGTGCTATGAGGTACAAGCCACTGTTTGTCGGGTGCGGCAAAAATCTAAGGTACGAAAACATTCTAACACAAGGTTTTTAGCTAATTCTATCGACGCCAAGGCACGTCAGCGTTTAGCTGAATTGCGGATGGGACTATAAGAAATTCCAAATTCCAAATTCAAAATACACCCAGTGGGTACAGCCACGGCTATCACTCTATGGGCAAAGCGCACGAATCTGGCATACAAAGTAGCGTGCGTTTGCCTTGGGGTGCGTGTCCCTATGTTCTGTGTGACCTGCGTCTGTTCTCTGGCTAGTCATTTTGCCTTCCATCTGCCAACGTCTTAACGTGTCTGACGATACTCCCAAAATTGCGAATCGCTTCTTTGATGGGTACTAACCTTGGTGCGATTAGTTACATGCTAAATCTCGGTAATCAGCCCGTAAATAAGCATGTCAACTTCGTTGTACCGTCAACAAGTTGAACTTCGGACAGGATGGAGGTGAAATTCCTCCCCCTCAAACTCAGAGGTGACTCCTCACCTGCCCACACCGAGTAGACTCGGAATTCTACAGAGTGAAGCTGGGAACAGGACGCAACCAGACGGCTGTTATGGGCTGACACTGGCGTTAACAGGGAGTGCACAAGGTGAAAAGAACCTAAAAAAAGCAACCTAGGTATGAGCAGGGCATAACAAAGAACCCCCTGACTTCGCTAGAGTTAAAACCTCGCTGATGAATCAAGGTACAAGCAGTAAGAGTAAGAGGTTCTAGCGGTTGAAGTGGTTACACCTGACGGCACATATATCCCATCCGAGGAACGAATAAAAACGAATCAAGAGTCCTGGGAGGTCGAACCCAAGGTAGGTATGACGAGATACAGAATTCTCTTGATTCGGGTAGGACAGCGAGTAATTTCGCTGAGGTGTTCAGAAAAACAATCACAAGGAGTAGAGCATGATTAGGCACAGTCACCAGACTAGTGAATCTTGGAAGAATCTCCCCTGGAAGAAATTCCGCCGGAGCTTATTCCGCCTACAAGTCAGGTTGTTCAAAGCAATTAAAGCAGGAGACAAGCGGAAAGCGCGGTCACTTCAAAAGCTGATTCTGAAATCCAAAGCTGCAAGATTTTTGGCTATTCGTCAAGTATCTCAGTTAAACACTGGTAAAAAGACCGCAGGGATTGACGGCAAAAAGTCTCTCAACTACGAGGAGCGATTTGCACTCGGAGGGATGCTCGCGAAGCATGTACACGATTGGCAACATAGCAAACTCAGGGAAATCCCAATACCAAAGAAAGACGGAACCTTCCGAACCCTCAAAGTCCCCACTATGGCTGACAGAGCATGGCAATGCCTTGTGAAGTATGCCCTAGAACCAGCTTGCGCGTTGCAACGTTCCACGCCAAGAGCTACGGGTTTAGACTAGGAAGAAGTGCACACGATGCACAAAGACTGGTATTTAACCACCTAAACTCCAGGTGTAAAGGAATAGAGAAGCGAGTCATCGAACTCGACATTCAAAAATGCTTCGACAGGATAAGCCACAAAACCATAATGGACAAACTCATTTGCCCCAAAGGCACAAAGATAGGTATCTTCCGATGCCTTAAGGCAGGAGTTAATCCAGAGTTTCCTGAGCAAGGAACACCACAAGGTGGAGTAGTTAGTCCATTACTAGCAAACATTGCGCTCAATGGAATAGAAGACATACATCAATACAAAAGTACAGATGGAACGATGGTCAAAGCCTGCATTAGATATGCAGATGACATGGTCATCATACTCAGACCCAAAGATAACGCAATAGAGGTACTCGAAAAAATAAGCCAATTCCTTGCAGAAAGAGGAATGAATATCAACGAAAAGAAGACCAAGATAACCGCCACGACAGATGGATTTGACTTCCTCGGCTGGCACTTCAAAGTGCAGAGCAACGGGAAATTTAGAAGTACCCCCTCTGTGGATAACTTCAAAGCATTCCGTAAGAAAGTAAAAGCTATCGTCAACTGCTCCAATTATGGTTCCAAAGTGAGAGCTACAAAGCTAACACCAGTGGTTAGAGGATGGAGGAATTACCACCGCTACTGCAAGATGGATGGGGCACGTAACTCGTTGTATCACATCCAACGCAGAACATTCAAGGTATTCAACAGGGAAGCAAAGAATAACCGATACTCCAGTAAAGAATTACTAGATAGGGCATTTCCAGCAGTTCCCTACTCCGAAAACAGATTCGTCATGGTCAAAGGCGATAAGTCACCATTCGACGGAGATTTAACGTACTGGAGTGAACGAAACAGTAAACTCTATGACGGACACACCTCTAAAGCCTTAAAACGGCAAAACCATTCATGCGGAATTTGTGGGATGAAGATGATTCCTGGCGATACAGTCCATCTACACCACGTAGACGGAAATCACCAGTGCGATTCGTTGCTAGTAGAATCACGGTAATCAGTCCGTACATATATTAGCCAATCCCTACAGGGATTGAACTCCGGACAGGATGAAGGTGAAAGCCCTTCCCCTCAAACTCAGAGGTGACTCCTTACCTGCCCACACCGAGCGAACTCGGAGTTTCGCAGAGTGAAGCTGGGAACAGGGCGTAACCAGACGGCTGTTATGGGCTGACACTGGTGCAAAGTCTTGCGGGGGAAGCTTCCCCCGCAGAGCTTTGCGCTAATAGGGAGTGCACAAGGTGAAAACAGAACCTAGAAAAGCAACCTATTCCGAAGCAGGGCATAACACAAAACCCCCTGACCTCGCTAGAGATAAAACCCCGCCGATGAATTGGTGAGAAAACGGCAAGAGTAAGGGATTCTAGCGGTTGAACTGGTTCCACCTGACGGCACATAAAAATCCCATCCGGGGAACGAATAAAAACGAGTTAAAGGTCTTGGGAACGGTCGAAACCCAGGTAAGCTAGACGAGAGGCTGAATTCCTTTAATTCGGGTAGGATGCGGCGTAATTGCTGCAAGGTGTTCAGAAAACAATCAGGATAGAGTAGAGTATGATTAGGCACAGTAACAATACTAGTGAATCTTGGAGCAAGTTACCCTGGAAGAAATTCAGACGCAATTTGTTTCGCCTACAAGTTCGGTTGTATAAAGCAGTTAAAGCAGGCGACATGCGTAAAACGCGGTCACTTCAAAAGCTGATTCTGAAATCTAAGGCTGCACGGTTACTGGCTATTAGACAAGTAACAAGGTATTCAATAAAGAAGCAAAGAATGACCGATACTCTAGTAAGAAATTACTGGACAAAGCGTTCCCAGCAGTACCTTACTCCGAAAATAAATTTGTCAACGTCCAAGGAGAAAAATCACCTTTTGACGGAGATACTCCCTACTGGAGTGAGCGCAATAGCAAACTCTACGACGGCGAAACCGTTCTATTGCCCTGAAACGGCAAAACCATGCATGTGGACATTGTGGATTAAAGATGCTCAGTGAAGAACGGGTACACTTACACCACATCGACGGCAATCACAATAACTGGAAAACTAAAAACCTTCTAGCGGTACATGAAAGCTGTCACGACTACGTCCACATGAGCAAGGGGAAACCCTAGAACATCGGGAGCCGAGTGCACAGAAATGGGCACGCTCGGATCTAACTGAGAGGTGCGGCGGATAATACCACCCATCGACTCAACCGAATTGGAAACCCAAGAACTGCATAGCAGTCCATCAGTCATGCCACCAATATCATCACATGAGCAAGGAGAAATCCTAGAACATCGGGAGCCGGATGCACAGAAATGGGCACGTCCGGATCTAAATGAGAGGTGCGGGACATAATAGTCCCCATCGACTCAACCCGGTATAACGCCCCTTCAAGAATTACACTGTGGCATATTTGGGCTGCCCCAAGCTTGGGGAATAACTTTTTCTAGACGAGATTTCTCAAAACGACTGATCGCAAATAAATCCTTTGACTGGTTTGCAAACATCTCAGTTGGATCGCCGATTGTAAGTGCTGCCAAATATCCGGCTTCTGCAACTATTTTCTTTACCCTGGAATCATAGTTACCGTAAGGATAAGTAAAATAAATAATAGAACGATCTAATTGAGCTTCAAGTATCTGCTTAGATTCCACAACTTCTTTATAAAGCTGTTGATCTGATACTTTTGTGAGGGCAGGATGAGTTATGCTGTGGGAAGATATTGTAATGAGTGGGTCATTAGCCATAGTTCTTAATTGTTCCCAAGTAACATGAGTACGACCAGCATTAACTCCTACACCGCTCGTATGAATAGCAAAAACAGCCGGATAACCATATTTTTTTAATAGAGGATAAGCATATTCATACTGCCCACCATAACCATCATCAAAAGTCAACAAGATAGGTTTTTTTGGTAATGGGCTTCCTGTTCGCAAGTGAGCAAAAAGCCGATTTAAGCTAATAGGAGTCATCTGAGTCGATTTAATCAGTTCAAAATGTTTCTCTAATTCTTGGGGTGTTATATCATAAATGACTTTCTTGTTTGAGATAATATCGTGATACATAATGACGGGAACTTTAGCTTTCTTTGCAGCTTGGTGTATTGTTGGTAAAGGCTCGGCGGGTATTGATAACACTTTGTCATCTGCAAAAGTCTTAAATAATATTTCTGATCCAGATAATACTTGATTGCTTACAGGCTCAAGTTGCCTACCTATATTTTGATAGTGGCTACATAATTGTTGATTATTGGGCTGTTTTAAGGAAACTTTTATAATTCGTGATGTCTGAAAGTGCAGACTTTGAAATTCATTTGCAATCACCCGGTACGAACCAAAAAACCAAATACAAACTGTGGACAAAAACGCAATACCTATGACACGAAACTTTCTCTTATTTTTTGGCAGCATTTTTTTATCTAAGAATTCAGAATAATTCGTAATTATGTTTTGTGACGCACAGAAGTAGGTATAAAATCAGTTGGAGTTTTCGTGAAGCTTGCCCCTGCCCAACAGGTGTTTGAGTTAATAGTTACGTGGCTAAGTCAAAATTGCCTCCCACTCAGACTCAGAGAGTGGTTGCACTTCTAACTCCATACCAAAACAATCTTCAGCAGCAGCAATTAAAGCGACAATAATTTTCTCAATATCTAAGTTCTGGGGAAGGTGCACAGGAGAAAAAGATTCTGTGCCAAAGACTTGAGTAAATAACTCAGCTGAGGGCTGCAAACGGATGGAACCATGTTGTAAAATAGCTCCACCTCGTCGCACTTGGGCGCTACCGATGAGTTTAGTACCATCTGGCAAAATTAAATCTGCACCAGTTGCAGTGCCGAAACAGTTGGGGTTGTGGATGTAACCGCGTCCAGCTGTACCGTATTGTAATTGTATGCCGAGCGATCGCCACCCCTGAATCAAAAACTCACAAATTTTTTGGTACACCTGAACGCGACTCCCGACAAATCCAGATGTCATACCAGATGTCACACCAGATGTCACAACAGCGTAGGTTAAATCACCTTGATGTAACACTGCACGTCCTCCTGTAGGACGCCGTACCAAATCCACTTTCTCACCTTGCCAAACCAGATGCTGCCAATATTCAGGATATTTATGCTGATGGTAGCCCAAGGAAATGGCAGGTGGCGACCAAGTGTAAAATCGCAAAGCAGGAGGATGTCCCGACTGGTGCTGTTTTAACAACCAGGAGTCAATCGCCATCTGCACATCACCAGAGGCTTGTAATAACGGAATGAATCGCCACACTAAAGTCAAGACACACCAAATTCCGATTCTAATGCTTCGTCGTTGTTATCAGCGATAGTTGCCACAATAGTAATTAAGCGGGAAGCTTCGCCAGGAGACAAATCTGCGAGAGTGCGTGTTGTGAGTACAACAACTTGGTTTTCAATAATAGCGAAACGTGCCTCAAAGGTAGTAGATGCATTCATTTCTAACAACTCTCGCATCAACCTGGGTTCATCTTTGGCGGGTAACTTCAGCACCGCAGACCAAACTGTTAAGGTATCTTCATCAGTTGTTCCAGTGAGTTGGACAAACACTTCCACTGTGCCGTACTTGAACTTCCAACGGTAACTACCTTCTGAAGGATGACTCACCATTGCGCTGTCATCTTGTTCTAGCGTATCGATAACGTTTTCGATTATCTCCACGTAGTTGATGGCATTTGCTTCTTCGATAATCTCATTGATGAGTTCATCAGTAGATGTGGATTCGGTCGCAACTGTTTCTTGATTAGATTGGTAGCTTGTCATACAGATTTTTACCTCAACAGCATAATTGTTGCATCTAGACTACTTTATAGCTTGTGCTGTGATTATTTTTAGCTCCTTAAGTCGTAGGCTGTCTATCAAAGCGCAAGGGGAACATTATCAAGATTTGCGGTACATTCTAACAATAGCGAGGATGTGTCAATTTATGTCTGTTGTTTCCCAAGCTGCCCAAAGTCATGCTCAAAGTCATAATACTCGCCAGTTGGGTATTAACCCTAATCACTGGTATGTTGTTGCGCTTTCGCGTGAGGTCAAAACTCAACCTGTGGGTGTGAGATTGTGGAAACAGGCGATCGCACTCTACCGCGACACCAAAGGACAAGTCCACGCCCTAGA
Organism: Brasilonema bromeliae SPC951; assembly: GCF_012912135.1. Taxonomy (GTDB): domain Bacteria; phylum Cyanobacteriota; class Cyanobacteriia; order Cyanobacteriales; family Nostocaceae; genus Brasilonema; species Brasilonema bromeliae. The sequence continues at coordinate 912 of NZ_QMEB01000259.1, read as the reverse complement.
AGATAGATGTCCTCATCGCTTAGTTAAACTCAGTCACGGGCAAGTTATTGGCGACGAGTTGGAATGTGCTTATCACGGTTGGCGCTTTAACAATCAAGGTGAATGTGCAGCAGTTCCCTATCTAGCAGAGAACCAGAAACTCCCTAGTTGCAAAATCCGCCGTTACCCAGTCAAAGAACAAGACGGATTTATTTGGCTGTTCCCTGGAGATGTAGAGACGTTGCATGCAACGTCTCTACAACCAATGGGTGTTCCCGAATGGGAGCATCTCAATTACATTGCCACGGTTTCAATTATTAACTGTAACGCCCATTATTCATATTTAATTGAAAATCTGATGGATATGTATCATGGACATTTACATCAGGATTATCAAGCTTGGACACAAGCATCACTGCAAGATATTGACGAAGATACTCATCGTGTTGATGCTCATTATACAGCACAAAGCTATTATAAGATAGATAAAATTTGGTCAATTTCGCAATTATTTTTTCCCGCTTTACGCCGTCTTCATCCTGAACCTTTGGATGTCAGTTACGTGTATCCTCACTGGATTTCCACATTGGGCAAAGATTTCAAAATCTACTGTTTATTGTGTCCTGTGAATGAGAGACAAACCAAGGCTTATTTGATTCATTTCACATCTTTAAATGCTTTTTGGCGATTACACAAATTACCTGTATGGTTTCGGCGGTTTGTGAAAGATAGTTTGTTTGGTGCAGCGCAAAAATTACTTGATGGTTTGGTGCGTCAAGATGTGCAGATGATTGAAGAGGAACAGCAGGCGTATTTGGAGAATCACCAGAGGCGGGGTTATGAGTTGAATCGGGCGTTGGTGAGCGTGCAAAGATTGATGAGGAGTCAGGTTGAACCTCACCCCCATAAAGCTACGCTTTATATCCCCTCTCC
>NZ_QMEB01000258.1 GCF_012912135.1 Brasilonema bromeliae SPC951 | reverse complement strand
AAACGATCAGCAATGAACAGAGGTGAGCAGGGATTAAGTTACAGTTCCCAACCCTCCTTTCCTCGTCATTCTCTTGATTCATTCTGCCGCCTCATTCTGGGACTGTGAGTTCTTAATTTCAACGCCTCAGTATCAGCTTTGTCAGACTTATTCAAAGATTTCTTTTGAAAAAATTCTTCCATCACCTGTAACACCATTGGGGCAGCAACACTACCGCCACCACCGCCAGAGTGTTCAGCAAATGCCAACACGACAATCTCTGGCTTATCAGCGGGGGCATATGCTCCGAACCATGCATGGTTTGCTTTGACACGATTCTTCCATGCCTCAGCCGTACCACTTTTACCGGATGTTGGAGGAATTGTTGACACATTAAGAGCTTTACCCGTACCCTCAGCTATCACCTTTCGCAGTCCTTCACGCAGAGTTTTGACGGTACTTGGCTTCATATTCAGAGATTCTCGCCAGTTTTTTGCTTCTTCATGGTCTTTGAGCAAATGTGGTTTCACTTTATAACCGCCATTGGCTGGGATACAGAACATTACAGAAACTTGCAGTGGTGTGGTTTGCAAAGCACCTTGACCAATAGACATATTAATGCTATCGCCTACAGTCCAAGGAATTTTCCAGGTTCTTTGCTTCCAGGCTTGATCTGGAATATGACCTTTCGTTTCTTCGGTGTTGAACTCAATGCCAGTTTTTTCACCAAATCCGTATTTGCGAGCCCATTCAATTAAGGTTGGACCACCTACCCCCCTACCGATTTGATAGAAGAAAGTATCGCTACTCATTGCTAAGGCTTTTGTAAATCCCAATGGACCAAATCCAGCGTGGTTCCACTCCGCAAACGTGACTCTGCCAACAGTCAGAGAACCGTAGGTTTGCAGCACTGTGTCGGGAGAAAATTTGCCGGATTCCAGTCCTGCTGTTACAGTGACTATTTTGAAAGTACTGGCGGGTGGAAAGGCGCTAGCAACAGCACGATTCAGCAAGGGATGGTTTTCACCTTGTATGCTTTCCCAATCTTTTTTAGAAAGTCTTCGCTTGGAGAAGAGATTCGGGTCAAAGGTGGGATGAGACACCATTGCTAAAACAGCACCGTTATTGGGGTTTAGTGCAATAATAACGCCGTTACGTCCCGTTAAAGCTTTTTCAGCAGCTTTTTGCAGATTCAAATCTATAGTCAGGTGAATATCACTACCTGCTTTTGCCTGTTTCTCTCCTAGCACTCGAATGGGGCGACCTTTTCCATCCACTTCTACTTGCTGACCACCTCTTTCACCCCGCAACAATTTTTCATACGCCTTTTCTACCCCCATTTGACCAATCATATCTCCTGGGCGATAACCTTCTTGTTTCTTTCGTTTCAACTGCTGCGGCGTTATTTCTCGGGTATAACCCAGTACATGGGCTAACTCCTGACCATGTGGGTAGTAGCGTACAGCTTCTGTATGAATTTCCACGTCTTTGAGCTCATTGGCGTACTCCTTCAATACCGTAATTTCCGCGTCGTTCAGGTCACGAGCGATCCGCACCAAAGAAGAGTTAAAACCAGAGTCGTCTAATTTCTTTTCCATCTCTTCTACAGGAATGTTGAGAATTTTGGACAGGCGCGGACCGACAACTGACCAGGAAGGCTTGGTGTGTGCCATTGGCCACAAGTACACAGAACGCGGATAGCGAGTTGTTGCTAGTAGTTTGCCATTACGGTCAAAAATATTACCCCGTTCTGGTTGTTTGGGAATCATCCGAATCCGGTTTGCCTCAGCTCGCTTGCGATAATTTGCACCTTCCGCAATTTGCAAATATACTAGACGAGCACCAATACCAGCTGTCATCAATAAGGTAAATATAATGAAGAACAACGGCTGGAAACCCCGGCCTACAGTACGTGTCTCTTTTTTGCTCGCTAATTGAGGTTGTTGCAGTAGCCTCATGTCACAAATAGCGATTCCGAGAATCGCATGAACTGTATACGATCGCGCCAAATTTCTACCTGGGATTGAAAGAAAAACAACCCCAGTAGTGCAGCATTTGTCATTTGGTTTTTGTTATATAGAATAAACCAAATTGTTGTCAGTATTTTGCATAAGGAAATACATCAATTAGCGCTATTCAGAGAAAACCAATGATTATACTGTTAATTTGGCAAAGACGGTAGTCCAAATTTACAACGCTTTTTCGGGTAGAAACTACAAACCACATGGTAGAGGCGATCGCCGAAGCGATCGCCCCTAATTCAAGCTATACTAGGTCACCGGACCGTTACCCAAGCGTTTGCGTAGCGCCCCTAGAGGGGCTAGATGCGCTCTTTAGTGATAACTGATAACTGATAACTGTTAATCTCCAGATCTACGTCTTGAGTTTTGAGTTTTCGCTTTTGATTCTTCAGACTCAGATTTTTGATATTTACCTGGATACTTTTTCTGAAAATACTCTTCTAGGACTTTTAAGACAACTGGTCCGCAGTCGGTACCACCATGCCCACCAGAGTTTTCACCAAACGCTACAACCACAATTTCTGGCTTATCAGCAGGAGCATATGCTCCAAACCAAGTATGATTTGGGCGATTAATACCAGCTTCAGCAGTACCACTCTTACCTGCTGCAGGGGCAATTGATGGTACATTCAATAGTGTCCCTGTACCACCTGTGATCACTTGGCGCAATCCTTCGCGAAGAACTTTGATCGTACTTGGTTTCATATTCAGAGATTCCCGCCAGTTCTTTGCTTCTTCATGGTCTTTGAGCAAGTGTGGTTTTACTCTGTAGCCACCGTTAGCAGGGACAGAAAACATGATTGCAGATTGTAGTGGAGTGACTTGCAAAGCACCTTGACCAATGGACATATTGATAGTGTCGCCCACAGTCCAAGGCATTTTCCACACTTTTCGCTTCCAAGCGTCATCTGGAACATTACCTTTTGATTCTTCATCCGAAAACTCAAAGCCGGTTTTTTTGCCAAATCCATACTTGCGAGTCCATTCAATCAAAGTTGGACCACCGACTCTGCGACCAACTTGGTAGAAAAATGTATCGCTACTCATGGCGATCGCACGCTGAAATCCCAGTGCGCCAAATCCCGAGTGGTTCCACTCACCAAAGGTAACTCCCCCAACAGTCAGAGAACCGTAAGTTTGCAGCACTGTGCTAGGAGAAAATTTACCTGATTCCAACCCCGCAGTTGTGGTAATGATTTTGAAAGTACTCGCAGGTGGAAAAGCACTCAAGGCGCGATTGACTAAGGGATGTTCACTACCTTGTAGACTTTGCCAGTCCTTCTGAGAAAGTTTTTGCTTGGAGAAGATATTTGGGTCAAAGGTGGGATGAGACACCATTGCTAAAATAGCCCCAGTATTGGGATCTAGTGCAACAACTGCACCCCTACGAAGTGTTAAAGCTTTTTCGGCTGCCTTTTGCAGATCTAAATCTATAGTCAGGTGAATATCATTACCTGCTTTTGCCTGTTTTTCTCCTAAAACTCGAATTGGGCGACCTTTACTATCTACTTCTACTTGCTGACCACCCCATTCACCCCGCAACAGTTGTTCATACGCTTTTTCTACCCCCATCTGACCAATTACATCTCCCAAGCGGTAGCCTTCTGGTTTCTTTTTTTTCAACTGCTCAGGCGTCAACTCCCTAGTATAACCTAGTATATGAGCTAACTCCTTGCCATGCGGGTAGTAGCGTACGGCTTCTGTATTAATTTCGACACCCGGCAGTTCGTTTTCATACTCCTTCAATGCAGTGATTTGTGCTTCGCTGAGGTCGCGAGCAATCCGTACCAGAGAAGTGGCGCTAGCACCAGCCTCATCTAATTTCTTTTCTATCTCCTCTTGGGATATATTAAGAATTTTCTCAAGACGCGGACCGACAACTGACCAGGATGGCTTAGTGTGTGCCATTGGCCATAAGTACACAGAACGCGGATAGCGAGTTGTCGCTAGTAGTTTGCCATTGCGGTCAAAAATATTACCTCGTTCTGGTTGTTTGGAAATCGTCCGAATCCGGTTTGCTGCGGCTCGTTCCTTAAATTTATGTCCTTCAATAATTTGTAAATATCCTAAGCGAATATTGATACCAGTGATCATCAACAAGGTAAATACAATAAAAAATATAGGCTGCAAACCTTGTCCGACTGTACGTACTTCTCTATTTTTGCTGGTAGGACGGGACTTTACTGTAGACATAGAAAAATATCCAATTCCAAAATAATTTTTATTGGTATAAAGTTAGGTGAAATTCTTTTCTGTATTCCGCGTTAAGATAACCGGAACAGCATATTTTTTGTAAATTCTTCTTGGTAAGTCGAATCAACCAAAGTGTAACCTGTGGTTTGCCGAATCGACTATATTAATCAACAAAAAAACTGAAGATAATAGGATCTAACTGGTGGATTATGGCTCAACATTTGACGCAGAATCAGGCTGGGAGGACGGCTTTTGAGTCGTTGGATGTTGAACTGCATAACGTTTTCAAGTTTTTTAACCAAGATCCAGCAGTACACGGGGTAGACTTAGGCGTCAGACACGGAGAATTCTTCAGTATTTTAGGTCCTTCTGGGTGTGGCAAAACAACTACCCTACGCTTAATTGCAGGGTTTGAAACAGCCGATGCTGGTAAGGTGTTGATTCAAGGTCAGTCCATGACAAGCGTTCCCCCTTATCGCCGACCTGTCAACACAGTCTTTCAAAGCTATGCTTTGTTTAATCACTTAAATGTTTGGGATAACGTCGCGTTTGGACTAAAGTTAAAAAACATACACAGGTCGGAAGTTCAAAGCAGAGTTAAAGAAGCTTTGGAACTGGTGAAAATGGAAGGGTTGCGATCGCGCTTTCCCAGTCAACTCTCTGGTGGTCAACAGCAAAGAGTAGCATTAGCACGGGCGCTTGTGAATCGACCCGCAGTCTTGTTATTAGATGAACCTCTTGGGGCGCTAGACTTAAAACTGCGTAAGGAAATGCAGGTCGAACTCTCAAATTTACATCAAGAACTAGGGTTGACCTTTATCATGGTGACTCACGACCAAGAAGAAGCATTGTCCTTGTCGAATCGTATTGCTGTGATGAATCAAGGCAAAATTGAACAAATAGGCACCCCGAGTGATATATACGAACAACCACGCACAAGCTTTGTAGCTGATTTTATTGGTGATACGAATTTATTTGAAGGTGAAATCGCAGGTGTAGATGCTTCAAGTGTCATAATTTTTACAAAAACAGGATTCTCAATTGTGGTTGCTCGCCAGCATGACACACCAACTGAAATATCCCAAGCAGTCGTCGTCAGCGTCCGTCCAGAAAAAATTCAGCTTTCGCTTTATAAACCCAGTTTGCAAACGAACTGCTTTGAAGGACGGCTCGTCAACATCATGTATCTTGGAACCCACGTCAACTATATTGTGCAATTGACAAACGGTATACGCATCACCGTTTTGCAGCCTAATACTTTTGGGAATTTGCCAGGTCGTGAAACTCCTATTTATGCTTGGTGGGCTGAAACTGATTGTTTGGCTTTATTAAAGAACTCAGAACACAAAATACAGAATACAGATTTTTGATTGTAAAAAAAGAGACTACATAGCAGATAGTATACGGTTTTCACGAAGCTTGACTAGCAATTTGATACAGGAATTGTAGAGTTAATCCATCAGTGGGATACTCAGCTATATCAAACCTAAAGCTGACTTGAAAGCGGCTGTTGTCTGGTGCAGTAAACACTTGCTGCCGTAGGGTAGTCAGGATTTCGCTGAGGCGATCGCTTGTTTGTTGTTTGGTCAATCCTGGCGTCCCTACCACAAACTCTCCGTTGCCCCAATAACCGAGTACTTCCGCACCCCGAAAGGTAGCTTGGAATAGACGACCCCACCTTTGTAAAATCTGATTGCCTGTAGCATGACCATATTGAAGATTAATTGCTGGTAATTCTGTAATAAAAAACACCACCAGACAAAAAGTATCAGGGAGAAGGGATGAATCAGAGTTTGCGCTTTTATCTGCATCCTTCATGCTTTGGATTAAAAGTTCTAAATCACGATATGATTGTGGTTGATTTGCCAATCCAGTCAGAGGGTCTTTAGTAGAAAGGGTTTTGAGCAAGCGGGTGCGCTCTAAACGATTGGTGATTCGGGTTAACAGTTCCGCAGCCACAACTGGCTTACTAACATAGTCGTCTGCCCCAGTTGCAAATATCTGTTGGATAGTTTCGCGATCGCGGTGAGCAGTAAGAAATAAAATCGGCAGTCCCTGCAAGTCCGGATCAGTGCGTACTGCCTGACACAGTTCTATACCCCCTAGTTGAGGCATATCCACATCCAAAATCAGCAAATCGGGAGCAGTACGTCGCAGGACTTCCCAAAAGCGTAACGGGTCATCCAATTCTGTCATTTGTATACCCCAAGGTTCCAGCATAGAGCGCAGTCCCGCCAGAAACACCGGGTCATCATCAACAGCTAATACACTCACACTTCTTGAACGAGAACGCTGTAATAGTTGTGTTGCGATTTCCCAAACCCGAGGAGCGGTCACAGGTCTAACCAAAAATCCTTGTCCGCCAGCACGGGCTACAGTGACACGATCTAATAGTCCATCTCTAGAGGTAATGACTAACACTGGTATTGGAGGTGTCCTAGCGGCAAAATCTGCCACCAGTGCCAAACTATCTTCCTGCTGTTCCATATCATCCACAGCCAGCACAACTAAATCTGGGGAGTGCGACTGGAGCCAGGTTTTAGCTAATTCCAACGTTGTCACCTGTTTCCAACTCAAGTCGAGTGAGTGTGCTAGTTCCTGTAACTCTTGAGTTAAATTTGTGTCTGGGTCAATCAACAGCAGTCGAGATGTTTTTGAGGGCGAAAATGGTTCTGAATCAGCTAAATTTAGCAATTCACCCAACTCCCGCACCAAAGACAACAACTTCTTATCCCCTTTGTCACCTTGTCCTAAAGCTTCATCTTCTAATAAAATCTGTTCAATTTGCCGCGCCAGTGTAGTTCCTGCTTCCCGGTCAAACATCCCCAACACACCCGCCAGTTTATGTGCTGCCTGCCTAGCATTTTCGCGTAACTCCTGAGTCAGCGTCTTCGTTTGTACTGCCGTCGCCGCTATTTGCAAAGCTTCCAAGCGTTCGGTCATCAACCCCTGATATTGCTGCCACAGTTCAAAATACGCAATCAAAATAATGTAGTTGACACTGCCAAAGAAAATTTCTTCAAAAGAAAAATTCAATCTACGTAAATATTGAAAAGCAAATGTCACAGAACAACCAAATGTCAAAAAAACCTCCATCGGGATACAACGGCACAAACAAAGGTAACGGTCCTATTCCAACAAATGGTCAATTGATGAGCAATGGTCAAATAAAGTTCGACCCATTCCCATATAATTCCATCAACGATAGAGAATTTAAGTTCTTGGGTATGGAAAATGTTTCTTTGCCTAGTGAGCTTGAGTTCGTACCCTATCAATTAGATGTGAGAAAAGGTGTTGAGATTCACACAATATTTAGTTTAGTAGATCAAGATCCCCAAGGTCCTGATGCTGCAATTCTTAAATATGAGGCTGGCGCATTTGTTGCCTTGCATGAACATATAGGGTATGAAATGGTTCTAGTGTTAACCGGGGATTATATTGAGAATGGCGTCACGTTCTTGCCCGGTTCATTAATACTTCGCTCACCAGGCACTTTTCATACAATGGCTTCTATTAATGGCTGCACCATTTTGGCCACGCGTTATATCAAAGTCAAACAGCGACCTGATTTGTGGAACGAGTTTGCTGTACTGCACGAAGACGTTAAGCCTGTTTCAAGATAGTTATTGGTGTGAAGTACTCTGATTTTGAATCAGAGTACCAGCATCTTCAACGGTGGTTTCTTTGTTTTGGTTACGGATATATTCCGACACTGCAAATAGCAATTGAGCCAAAATACTAAGTAGCTATCATGAACCGCGCACATTAGAACGCCTAAAAATGAGATAAATCAACCAGCACAGTTAGTAGTCTTATTTGATTTATGAACAGGCAATTTAACACGCGACAAAGCAGGAAACAACAGAGATATGTTCACCAATCAAGTCCAATTACTATATCAGTTCGTATTAGAGGAGAACCTATGCATTCCTATGTACCCTTAAGTCCAACCACTTTCTTAGAGCGCAGTGGTCAGGCATTTCCTAACCGAAGCGCGATCGCCTATCCTGATGGAACAGTGACTTACGCCGAGCTATTGCACCGCTCTCGCTGTCTAGCACAAGTGCTGAAGCGACTCCAGGTGGGGTATGGAGATCGGGTTGCTCTCCTAACAGAAAACAATCGACAGATAATCGAAGCTCACTTCAGCATTCCAGCCATCGGTGCCGTAATCGTCATGCTTAATCCTTGGCTGGCAGAGCAGGACCTCCTATCCCTGCTGGACTATTGCGAGGCGAAAGTTTTGATTGTAGATGCTTCCTTGAGCGAGAAAATCTTCCTTAACCCTCAGGTTGCTCTTTCGCATTTGCAACAAGTTATCGTTATTAATCATGGCGTTGCCAACCCAATCTATTCTGGAGTCCTCGACTACGAAACCTGTCTGGCGGGTGAAAATGGAGATTTTAGGCTGGATTTGAGGTGAATCTACATGGTTAAGCAATTAAACAGCTATGCTGGTAGCACCAGAAAAGCAGTGTCTCGGATAAATTTCTTTCAGAAGCTAAAAGGGGATAATACGAAACTACCTCCTAAGCATTCAGCTAGAGCAATAATACTTGCTTGGTTAGGAGGATTTTTGGCAATCAGTGCAGTTGCGCTTCTCTCCAATACATTTTCTGTAACACTTGTACTAGGCTCTTTTGGAGCGTCCTGCGTTTTGGTATTTGGGTTTCCAGATGTGCCTTTTTCACAACCGCGAAATGTGCTTGGAGGTCATTTTTTGAGTTCCTTTATTGGTTTGGTATGTCTGACGCTTTTTGGAGCAACCTGGTGGTCAGTTGCTATAGCTGTTGGTACTGCCATTTCTGTGATGATGCTTACCCGAACAACTCACCCACCAGCAGGCTCCAATCCAGTTATTATTTACCTGAGCAAACCAGCATGGAGTTTTCTGCTGTTTCCCACTCTTTTTGGGGCAATAGTTTTAATCGTTGTTGCGCTTCTCTATAATAATTTTGTCCGTGAAAGTAGATACCGCTCAGAGAAATCTAAACAAAGCTACCCAAAGATAGTCAATGCTAGACAAAC
>NZ_QMEB01000257.1 GCF_012912135.1 Brasilonema bromeliae SPC951 | reverse complement strand
TGACCAAGAAAGGGGTGTAGGGGAGCCAGTACTGTTCGCGCAGCGTGGCACTTTGTGCCATAGGAGGGTTTCCCTCACGCTTGTTCTGGCGTGTGTAGGGCCTACACCCGCGCGTTTTGGTCAAGCGTGATCTTAATGGAGTTTTTCTCAACAACAGCTAAATAAATGTTTCATGCCTGTAGTTACCAGGAGTTAGCTGCAGGCAATTTTTTGAGATTATTTTTGGGGCTTTACAATTATGCTTACACTTTTTTGCGCTGTCTCGGGATGGGCTATTCTGATGTTCTTGATTTGGAATGTCTGGATAACTTTGAAAACAGGAGCAAGTCATCTCAAAACTTTGCACCAAATTCCTTGCTCTGGTTGTGAATATTTTACCAATGACTACCGCCTCAAGTGCACAGTTCACCCAGTGAAAGCGTGTTCCCCGGAAGCACTGGGCTGTCTTGACTTTGAACCAAAGACCGATTGTTGTAATGCTAACCAAAAACGACCCAGAAAGCTGTGTAAATAGCAAAAATCTTAAAAGATGCCAAGTAAATACGCCTTAGCGTACCGGGACTGTCAGGATTGGGAAGTAAAGAGTAAAAGATAATTTCTTTTGACTTTCTCCCTTTGTTTAGTCTCCGATAACAGGAGGTTTCATCTTGACTAGGCTAAAAGTTGGTATTAATGGATTTGGTCGTATCGGGCGTCTTGTGTTTCGCGCCGGGATCAACAACCCCAACATCGAGTTTGTCGGGATTAACGACTTAGTACCACCGGATAATCTCGCTTACCTACTAAAGTACGACTCAACTCATGGAACCTATAAGGGCAGTGTTGAGGCAAAGGATGATGGTATCGTTGTCAATGGACACTTCATTCCTTGTGTGTCAATCAGGAATCCAGCAGAATTGCCCTGGGGTAAATTGGGTGCACATTATGTAGTTGAATCTACAGGTCTTTTCACTAACCATGAAGGAGCTGCAAACCACCTCAAAGCAGGAGCAAAGCGGGTTATCATTTCCGCCCCCACAAAAGACCCAGACAGAGTTCCTACTCTATTGGTAGGTGTCAATCATCACCTATTTGACCCGGCAAAAGACACCATTGTTTCTAATGCCAGCTGTACCACAAACTGTTTGGCTCCCATAGCTAAAGTCATCAATGATAACTTTGGGTTAACCGAAGGACTGATGACCACAGTTCACGCGATGACTGCTACCCAACCCACTGTAGATGGTCCCAGCAAAAAGGACTGGCGAGGAGGTCGCAGCGCGGCACAGAACATTATTCCTTCTTCTACAGGCGCAGCAAAAGCTGTAGCACTCGTTTTGCCAGAGTTAAAGGGTAAGTTAACTGGCATGGCGTTTCGGGTTCCTACTCCTGATGTCTCGGTAGTCGATTTAACTTTTAAAACTGCTAAATCTACCAGCTACAAAGAAATTTGTGCTGCCATGAAGCAAGCTTCGCAAGGAGAACTAAAAGGTATCTTGGGTTACACAGAAGACGAAGTCGTTTCCACAGATTTTCAGGGCGATGTTCGTTCTAGCATCTTTGATGCAGGTGCTGGTATTGAACTCAACTCTAACTTCTTTAAGGTTGTTGCTTGGTATGACAACGAATGGGGTTACTCGAATCGTGTTATTGACCTCATGTTGTCCATAGCACAGAAAGAAGGTCTGTTGGAGCATGTGCTTGCTGCTGTAGCTTAGCAGTTAACAGTTATCAGTTATCAGTTATCAGTTGTTACTGGTTACTGATAACTACATTAACCTGAGTTCGGGATAAGCAAAGGGACAGGTAGTAAGCTGAAAATAACGTCAAATCTAGCACCTGTCCTATGTTCAGTTTAGATGCTTTATTTTGCCACGTAGATGATTTATGTAAAATTTTTGAAGCTCAATGGCAGAAAAAGCGATTTATACACGGAGGAATAAAACGTATTCGTGCGAAAGGTAAACTGCATCAGGTTTTCAAGAATTCCAATGTGAAACTTAAAAAGTCCCGCGAATTTTTTGATTTGTACCTTTGGCAGATGGCATATCTATACTAGCTCATGACCCAATACGAAACACGAATCTGGAGTTTTGCTGATATTCCTAAATGGGCGATTGCTGACGGATTAGTGGCGCTGTTGGGTGTGGGCTTGCTGATTCGGAACGGAATACGGGAAAATGCTACACCGCAGGTATAGCAAAGAATTGAGCGTAAATAACAACTAAAAGCACTGGACGATCGACACAACACCAGTGCTTCTACCCTTCCCTAGACTTTTATAAGGGATATCGAAATTTGTTCAACCAGGGTACTTATGGTGATTTAATTAAGGCTTTCTAGTTTATCTAGACCTCCTTCTATGTACTCGTATCGCTCTGGAAACCCAATTGCAGAGTTCCTTTCGTTTAATTGTTTAACAATGTTTTGTTCAAACTCTGCATATAACGGTGTTGCAATATACCCATATTTTTTGTCTTCATTTAATTTGCTAGGCAATGGTATAGGCGGTAGCGGTGCACGTGCTTCTCGTAAAGCTTCAAATGCAAGATAGTTCTGAGATAAATTGCCTTCCCTCAGATTAGTAACTTTAATTATCGCCAACTGATTCAAACCAGGTAAATTGAGTGCATAAGCAGAACTACTCACCCAAGAAAATGCGAAAGTAAACACCATCGCGGCTACGGCAACTACTTTGATAATTGCATTCTTCATTGTCTCACTCCTGAATAAATGAAATTTATTGAAAGTTGCTTGAAGTGTATACCAGAGCACTTCACTTTCTTAATTGTTCAAATTTTTTGTGAGAATTCAAGGACAGTTAAGACAGTTAAGGAAAAATAGGTTGTTAAAATTACACATTGGATAAATAAAATCGCGCTAACCCTTTGATATCAAGCATTAGCGGCTACAGGGTGTAGATAAGTTTCATCCTTAAGACATATTTTGCTTAAGTGTCTTAACTGTCCTTGCGTTACAGCAAACAATCTGCTTGTGCTGCAATCATCTACGTGGCAAAATAAAGCATCTAAACTGAACATAGGACAGGTGCTGGATTTGACGTTATTTTCAGCTTACTACCTGTCCCTTTCCTTATCCCGAACTCATGTTACATTAATCAGCACTAGAACTCGCACCAACAAGGGAAAGCGATTTTCCGATGTCTGTCTGATAAACTTCGTTTAACTCATGAAAATGCTGTTCTACTGTTTTGACAGGTCGCGCCTCTTGCCAAAACTCGGTGAGTAAGTGTGGGTTCTCTCGAATAGTACGGAGTTTGTACTCGAAGTCTCCTTGTTTTGAAGGGTCAAAAATGAAAGCCGGATGGCGAACAAACTCCTGTGCACCTCCTCGATTTGAGCAAAGTACTGGCACGCGACAGGCGATGAGTTCAAAAGTGACTTGTGGCAGGTTATCTTCCCATTGTGATGGGACAACTCCCAAGTGGATTCCATCCAACATATTAGGAATATTCTCGTATTTGTAGCCAGGGTAGAAACGGAAACGGTGAAGAGACTGAGCCAGAGATAACAACCGTCCTTTCTGCTCAATTGACATTCCCAACTCGACCGAATCATAAATTCGGCTTGCGACAACCAACTCAAGCGAACTCAATTCTTCCTGTGGTAAAGAACGTAGTTCTTCTAACAAGAAGTAGAATCCCTTATCTTTTCTTGCTGGTCCCATGTAGATTAATTTAAAAGGCTGTTCTGGAGTGTACGCTGCTGGGTTTTGTGGTGGTACTTGGAACTGAGCCGCTTGGCTGCCTATATATTTTGTCGTCAATAGAGCTGGGTTAACTCCGTATTGCTTATAAATGGCAGTGGTACGCTCAGAAACAGACAACGCTACATCAACATAGCGGTTTATAAGAGAAACGATTTCCTCTCGCCGATAGCGATACAAATCGGCTTCTTGAGGCAAATCTGCACTCGTCACTTCTAGAGGTTTCTTCAGGGGAGATTTTGTACGAGTTATGACTTGATACCAAATTTGGCTGTAGATCCCCCTGCAAATTTTTTTAGTTATAGCCATAGGAAGTGATTGCTGATCCTGACCTAGCAAGCTTCCTAAATGATTCAGTTTTCTGAGAGTCAGTTCTAGCTCTACATGTATTTTTGTGTCTAGGCAGGAAACACAAGCTCTTCCTTCAAGATAATTTGAGCATGGGCTACTTTCTAATTTCCATAAATTAACTTGAGGGCAAACCGACCAATAGTTGTGCAAGCTAAATACCACCTGAGCACCGCTCTCTTTAGCTATCTTAAGGCAAGTAGCAGTTAATCCTTCCAAGTTATGAAAGTGAATAATTTGAAAAGGTCCATGTTCTACTAAAAACTGTTGAAAGTATTTTTCTAACTCAGGATTTTCAATATTTCCTATAGGGTTATGAAAATAAAAGTGAGAAGGAGAGAAAACAGGAGAATTAACTATTGAAAAGGTTGGTACACTAGGATGACGATTGTTACGAACCTGTTTAATGTAGGGTTGTTTCCCAAAAAAGGTGTAGTCAACCCCACTATAAAGAAAATTAACTTGATAGTCACTTTCTTGACTAAAATGCTCAACTAAACTCCGGCAGTATATAGATACACCTCCCCCCAACGATGATTTTTCAAAGTAAGGATCCCAGTTGTAATAAAGAATTTTGTATGACATCTTTGCCTCCATTAATGAGAGTAACCTTGATAAAGGTAATATCGAAATTAGATGAAACAATAATTTCACTATCGCTTAATTCTGTTTCATAGCTAGAAACAGAATCTTTAGTTTTTGAAAATAAAATTGATTACATATGAGAGAATAAATGAGCGTGTGATGTAGACCAATCTGCCTTAACTAAAAACTTACAGAAGTTTGGCAAACCAGGATTACCAGTACCAAAAAAATCACCTCCATCTACAACCACAGATACAGCTTCTTGAAGGTCATCAAGCGTTTCGCTATCTGCGTGTGATAGATATATCGAAACTTGATACAAGCCATTCACTAAAGGCAAATTTTCTATACCACAGAGAATATAGCCTTGCTCAGAATTAAGAGTTAGATAATCGTTGGTGAAATTACTCCTTAATAAGAGGTCAAAAGTACCTCTCTCATCGGCTACAGCAAGACTGACAACGACATTACTCAGACGCTTTCCTATGTAGTTAGAGTATCCTATTTCAAAATAGTAATTTTTACCAGATTGTAAAACTTGCTCTTCATGACCTTTTTCATTCAAGATTCTAAAACTAGAAACTCTAACTCTTCCAGAACCAGTGCGGTCTTTTCTTTGGCTTAAGGGCAACTCTTGAGCGAGACTGTAAGACTTTTCTAGGTAAACCCTAACAGCTTCTTCTGAAGTCCCATCTACACACAGTGTGCCTTCTTCAAGGAGAATTCCGCGATCGCATAAAGATTCCACCATACTCATATTATGAGTCACGAATAAAATAGTTCGCCCTTCCTTCGCCACGTTACCCATTTTTCCCAGACATTTCTTTTGAAATTGCACATCCCCCACTGCTAGTACTTCGTCTACAATCAAAATTTCTGGTTCTAGGTGTGCTGCTATGGCAAAAGCAAGGCGTACGTACATCCCAGATGAATAATGCTTCACAGGAGTATCTAAAAACTTCTCCACTTCTGCAAAAGACACAATTTCATCAAACTTCTTTTTAATCTCAGCCTTGCTCATACCCAAAATAGCACCGTTCAGGAAAATGTTTTCTCGTCCTGTTAATTCTTGGTGAAAACCTGTTCCCACCTCCAACAAACTTGCGACTCTTCCTGTAATTAAAATCTGTCCGGTTGTGGGTTCAGTAATCCGGCTTAAAATTTTTAAAAGAGTTGATTTTCCTGCCCCATTGCGACCGATAATGCCGACAACTTCGCCCTGCTTAATATCAAAAGAAACATTCTTTAACGCCCAAAATTCCTCATGAGTTGGGTTGGGTATTTTTTTGTCAAATGGTGTTAGAAATTTACGACTGATGGCTTTGGCGCTAGTGGCGATCGCATCCCGCAAAGTACTGTTAGCTCCCCGCTTTTGGTGGCTAATTGTATATTTCTTGCCTAAATTTTCAACCCTGACTACATTATCAGACACACTCTCACTCCCTAGTTAAATAACAAGTTAAATAACATCTGCAAACGTGCGTTCAGTTTTACGGAAGTACCAAATACCACTAGCAAGAAGCAGAGAAGCCAATCCCGTAGATAGAATGAATCCCGGCAAGTAGAGTTTTGACTGCCCACTCAAAATTGCCCAACGAAAGCCATCAATCACCCCCACCATTGGATTCAAAGAGTAGAGTAAGCGCCAAGAAGGGGATATCACGCTGCTACTATAAGCGACTGGAGATATATAAAAGCCAAACTGCACAAGAAACGGTACAATGTGGCGGAAATCACGGTACTTGACGTTCAGCGCCCCTAACCAAAGTCCCCCTCCAATCGCCACTGCAAAGGCAATCAGAATAAAGAACGGTAGCGCTAAGATGCGCCAATCGGGCACAAAGTCATACCAAGCCATCAATCCTAACAGGATGATGCCGGAAATTAGAAAATCCACGAAGCTAACAATCACCGAACTGACTGGCACAATCAAGCGAGGAAAATAAACTTTAGAAATCAGGTGACTACTATTGATCAAGCTGAGGCTGCACTCTGTTAAGGAACTAGCAAAAAATTGCCAGGGTAGCATTGCTGCAAATACTAAAATTGGGTATGGCACACCCTCCGAGGGTAACTTCGCTAGATTGCCAAACACCACTGTGGAAATAATCATTGCTAAAAATGGTCGAAGCAAAGCCCAGGCAATCCCAATCACAGTCTGCTTATACCGCACCAAAATATCGCGCCAAGCTAGGAAGTAAAACAGCTCTCGATAGCGCCACAAATCTTTCCAATACTGGCTTTCAGTTCGACCGGCTTTGATAACAATTCTTGTAGTATCCATTTACAAATAAATAACAAATAAATTACTGTTGGATGCTAGCTATGTAAACACTATTTAGACTTATGCAAAGCTGAAAAATGCCTGACATGATTTATACACGCCATCACAAAACTTCCGATTTGACGCTGGATAATCAACTCATGATTCAAACTAACAATTAAATAGGTGTATACCGCATACACGACATTTACACTTTTGGTTCAAAGCTTAATGCAAGAGCGTTATCTGATGGAAATTGAACCACTAGAAGTGAAATCCCTATTTGACATGACCTATTTTGTTAATGTGGCTGATTTTGGCTAATCCTCTTTCCTTGAGCCAATCCTTTAAGGAAGGTATTATGGCTAGCTACACTAGCCGGTTTACAGATATTAAGTCTAGAGAAATAACCGAAAGTCTGTATTAGATAAAAATTTTCGAGATTGCCCCCAGTTAGCTAGTTATATGAATTTGAGTATCCACAAGCTCCGCTGCTTTGGGTGGGGTTATTGATATGCTTAAGCTTAGTGAAAGCTCTTAGTTCAAAGTATACAGCATAATTCAACTTTCAACACACAAATTTGGGAAAAAGAATAAATATCCTAGGAAAACAGAACCTAGTATTATGAGTCCGGTGAACTGACAAAACCTAACTGTAAACTTTTAATTAATAACATTGCGCAGAGCAAAGGTCAGTGGCAGCAATTAGGTTGGTTATTATCAAGTAGTTTACTTAAACAATTAACATTATTTGAGAAAAACATCTTGAAAGTATGTAAATTGATTTATATTCAATTTTCTGGAAAAATTAAAAAGTATCTGAGATCACTCTCAAACTTTACCTACATTTATATCCAATTACATAGAATTGTATAAGTAATACATAAAAGTGTATAAATAGGCAGATTGAAAAATCTGCAATATAAAAGTAATTATTACTTAAGGTTTTCTATGGATTCAAGGAGTTGCTTAAAAAATATGTCACTTTCCAGTGCATAAAGAATTGGGTTTTAGCTTTTATTGGTAGCTCCTAGAATTCACTCATATCTTTTAAAGCTCCTAAAGCACAATAGTTATGACGACTATATCTATCCCAACAGTCGAGTACCTTCCCATTGCAAACATTCTCATCAATGGTGGTACTCAGTCACGCGTCAAACTCAACTGGGATGTCATTGCAGAATATGCGGAAGCAATAACGTTGGATGCCATCTTTCCCCCGATTTTAGTCTTTTACGACGGCAAGAACTACTGGCTGGCAGACGGTTTCCATCGGCTGCATGCAACTAAAAAAGCTGGGCGTCAGGAGATTGCTGTAGAAATACACCCGGGTAACCGCCGCGACGCTTTGCTGTACTCGGTGGGAGCCAATGCCAATCATGGTCTACGACGTACCAACGCAGATAAACGCCGTGCGGTGAATATAATGCTACAAGATGAGGAGTGGAATCATTGGAGTAATCGGGAGATTGCCAAACGTTGTGGCGTTTCTGAATTTATGGTTCGTCAAATGCGTGAATCTATCTGCGATAAAAACGCAGATACCAAAAAACGCACTGTACAACGCCAAGGAAAAACTTACACACTTGACACCACTCACATTGGCGAGGGAATGACATCAATAAACATTGCAGAATCTTCAAAACCACATCCAGACGGCGGATGTGAACGGGTGCTTCTGTGCACAGACAACCTTCAACTGAGTCAGTGTGATCACCAAATTGACGTGTTAATAGGGCAGCTTGATAGTAGCACGTACGTTGCTAATGGTGAACAAACTCCCAGTTTTAAAGAGTCCGAGGTACAGCTTTTCAATGGACAACCGTTGACCAATGTACACCCACAACTTGAACATCAATCTTACCCTACGCCCTCAACAGAAACGATTAACCTTCAAGACATAATGATTAATAAAATTGCAATGGAAATCATGCATCTGTCTCCGGAGCAGTTGACCAAGGTCATCTCCACATCTGCCAGGAATGGACTGAGTAAATTTCATCTCAACACCATAATTGAAGCAGCTAAACAAGCGCTCAATGAGGGAAACCAACAGGAATACTTTCACAAGAGTTATGCAGTTGTAGGCATCGAGTAATAGGGAATGGAAAGATACACTCGTGCAGATGCACAACTATAGCCACCGGACAAACTTACTCAATTTTGCCAGATTCCATATTACTTTTCGCCCATTCCTCGATAAACTCTGTCACTCAAACTCCGTAAAGTTTTGCGGGGTTTTTTACTTTCATTTTTGACCGATATCAAGACTACAAACTCCATGACTATAAAGCAGTGAGTTTTGTATTTTATTTAAATCTTCCAGCTAGACGAATTGCCTTGAAAGGAATTTGGTATTACATCGATAGCTCCCTAGTAAGTTTGGCAAGT
>NZ_QMEB01000256.1 GCF_012912135.1 Brasilonema bromeliae SPC951 | reverse complement strand
GACTAGCTTATGTGCGGACTGATTACCGTGATTCAGCTAGTAACGAATCGCACCTCTGAAATGTTCCGTAAACTCTTTTGTAAAACACCACTAGCATGGTTGCAAGTCAGACGAGAGAAAACGCGTCTCGCCGTTGCTTTAGCAGGAATTGCCTTCGCAGATGTCCTCATGTTTGTCCAACTTGGACTCAATGACGCGCTCTATGACTCTGCAGCGAATTTTCACAATACACTGCGAGGAGATTTGTTCCTCATTAATCCACAGTCTGAAGCTGTGCAGTCCTTCAAGAGTTTTCCAAGAGAGCGTTTATATCAAGCCGCAGGATTTGAGGGAGTCAAGTCTATTAACTCTTTATACGTTGGTAGTGCTCAGTGGCGTAATCCCCAAAACCATCAAAGTGAACGCACAGTTCTGACGCTTGGTATTAACCCTGCTAAACCTGCATTTACGTTACCGGAGGTCAATCAGCAGATAGACAAACTCAAGCCGCTAAATCGAGTGTTATACGACCGAGCAGGGCGACCTGAATTCGGCGATATTCCTGCCCTTTTTCAACAGTCTTCTCCGCTTTTGATTCAGGTAAAAAATAAACAAATTTGGGTTACTGGATTGTTTACACTCGGTGTCTCTTTCGGAACAAATGGCACTATGATTACTAGTGATTCTACTTTTATCCGTCTGTTTACTGAGCGCAAACCAGAGCAAATTGATGTTGGTCTGATTTCGTTAAAACCTGGCGTGAATCTTAAACAAGTGCAGGCTCAGATACGAGCTACATTACCAAACGATGTCTTAGTACTGACACGAGAGGAATTTGCCAATCGAGAGAAGAAATACTGGTCGAGTAGCACTCCTACTGGCTTCATTTTTGGACTTGGAACCATCATTGGCTTTGTCGTGGGAATTGTGATTGTTTATCAAATTCTCTACTCTGATGTGTCAGAACACTTACCTGAATACGCCACGTTGAAAGCAATGGGCTACAGCAATACTTTCCTCGTTAGCATTCTCATTCAAGAGTCCCTCATCTTGGCAATCATGGGTTTTATACCAGGATTTGTTCTTTCCAGTGGGTTGTACTTGATTGCTGGAACTGCGACTCTGTTACCTATTGGCATGACACCGAGTCGTACTGCTTTAGTATTGTTTTTGACAGTTATAATGTGTGTTGTTTCGGGTGGAATCGCCATGCGTAAGTTACAGTCAGCCGATCCAGCAGACATTTTCTAAAGAGTTCAAGTTATGGATGCTGAAGTTATGACGCAGACAATTTTGTTGATCACACTGCTCTTGCTTGACTTTACAGTCTGTACTCCTATTCAAAACTGCTTAGCCCTACGGGCTTGGAGGTGGGAAGATGTCAATTGACAGATCTAAATCGAGGGAATGACCATATGTCGCAATTCTTGCGTAGTTGTTTGTTTGCAGGGTACTTTTCTGTGATAGCTACAATTGCAGTCACCCCATCTGTCTATGCTGAATTATTTAATAGTCCTGTTGATAAATTACCTGTTGCTGAACGGGTAAAATTGAGAAATGGTCAGGCTTTAGTCACTGGAGAAAAAGGAAAATATACTGCTAAAGTTTTGGTGACAGCTTCGCCAGATATTGCTTGGGAAGTGCTGACTGATTATGACAACTTTTCTAAATTTTTGCCGAATACAGTGTCGGGTAAAGTACTTGAAGTGAATGGCAATCAGAAAGTTGTGGAGCAGGTAGATACGCGTCAGGTATTTTTAATGAATGTTCAATCACGAATCCGGTCAGCTATTACTGAAACTGCAAAAAATCGCATAGATTTCCGTCAAATTGATGGAGATTTACAAAGCTTAGATGGATACTGGAAAATTGAACCTGTAGCTCCTTATTCTGGCGCAAAAGCGAATCAAGTTTTAATTACGCAGGTAGTGGAGGCTCAACCAAAATCGGGAACCCCAAAGAAAATATTCTACAATCTTTTCAAAGATTCATTGGGTGATATTCTGACTGCAGTTAAAAGAGAAGTCGATAGGCGAAATCGTTGAGCAAAAGCTTTCTTTCCCTTAACTGTTAATCATGAAAACCTTAGAATCAAAAAAAAACAACCATGCCAAACCAAACTTTCACTACCACGCTCAATCAATCGATACTAACTAAACCGATTATTTCAGCTTGCAACCTGAACCACTATTTTGGTGAGGGAGAACTTCGCAAACAAGCTTTGTTTGATATTAATCTCGACATTTATCCAGGAGAGATTGTAATTATGACTGGTCCTTCTGGTTCTGGTAAAACCACATTACTGACTCTCATGGGAGGTTTACGTTCAGCGCAAGAAGGAAGTCTTACAATTCTTGATCAACAAATGTGTAGAGCAAATCAACAGCAAATGATGCAAGTGCGGCGGCAAATAGGTTACATTTTTCAGGCACACAATCTACTCACGTTCCTAACAGCTAAACAAAATGTACGAATGTCTTTAGAACTGCATGATGAATACTTGGAACAGGATATAGATGGGATGTCCGCTGATATTCTCAAAGCAGTTGGGTTAGGAAATCGCGTAGACTACTATGCAGATAGCCTTTCTGGAGGACAGAAGCAAAGAGTGGCGATCGCCCGTGCTCTTGTAAGCCATCCCAAAATTGTCCTAGCCGATGAACCCACAGCCGCCCTTGACAAAAAATCCGGACGAGATGTTGTGGAGATGATGCAGAAACTAGCAAAGCAGCAGGGCTGTACAATTCTTTTGGTCACACATGACAACCGGATTCTCGACATTGCTGACCGCATCGTTTACATGGAAGATGGTCGTTTGGCAGATAACCCAGCTTTGACACTGGGTGAGCCACATAGATTTTTCGACTAGCCAGCAGAAAAATATTGTGAAAACTCTCCCATTTCATACTCGTTATGAGTACAATAAAATAGTACGAACTCATTACGAGTACGCTTTAGATGGACTGCCATTATCACGGTAGTCTTTGAGAGAAGAATGGAGAGGCAAAACACAATGGATTTATCAAACTCGAACACTGCAAAGAACTTGTCTGAAGCTTTTGCAGGGGAATCAATGGCGAATCGTAAGTATCTGTTCTTTGCAGAAGTCACTCGCCAGTTGGGGATGACTGAAGTGTCAAAGCTGTTTCGGGAAACAGCAAATCAGGAGACAGAACACGCTTTTGCTCACTTCCGGTTAATGCATCCAGAGTTGGTGGTGGATGATGTGGCTTCATTGAGTGAGGAGCAAAAGAAAGCGATCGCAGCTCGTTGTTTAGAGTTAGCGATTGAGGGCGAGACTTATGAGTATACCACCATGTACCCAGAGTTTACAGAAGCCGCCCGTACAGATAGAGATCATAAGGCAGTTGTCGAGTTTGAAGCACAACAAGCAGAGTCCCGTGAACACGCTCAAATTTTCCGCAAAGCAGCACACAACTTTGGATTGCTGACACCCATCGAACATCATCATGCTAACCAGTATACAGAAGCGCTTCAAGCTCTGGAAGGAGTTGCTCCCGCACCGAAAGCAGCAAGCGATAATCCTGCAACCCAGAAATGGATTTGCCGCCAGTGTTCGATGATTTATGATCCCGTAGAAGGCGATCCTGATTCTGGAATTGCTCCTGGAACAGCGTTTGAGGCAATTCCAGAGGATTGGCACTGTCCTATTTGTAATGCTTCTAAGAAAACTTTTGTTCCTTATGAGGAAGCTGTTGCAGCATAAGCATTAATTAATAGTTTTGGCTTGTGTGATGTAGGGGCGTAATACATTACGCCCTTTACCTCAGCTTATTGCAAGTCATAATCATTACGTTTCAATCAGTGTATAAGGTTGAGTCATGCCTCAGGAGAAATGATAGCTATGAGTAACATAAAAGTCACAATCGTGCAGGAAGTACAAACTTGGCAAGGTGTAACTGTCGCACCTCATCGCTTTGGTGGTATAGAGTTTCAGGTCAATGGTCGAGAAATTGGTCACCTGCATGGAGATTATCAAGCAGATATTCCTTTTACAGCTCGCATACGTAAAGAACTCGTAGAATCAGGTAAAGCTTCACTCCATCAGATCTATCCAAAAAGCGGTTGGATTTCTTTCTACATTCATGGTGTTGAGAACGTACCTTTACTGTTAGAACTGTTGCGAATGAATTATGACCGATTGGCAAAGAATCGGTTGGAAGTTGAAGTTGAGGAAATAGCAGCGTAGCTATCTTGCTATGTACAATTTTTATCAACTCTTGTGGGTTGGACATCTTGTCTGCCCACATAAGAAATTTATTGTGCTTGAGCGTAAAAAATGAATGAACTTTTGATAGTTTATAAATGTCTTAAAAACGATTGCGGATTATTTAAAAAAGCCTTTGTTAATGAAACGTGTTCAAGTTCATCATAGGCAGTTAAATTTGCCAAGAACTGCCGTACTAATTGCATTCTGAGTTGGTGAGTTCTACATTCTGTATTCTTTTTCAAGATTTTTCATCGTTCGTTATCCTTTAGCGTCAAGACTACGAAATCTTTTCCATCAAGATCTCTCTGGAACCTTTGGGCTGTCTGGAATCCGGCTTTTTCACATATCCGTAACGCCTGCTTATTAAAATCAGCGACTGTAACACGAAACAGAATGGGTGTAAATTTGTTTTGAGCGAAATTCATTACCGCATCAACTACACGAAGACCAAGTCCCCGCCTCGTCAGGTTCGGACGTATACCAAGCCCAACATCGACTGCTTCGACACTGTAATCACCTCCACTAACTCGCGCATCTGGTCCAAAGCAACAGTAGGCTATAAGATCATTATGACCATTGGTAATCGTGTAATAAGCATTGTGGGGATCCAAAAATTGCTGTACACTCTCGGAGATTTCACCAGAGTCTAAGTTGTAGAAGTTATACGGCTCGTCATATTGCCAAGTCAGAATAACACATGCACTCTCAAAGTTCATTGGTGAGAAGATGAAAGACATAAGTTTGAGTTGTACAGTTGTGAGGAGTCTAATCAAATACGATTCAAATACAATTGACCAAAATTCACTTGATCGAATTTACAGTGAGTCCTTCGCTCAATACTTCACGGTGAATCAGCGCTCTATCTACCAAAGACTGAATTTTTTCTGCTGACAATGGATCGCCATTGGCGTAATGCTCCATCCATGTTTTACTAATGAAATTAGGATCATCTGGCAAATTCGCCAAATCCCAACCAGGCATATCCAAATCTTCCATCAATCGATTCACCTTGGGGTCGTAACTGAGAGCAAAGCAGCGACAACCTTCACTTGCTGCCATAATCAAACTATGTAGACGCATTCCTATCGCCATTTCCACGCCGCGAAACACTCCTTTTAAAAGTTCCGGTTCTTCCAAACACATAATTTTGCTGACATCTTTAAGTTGCGGTTGAATTGCTTGGGCTATCTCTAAATCTTCACTCTTTTGAAAAGGCAACAATAATATAAAAGTTTGTGTGGCTTTTTGAAAATCAACAAGTGCGCGAGTCAGGTTAGCAAGGCGTGTTTGGGTTAACTGGGGATGAGTTCGCAAAGTCACCGCCACTCTGGGAGCAGGTAAATCCCAAAGTCCGGGAACTGGTTTACTTTGCAGCGCCCAAACTGGATCGGGAGCTAAGATAAAAGGAATTTGCCAATCAGTGAGTAATGCTGCAGAAGCGCGATCGCGCACACTCACTTTTGTACAACCACCAAAATTTTGCCGTGCTAACCAACGAGTCACAGGACGCTTCACAGGACCAATTCCTTGTCCCCAAGCAATGGTTTTTAAACCCATTTTTTGGGCTAATGTCATGATTGCCCCATAATAAAATGGACTAACAGCACTGGTTGTATCTTGAATTAAGCTACCACCACCCCAAATAAAGGCATCACAGGAGCGCAAAGCTTGTAGTACGGTTAATGGTGCCATGCGATCGCACGCTTCCACACGATAGCGACTGTTAGTTTCCTCTGGATTGCCAGAGAGAACCACAGGTGTGACTGATGGTGGTAGCATCTGTAGAAGCGTTGCTAACAAAGCTTCGTCCCCACCATTTCCCTTACCGTAATATCCAGACAGTAGTACCCGCATTTTTTCTTTTGATTTTTAATTTATAACTTTTGACTCTTGACTTTTTGACTTTTATGAACGCTCTTTCGATTCCTACTTGGATTATTCACGTATCTAGTGTTATTGAGTGGATTGCCGCCATTTGGTTAATTTGGAAATACGGTGAAGTTAATGGTAACCGCGCTTGGTGGGCATTGTCCTTTGCTATGTTACCTGCTTTGGTTAGCGCCATGTGTGCTTGCACTTGGCACTATTTTGATAATGCAGAATCTCTAGAATGGTTGGTCACACTGCAAGCTAGTATGACTTTATTGGGTAATTTTACCCTTTGGGCAGCGGCGGTGTGGATTTGGCGTTCCACTAAGTCTGCCGAAACTGCAAATAATTCCGTCTCGACCAAAACTATAGAATCAAAGCAATGATTTCAAAAGAAACCCTCTTTGCCCTTTCCCTGTTTCCCTACTTGGGTTTCTTGTGGTTTATCAGCCGCACTCCACAAATGCCTCGTTTGGCGCTGTATGGTTTTTACGGTACTCTTGTCTTTGTCGCCGTCACCATTCCAGCGGGGATTTATGCTCAAGTGCATTATGGAAAGGCTTTGGCAAATGTTGATTGGCTGCACGGAAGCGCAGAATTTTTCTTGACGCTTGCTAATATCTTGGTTGT
This sequence comes from Brasilonema bromeliae SPC951, assembly GCF_012912135.1. Taxonomy (GTDB): domain Bacteria; phylum Cyanobacteriota; class Cyanobacteriia; order Cyanobacteriales; family Nostocaceae; genus Brasilonema; species Brasilonema bromeliae. Next base: position 2,587 of record NZ_QMEB01000256.1, on the reverse strand, counting down.
GTTGGGTTTTCGACAAGCTATCATTCAAAAGCAACAAGTGAAGGCTTCTAATTCTTCCACGCAAAATTTGTCATCCCCAACTTTTTCTCAGGAGTAAAATTGCCAAATCATATTTTCAGGAAACCGTAAAAGAACTGATAAGTGAAATGTTTTACCAACCTGGAAAAAATCATTTATGTCATTGAAAAGATCTTTAGCAATTAAGTTTTTGTGTCGTTCTCTGTTGTGTTTCTCAGGCTGTGTAGGATTTCTAGCTGTTGATAGTATTCTTAGTTCATCTTTTAGTTTTGCAGCGGAACAATTTGTTGTCAGGTATGGATTTTTTGAGCAATCACTTCCTCTACAAGATTTACGGAATTATGCCGAAACTCAACAAGTTTCTTCTAATCTCAAATCTTTCCTGAGTTACCTAAAGCCTAAACAGCAAAAGATGTTACAAGAGGCACTTCAGATAAAAATGTCTCTTGATATTGTGGCTGTGGATAAGCTATTGGATAGTGGTATTGGTAAAATGCTTTTATCTGTTGGTTCCAAAAGTGTTATACGTCGTGATAAAGCTGCCAAAGAAGCACTACGAGCCGCAATTATCCTAGGAGCGAAATCAACAAAGGGCTTGGGAATTATTAGTTTTCTGGAAGCCTATCCTAGTGAAAAACTAGTCGTGGATGTGCCTACAGTTCTAGACATTCTAAGTCAATCACGTTTATTTTCTAACTCATCTAATTTGCCACCAAAGGATAACTTAAGTTCTACACCTATATGGCACATTGCAACCCAGTATCAAACACTAGCGAGCCAAGGTAAGCAATTCTCAGGCTGCTTATTTGGAGATTCTGTTTCTGCTCAACTTGGGAATTCTCTTGGTGAGGGAACTTTTAATTTTGCCTTAAATGGGTTAAGTACAATTTCATTAGTTGAACAACTGGAAATTTTAGCTCTTGGTAAAGTGAAATGCCAAAAAACTATTATTGCTATTGGTGGAAATGATGCTTGGTATGGGCTGAGTAATGAGCTATTTACCGAAAAATTGAAAGAGGCGATCTCTCTAGTACGAGCAATGGGAACTAAAGAGATTTTTCTGATTCCTGCTTTCTACTCAACAGTTGCTGCTAGTAAAGACCCGAGTATAGCAGCCCCATTGTCTAAAGTGGAAGAAATTAATACTGTGATGAATCAAGTTGGAACAACGGAAAATGTACCAGTTAAATCATCCGGTGTACAACCTTTATATGAAAATAATGTTTTAAAAGACAATTTAACAAGTGATGGCGATCATCTCAATGCAGAAGGCTTAAAGATTTATAGAAACGCGTTATTAGAAATTTTGGCGAGTGATTCGGCAAACAAAAATTGAGTTTTGGATGAGCACATGAATAAGCCTCCAAGACCATATGTCATCTTAAACTGGGAGGGGAGTCTTTTAAAAAGGAAAAGTTATATGGAAGTTATTCCAGCGATAGATTTACTAGAAGGTCGCTGTGTGCGACTTTATCAGGGAGATTATGAACAATCCCAAGTTTTCAGCGACAACCCAGTTGAGGTAGCAAACCAGTGGGTTGAACAGGGGGCTACTAGATTACACGTAGTCGATTTGGATGGGGCGAAAACAGGTAAACTAGTAAATCTGCCAGCAATTGAGGCGATCGCTCAAGCCGTGTCAGTACCCATTCAAATTGGTGGAGGAGTGCGCGATCGCTCTCGCGTACAACAGCTACTCAACATAGGGGTACAACGCGTTATTTTGGGAACTGTAGCCGTAGAACAACCCCAGCTTGTGCAAGAACTCTGCCAAGAATTTCCAGAACAGATTGTTATTGGTATAGATGCTCGTAATGGAATGGTAGCAACTCGCGGGTGGCAAGAAACCTCGGAAGTTTTCGCAACTCAACTGGCTGTACAGATGCAAGAATTGGGAGCAGCCGCCATTATCTATACTGATATCCATCGTGACGGGACGCTTTCTGGACCAAATATAGAAGCATTGCGATCGCTCGCAGCGACAATTTCCATTCCAATCATTGCTTCTGGTGGTGTGAGTTCTGTTACCGATTTGCTGAGTCTGTTGGCGCTAGAATCACAAGGTGTGACTGGTGTGATTGTTGGTCGTGCGCTGTATACAGGGGACGTTTCTCTTAGAGAAGCATTGCGTGCTGTCGGTCAAGGGCGTATTCAGGATATTCCGCCCAATATAGATTTTTCAGCGTTTGCCTAATGTTTTCTACTCTCTGGTGTAGAGACACGCCTTAGCACGTTTGTTGTTCCAAAATTTTTACCGGCTTGTAGCCGGTTATTTTTTAAAATTTTCCGGAGTCGTCATTTCCCGTCGTGTATCTCAAGTTGTAAGCAATCATTCAGTTCTGAATGCGCTCGTCAAACACTTCTTACTAGAGGTAGACTACGCAAGAAATCCTGGAATTACCAGATTCCAACCAAAGTTTCTACAACAACAACAAAAGTACTGGATGAAAGTAAAGTGCCTGACTAAATAATATTTATTTTATAAAATTAAATTTTCAATTTTCATTTTTCAGTTTTACAATTTATGGGTTTCCTCTCTAGAGACGTTTGATTATGCGTCTCTATTTTC
>NZ_QMEB01000255.1:8395-9386 GCF_012912135.1 Brasilonema bromeliae SPC951 | reverse complement strand
CAGCACTGCAGGAGGGTTTCCCTCCGTAGGTGACTGGCGAACCCGAAGGGTCCATGAGTCATGAGTGATGTGGTTATGAGTGCCAGAGAAAGGACTAATGATATGGCGATAATGTGTAAATTACGCTTGAAAGTAATAGTGAAATAGGTTATCACAATATAAAACCACCAATATCCACAAAAAGCGAAGAACAAAGAACAACAAAGAAGAATATTTAGGAGTGAAAAGAGGGTGGTAGATTTTGGCAGAGTTCTAACCGCTATGATTACGCCGTTTAAGGAAGACGGCAGTGTAAATTATGATGTTGCTGCAGCACTAGCAGCACATCTAGCTGACAATGGTACAGATACAATTGTGGTGTGTGGAACCACGGGAGAATCTCCTACCCTAAGTTGGGATGAAGAATATCAGTTGTTTTCTGTGGTGTTGCAAGCGGTGGCGGGAAAAGCTTTTGTGATAGCAGGGTGTGGTTCTAATTCAACCAAAGAAGCAATTGCCGCTACCCAAAAGGCGGTTAAAATAGGAGTACATGGTGTACTGCAGGTTGTTCCTTACTACAATAAACCCCCCCAAGCAGGGCTTTATCAGCACTTTGCTGCGATCGCTCAAGCGACGCCTGACTTACCGTTGCTGTTGTACAATGTCCCTGGTCGTACTGGTCAAAATCTTCAACCGGAAACTGTTGCTCGGTTAGCTGAGATTGACAATATTATTGGAATTAAGGAATCGACAGGCAATATAGATCAAGCAAGTGAAATTCGTCGCTTGACGCCAAAAGAATTCCAGATTTACTCTGGTGATGATTACATGACTTTGCCTCTGTTGGCAATAGGGGCAAAAGGTGTCGTCAGCGTGGCTTCTCATCTGGTAGGAAACGAACTACAAAAGATGGTTCAAGCCTTTGATTCGGGTAAAATTCAAGTAGCCAGGGAAATACATCTCCAACTCTTTCCTCTGTTTAAAGCTTTATTTGCAACGACAAACCCCATCC
>NZ_QMEB01000255.1:0-8385 GCF_012912135.1 Brasilonema bromeliae SPC951 | reverse complement strand
TCCTAGTTAAGAAAGCATTAAATCTTTTAGGTTGGGAGGTTGGTTCAACTCGTCCGCCATTGTGCGAAGCTGACTCAGAAATCAGTCAAAAGTTAAAACTCGTTCTCAAAGAACTTGGTTTGATTTAGCAAGAATATAATGAAACCTGACGGGCTAATTTGCTGAAGATTTTTATAAAAAAGTGTTTTATTTTACCAAAATCTGGGTAAAACCCCTGTGCTAAGACTGGATAAATATATTATGAATTTTGAGCTTTTAAAGCCGAATTAATTAAGCAACAATTGAACATCTGATAAAAAGTCAGCTGTTTTCAGACTGATTTCATAACCTGTTTGTCTTGTCAGTTTTACAACAATCTTAGATTTCACATTTGATTGACAAAGAACAATCTTTAAATTTCACATTTTTATCAACAAAGAACACGAGTAAGGAGAATATGGCTAAAAACGAAACTTTAGCCGCCCTAAAAATTATTCCGTTGGGCGGTTTGCATGAAATTGGTAAAAATACCTGTGTTTTTGAGTATGACGACGAAATTATCCTGTTAGATGCAGGATTGGCTTTTCCCACAGACGGGATGCATGGAGTCAATATAGTACTCCCAGACATGACTTATATACGGGAAAATCGCCACAAAATTAAAGGTATGATTGTCACCCACGGTCATGAAGACCATATCGGTGGGATAGCCTTTCACCTAAAGCAGTTTGATATTCCTGTGATCTATGGTCCTAGACTAGCATTGGCAATGCTAGAGGGGAAATTGGAAGAAGCAGGAGTGCGCGAGCGCACTGAATTAAGAAGTGTTCTCCCGCGCGATGTGATGCGAATTGGCAAACATTTCTTTGTAGAATATATTCGCAATACCCACTCCATCGCTGATAGCTTTACTGTAGCAATTCATACACCAGTTGGTTTGATCATCCATACAGGAGATTTTAAATTTGACCATACGCCCGTAGATGGTGAGCATTTTGACTTGCAAAGACTAGCCGAACATGGAGAGAAAGGCGTACTGTGCTTGATGAGTGACTCAACAAACTCAGAAGTACCGGGATTCACGCCTTCAGAACGTTCTGTGTATCCAAATCTAGACAGAGTCTTCAGTCAAGCCACTGGGCGATTATTTGTAACAACCTTTGCCTCCAGCGTGCATCGCATTAACATGGTTTTGCAACTGGCGCAAAAGTATAAGCGTGTCGTGGGCGTGGTAGGTCGTTCCATGCTGAATTTGATTGCCCATGCCCGTAATCTAGGATATATCAAGTGTGATGATAATCTCCTTCTACCGTTGCAATCAGTCCGTAATGTACCAGATGAAAACGTATTGATTCTGACTACTGGTTCTCAAGGTGAGCCAATGTCAGCGATGACGCGCATTGCCAATCAAGAACATCCTCATATTAGAATTCGTCAAGGAGATACGGTCGTCTTTTCAGCGAACCCCATTCCTGGAAATACAATTGCTGTAGTCACCGTCATCGATAAGTTGATGATGCAGGGAGCAAATGTCATCTATGGTCGTGATAAAGGAATTCACGTCTCTGGTCATGGATGTCAGGAAGATCAAAAGCTGATGATTGCTCTGACTAAACCCAAGTTTTTCCTCCCAGTTCACGGAGAACATCGGATGCTCGTCAAGCATTCCCAAACAGCTCAGAGTATGGGCATTCCTGCTGAAAACATGGTGATTATTCAGAATGGGAATATCGTCGAACTTACTGAAGAATCAATTCGTGTTGCTGGTAAAGTCGCATCTGGTCTGGAACTGGTAGATACTTCCGGTAGTGGCATGGTTAGTGCTAAAGTGCTGCAAGAACGGCAACGTATGGCAGAAGAGGGTATTGTCACAATTGCGATGGCGCTAGATTGGAATGGCAAATTGATAGCAAAGCCAGAAATTCACCTGCGAGGTGTTGTCACGAGCATCGAGCGCTCCTTGTTGCAAAAGTGGGTACAACAGCGGATTGAAGAAATCCTCAGCGTTCGCTGGTCAGAATTTGCCCCCTCTTTTGATAGTGAAAATCAAGAGGTAGACTGGGGTGGCTTGCAAGGGCTTTTGGAAAGGGAACTTGCACGCTCATTGCGAAAGGAACTGCATTGTCAACCATCCGTAACTTTATTGATGCAAATTCCTGATGAACCACCAGTAAAAGTTTCTGATGGGAGAAGGCGTCGCACTCGTACTGCAGCTCAAGTCGCATCATAGTTAAGTTATAGAGTGTAGAGTCTTAAGTTTGTTGGTTAACTAACCAAAAATGAAACTGCACAAGGGTGGAATAGCGTTGCTATCCACCCTAATTTATTATCAAACTGCGCCAGTTTTCATTGTATGGTGTATTCCTATTGGTTGAAATTCAAGCATTATTTCTGGATAGCTGTTGTGCTCATCACTGCATTGAGTGTCGTTCTTCCAGGAAGAACACAGCAAAACATTTCATTTGATTCCCTATTTCAAACATCCACCATTAGCGCACTTGCAGCAGGAGTTTATGACGGAGAAACGACTTTCAAAGAATTAAAAAATTATGGTAATTTTGGTTTGGGAACAGTGAATGCCCTTGATGGAGAAATGATTGGGTTAGATGGCAAGTTTTATCAAGTGAAATCTGATGGAATTGCTTATTCCATTCCAGACTCGACAAAAACCTCTTTCGCAGTAGTCACCTTCTTTAAGTCAGAGAAACGGATTCATCTAGAAGGGACTATGAATTATCAACAAATGCAGCAATCTTTAGACCGACAGTTACCGACGAAAAATTCTCCTTACGCCATTCGCATTCAAGGCACTTTTCCTTACCTCAAAGTTAGAAGCGTCCCCAAGCAAACTCCACCATATCGTCCTTTAGTAGATGCAGTGAAAGACCAATCCATTTTTGAACTTAAAAATGTCAAAGGTGTTTTGGTAGGCTTTCGTACACCAAATTATATGCAAGGAATTAATGTGAATGGCTATCATCTGCATTTTCTAACTGAAAATCGAAAAATTGGCGGACATCTTTTGGATGGAAAATTCCAAAATGATCAAGTTGAAATTGATACCAAATCAGATGTTCAGATAGCCTTGCCTAAAACTACTCAATTTGAACAAGCTGATTTAGGAGATGGTAAAGCTGCTGAAGTCAACAAAATTGAGCGATAAGTTGATGGAAACGGCATCAAAGATATTTACTGAACCCACAGATATACTAGCAGTAAAGTTAACACCGTCAGTGGTATCCCAAAGCGCAGATGTTCCCAAAAAGTTAACTTGTAGCCTAACTCACCGGCTGCTTCTGCGACGATTAAGTTGGCGACTGAACCAAACAGTCCAAGTAAATAGGGAATCGGATTCAAATTCAGCGCTTGTGTCAGCCTCAAAGTCAATGGTGTAAAAATCAGCGCGATGGTGTCATTGAGAAAAAAGGCCCAGAGGATACCACTAGCACAAGTTAAGGCGATTAACAAGCCAAAAGGACTGCGGGTGAAACTCAACAGCACTGCTAGTGCTTGCTGGAAAAAACCAGCAAAGGATAGGTTGGCATTGACAACCATCATGCTTAACAAAAACACGATGGTAGTGGCATCAATAGCATCCCATGCTTCTTGCAAATTGAGAACACCCAAACCAATGAGAAATGCAGAACCCACTAGGGCAATTGTCGCACGGTTCATGCGTAGACCTGGAAGATAGCCCAGTGCTAACCCCAGGTAAGTCAGCCCTAATACGCCATAGATTGCAAGTTGTCGCAGAAGAATCACAAATTTATAATGCTGTTATCAGCAGCTCTGTAGCTATCAGCAAAATTACTCATATTCCAATGTAAGATTACCACTTTGAAACTGAGAGTGAAAATGTGGGTAAAATCGCCGAAAAATAGGTTTGAAAAAATCGAAATTCTTGATTTTCAATTAATTTTCTTCTTTGTATTCTTTCTCTCTCCTACTTAGCCTCTCTTATCTATAAGTATTTTTTTGGGGAAGGTTGTAATATTTAAAAGTTGCTCTCAGCGTCAAATTTACGCAGTTTTGCTCTTAGCTAATGACTACCTGAATGCAAAATTGCAGTATTTATACTTACGCAATAGAGACTGACGTCAAATGTGTTTTATTTTGTGATAAAATTTTAGTAAACGTTACACCTTTCTCTACCCAAAGGTAGATGTCTTTACTGAAATTTTAATTACATCAAGTTAAAAACAAGATATCTCTACTGCACCTCTGATCAAAAGGAAATTGCGCTTAACTTGACGTAATATAGAACAGGCTCTGATGCCAGTAGCTACTCAGTCATCAGATAAGGCAAATCATCAGATTGTATCTCAGTCAGGACACGGTTCTTCCGGAACAAGTCGTGGCAAAGTTGTAAATGTTCATCGGGTAGTTCAAGAGCCTCAGTCGAATAGAGGAGTGAACCATGAAGGTATATCATAATACCACAAGAAAAATATTTTTGGCAAGCTGGGTGTTGCTAAATCAAACACAACAAGACGCTCCAGCAGCCCAGATGCATCGTCCTTCCGCCAAGCCTGAGTTTGGTATTCTCCAATCCATACGGCGATGGTTAGACAATGTTCCGATTCGCGATCGCCAACTAGCTCATCGCTTGTGTAAGTTCATTCCTTCCCAGTGTCCTTTTGAGCGCGATGTGAAATTATTTGGGAAAACCCTGTTTCATATTCCGCCAATGTGCAAGCTCAACCCTGTCTACGAAGAGTTGGTTGGCTTACGTTTTCGAGCGCTATGCTATCTAGCTGATGAATGCGGCGAAGATGTCACACAGTACTGTTAATAAATCAGTACTGTTGCTGTTAAGGATTGTTTCAGATTTCACACGTGTAGAGACGTTGCCCAACGGGAGAGCGATCGCCGGCACGAGGAAAACCCTCACTCGAACGCGCGCTGCCTCACATGCAACGTCTCTACTCATGACCAAAAACTAGTAACTATTGACCATTTTTTTGCCATTGTGCAATTGCATTCTGCGCTTGTTTGTATGCGGCTGTTTCCTCTGGAACTAAAGCAGCGGTTTCAATCGCAGCTTTGAATTCTTTTCGGTTGGCTCGTTGTTTGGCAAGACGCAAAATATTTTCACTCCATGAGTTGATAGATTTTTGAGCATCATCAAAACCTGGTTCACCTCGTGGAACTTTTTTAGCAACTTCTATAGCGCGATTGTAGGTAGAAGCCTGTCCATCGCGAATTAAGCCAACAGCAGCATCAATAAGGGTTGTATTGGTCACATACTGCTTTGCTTTTAATCGCCACTGCTTAATAGATGTTTGTGCTTTTGAGTATACAGCTTGGTCTTTGGGGACTAACTGTGCAGCGGAAATAGCATTTGCATACTGTTTTTGCTGAGCACGAGTTTGTGCTAAATCTAAAATCATGCGGCTCCAAATCTTGATGTTGTCCTGAGCTTGTTCATACTTGGGATCATCCGGCGGAATTTTAGCAGCCGTATTAATCGCTTGTCTCAAATCACTCGCTTGAGTTTGACTCAGGGACATTTTCTCCAATTCCAACAGTGCTTGGTTGGATTGTTTAGATTCGTCAGGAGTTGGTGTGACTTGTGGACTAGAAGTAACTTGGGGGATTAATTGGGTTTCTGGTTGGGTGAGTATGGTTGGTGATGGTGAGGCTTCGGGTTGTGGTGATACATTAACAATCTTTTTGTTGTTAGTAGCACTTCTGAAAGATGGTGGTAGTATCTGCGCTAACTTGAATCCTACGCGATCGCGCAACAAAACAACCATAATTAAGCATAGAACAAGCATCGTAGCGATGCTCCACAGTAGAAGCAGCGGCAAAAAATGGTTGTTTGACGATTTTTTTTGAGGATGAGGGGATGAGGGAGATGAGGAAGATGAGGGAGTATTTTTTCCTGCAACTTCTGCGACTTCCTTTGCTACTTCCTTGACTTTCGCTTCACGTTTATCCTCCAATTGTGGAGAAATAACCTGCGCCTGTCGCTTAGGAACTAAAATCATGACAGGGTTTTGTGTGGGACGCCAGTAATGTTGACACAGTTCTGGCGTACGAACACTCAGGTATTTTTCTAAATGCGTCAAATGATTGCCATTACCGTAACGTAAAGCTTCTAACAGCGCTGCTGTAAAGAATCCATGCCCTAGTTCGCGACTTTCGTGAGAAAATTCTTCTGGTTGACAAGAAAGAATAGTGGAAATTTGTAGTTCTTTAGCTAGTTCTATTGTTTCTTTTCCAACGTAAGCATCTGTGTAAGTTCCGAAAGCACGGTTGATATCAAGCAATAACAATGCATCGAGGTTCGCAACGTGCAGACTCTGCATGAGCGATCGCATTTCTATACCCGTCTGTTCAACGCGATTGGGATCGCCTTCGGTGGGCATTAAATAATCTTGTCCTTTATAGTTGACGCCATAACCGCTGAAGAAAAACCATAATCGGTCTTGCGGGTGCCAGGAAGTAGCAGCAAAATCTTCAAGCAGTAGTAAAATATTTTCTTTAGTGGGATAGGTAGATCTATCTTCAAACGGTGGGGAAGTCTCTGTTATCACCAGACACTGTTGCGGTAAAAAACCACCATTCGTCACCAAAAAATCTTTGACTGCTTCAGCATCAGCTTGAGCGCAGTCTAAAGGTTGAAAGAACTGATATTGATTGATACCAATTGCGATTGCCCAGTTATTTGCCATCGCGATTTTTCTTACTCGTTGTTTAATTGCCTAGGAAAGTGATTGACTTTGTAAGGAACAAGGCTAACCTATGTCTACTAACCTTGTCTAATAGTTTAGGTGATTCTGATTCGACCGTTATAGGATCTGCCGTCTCCTCAGAGTCTAAGACAAGCGTGGAAGTTGAGGAGTTGCAGTTTTTTGGTTGCTTCAAGGAGAAAGATCGACGCAAACCATAAGAGAGCGATTTCTACTTAACACTCACTACATTTGTTTCTATGCCTTAGAATAAAAAGGTTGTCTACATTTAGAGTACCCGTTACTATGGCTGTTCCTAAGAAGAAAACATCGAAGTCCAAACGAGATAAACGTCGAGCTACATGGAGGCACAAAGCCACAGTTGAAGCTCAGAAAGCTCTTTCTCTAGGCAAGTCTATTTTGACTGGACGTTCTACTTTTGTCTATCCAAATGCTCAACAAGAGGAAGAAGAGGAAGAAGAGGAATCATAAGACGACTATTCGGTAATTGGTAACTGGTTGCTTGTCGGATGTTAGTTGTTAGTTATTATCTCACTAACCACTAACTGGTTACCATTACCCATTACTTATGACTGATTACTTCATCTTGATATAAAAATTAGAGTATTGTCAGAAAAGTTATTTTTCTGCAACTATGGTGGGAAAGTTTTTTCGGAAGCCTACGAAGCAAGATGGGGAACGCGTTCCTCCCGGTCAGCACTTGACCAAGGGATTTCCTGTATTAACCTACGGTGAGACTCCTGAAGTTAGCACAGACGAATGGGAGTTTCGGGTATGGGGTTTGGCAAAACCTGCAACCTTTACCTGGTCAGATTTTCTGGCGCTTCCACAGCACGAATTCACAGCGGATTTCCATTGTGTGACGCGCTGGTCAAAACTTGATGTCAAGTGGACTGGTATCAAGGTTACAGATTTTATGAAACTCATTGAGGTAGACGCCAAAGCAGACCATGTTATGGAACACTGCTACGGTGGCTACACGACAAATATCTCAATGAAAGACTTTGTGCGAGAAGAAAACTTCTTTGCCTTTCAAGTCTTTGGAGAACCCTTACCAGCAGAACATGGGGGTCCACTACGACTCGTCGTTCCTCACCTCTACGCTTGGAAAAGTGCCAAGTGGATTAATGGTTTAGAGTTCTTGGAACGGGAAGAGTTGGGTTTTTGGGAACGCAATGGCTATCACCGTCGTGGTGAACCTTGGGCTGAGGAACGTTACAGCTATTAATAAGGTTGGTGGGGCGTTTCCCAATTGGTGTCAAATTAAAACTAAAATGCTTTGATGACAGTCATTTGAGATCCCCCAACCCCCTAACCAAGGGGGCTAAAATTCTGTCTCCCCCCTTGGTTAGGGGGGATTAAGGGGGGATCGAAGGTTTGTTGGGCATAAAAAGCTTACTCTGTAAGACTCTGCGCTTAAGTTGACACCTATGGTATTATCCGCCCTACTGACTTAACTTATAAGTACCTATAACTTTTTTTGTTTTGGGATGACAAACGGCGTTGCATATGACGAGGCTAATTTCAGTCACCCCCATTTCTCCAATATAAATATTTTCCAGTTCTTGGACTTTCTTTTTAAATAATGTGCTCGGCTCATGTGTCAATCTACATAAAGTCATATTTCCAAAAAAAACTGTATCAGAGATGTATTTTTTATAAAGAGTGAGATGAAAACCCTGCGGCTTTAGCCCAGGGACGCCACATGCCT
>NZ_QMEB01000254.1 GCF_012912135.1 Brasilonema bromeliae SPC951 | reverse complement strand
CTTACAAGACATAAAAAAGGAGAGCCGCTTGGGCAGCTCTCCAGATCATCAGGGTGCATCTACTAAACACAGTATATACTGTTTGGGGTGGGGGGTGTCACCCCCTTTTCCTGATTTATTAGGAAATTTTGTGTAAAGAATTGTTAAGCAAGCACTCACTCGAAGCAATGGAGACGTTGAACCCAACGTCTGTAAAGAGTTTAGCCGTTCAGCTTTTGTTCCACTAATTGGTTTGTGAGTTTGGGTTCTGCGAGTTTATTGGTCTTTTTCAGAACTTGTCCTACAAAGAAGCCTTTGAGATTGGTGTTACCGTTACGGTACTTTTCGAGTTCTTTGGGATTAGCAGCCATGACTTCATCAATGATAGATTCCAGTACGCTGGGATCGGTGATGAGTTCCTTACCTTTAAAGAGTTCTTCAGGAGAAGTCCCGTTTAGGAGGTCTGGAAGTTTTTCTTTGGCGATCGCATTACTAATTTTCCCTTTCTCAATCCGAGTGATCACATCAGCCAGGTTAGCGGGTGTCAAGCCAATTTCGGTGATCTTGAGATCTTTATTTTTGTTGAGGTAGGCGGCGACATCCTGAGTAATCCAGTTCGCAGCAGCTTTGGGATTTCCCCCTGCAGCAATAACCGCTTCAAAATATTCAGCTGTTGCACGTTCTTCTGTCAACACTCGCGCATCATAAGCAGTCAGCCCCAACTCGCTTTCATAATGATCGCGTTTGAGTGCTGGGAGTTCAGGAAGTTGAGCGCGCCACTCTTGTAATTGTTCTTCTGAAACTTCGATGGGAGCTAAATCTGGTTCGGGGAAGTAGCGGTAATCGCTAGAACCTTCCTTAATCCGCATACTAATTGTACGTTGAGAACCTTCTTCCCACAGACGAGTTTCTTGTATGATACGTTCGCCAGCTTCTACTGCTGCAGTTTGCCGTTCAATTTCGTATTCAATCGCCCGTTGGATGGCGTTGAACGAGTTCATGTTTTTGATTTCTACCTTAGTACCAAATTCCTTTTGTCCAATTGGACGCACGGAGATATTGACATCGCAGCGTAGAGAACCTTCTTGCATATTCCCGTCGCTGACGCCGAGGTAACGTAGGATTCGACGCAACTCTTGGGCGTACTCAGCAGCTTCTTGTCCAGAACGCAAATCTGGTTCAGAAACAATTTCTACTAAAGGGACACCAGCACGATTGTAATCTACTAGAGAGTAGGTGGAACCGGAAAGGCGATCGCTCCCCGCATGTACCAATTTCCCTGCATCTTCCTCCATATGCAGGCGCGTGATGCCAATCTTTTTGCGAACAGGGTTACCGTCAGCATCAACTAACTCAATTTCTAACCAGCCATGTTCAGCAATGGGTAGATCGTACTGAGAAATTTGGTAATTTTTCGGTAAATCCGGATAAAAATACTGCTTACGGTCGAATTTGCTATATTTAGCGATTTGGCAATTGAGCGCCAAACCTGCTTTAACAGCATATTCTAGGACTTTTTCATTCAGTACGGGTAAGACACCGGGCAAACCCATGCAAACCGGGTCAATGTTAGTATTGGGGTCAGCACCGAATGCCGTAGAGCTAGAAGAGAAAATTTTGGTTTTGGTGCTGAGTTGACAATGGGTTTCCAGACCAATAATCGCCTCGTATTCAGTTTTGACTAAAGCAGCAGAAGTCATAAAGTCACAAATTAGGCATAGTCCTTCATAGTGGTACTATTTTAGCTTTATTAGGACTTGCTTTGAATGTTTAAATCCTGATGCTTCTTGACAGGAAAACCGACAACAAATCACAAAACGATATTTGGGTTGGTTGCGGTTATTCCTTTCCTATCCTTTGCTTTCACCAGTAACATGAGTTAAGGTGCTGAGGTCATTCGGATCTACCTCATAAGCAGCACCAAAGCCGATGACAAAGCGACCTTTGCTTGGCGTCAGTTGAAAAATGCGGAAGTCTGGTAAATCCCGCAATATCTGAACCATTTCTCCAAAACGCGCTTCAAAGCTATCTACAATTTGGTTCCACAACTCAGTATCACGTTCTACCAAGGTAGCTGTACAGTCAAAAGTTAGACGGCGACGGGCAAAGATTTGTTTAGTTTGAGACTCATCATCAATAAATAATACGCTTGCTTTGGGGACAGCATGAAGATTTTGAGTATGGGTAGAAAGACCACTAACATAAATGTAAATCTTTTTACTTTTATCTATCACAAAAGGAGCATAGCTCGCATTGGGAGTGTTATCAGCACTCACGGTGCTGATAATCAGACTTTGGAAAGAGTCAGTGAAACTTTGATAGGCGGCGAGGGCGGTTTCAAATTGGGACATAGATGATACAACCTGTAGATAAAAAAGTAGTTTATATATGAAGGTTTGAAAAGTGTCCTAAATACCAGAAATTTCTGGAACTTCGCCGGAACCATCTGTAGTCTTATACCCAGAAGGACTTAAAAAATAACAGGGGTTAAACAATGTTTACTAATTTGGCTTTGATTGCTTTTGTGATTCTGTCTGCACCAGTTATCTGTCGTACAACAGAGGTTAAAAACACAAGAAGAACTAAATAGTTATTAGATTTAGATTCTTTATATGGAACCCAAGTAAAACTTATAAGTAACTTGGTAAAAAATAAGTCTATGAAAATACAGGCTAATATATGCACGTTGCATATATTAGCCCTATCAAAAAACTTAAGCAGCAACAGGTTCCAACAACTGAATGTTAGAAAAGATAATTTCCTGAATAGATGGTTGTGCTGCTGTCTGGGTACGAATTTCTCGGCGATTTAGAATAAAGTAATCACCAACCTTTTCGTACTCATCTGTAAACTCGCTTCTTCCGCCTTTTTGTTCACCTGTTTTTGGATCGTGGTAAACAGAGTCATATTCATGGGACAGGTAGCCCTCTCCTGTATCATGACTGCTGAAAGTGTTGATCGTCACAACAACATTGTGGATATGACGGTGGACTAAGCTCACCTCATTATTGCGGACTTTGTAGTAATCGCCCTCAGACTTTCCGCCTAGAAAGATTTCAACTGCACCAGTTTCGTCAGTCGCACCATAGCGAAATGTATTCTCGCCGTGGGTTTGTTCAAAGGAGCGACGAATGCGATGAATCGCTATCTCCCATGCTTGATTGTGAATCACTTGCTTGGCTTGCTCATCTTCTATCTCAAAAACTTCCGCTTTGAGATTTGAGTTGATACGAATTTTACCTGTAAACACCTGCTCGTCTTGCTTATAGGTGACATCTGCAGTGTAACCAGGGAAGTTTGTATCCCAAGTGTAGCGGTTTTCGTAAGCAGCACGAAAAAGTTCTTGAGCGGAAACTTGTGTTACTGTCATTGTTTCTCCTATATATCACCTGTTATATTAGCTTTTTACCTTTGCTGCTATTAGCATAGAAGTAATTATTAAGTTTCGCATAGACCCCAAGTGGGTACACCTTTCAACTACCCTAACCTACCTATGCCTGATGGCGCACTGCGCAAACGGAGTAACGGTTAGGGATTGCTAAGAGCAGACTTAGTAACGCAAGTGTTGAATAGCCCAGTGAGCCTAAACTCGGTCAACACTTCCGGTTGCTTCCCCAGACCGGATTATCTGTAAAACTGTTTGCTCGGTTGTTGGGTAAAGCCAAGACATCTGAGTTTGGGTGGGCGAGGGGACTTACAACTTTACTCGTTCGCGTTTCGCGTCTCCCCTTGGGAGAAGGATTATCTCTTTATGCGAGTACCAGTTTTATCACCAAGTGGGAAACCACTGATGCCAACAAAACCCAGTAGGGCAAGACGTTGGTTAAAAGAAGGAAAAGCAAGGGTTGTACATAACGACCTCGGTATTTTCCAGATTCAGTTAGTTGTTTGCCCTAGGACAACCAATATGCAACCGATAGCAGTTGGTATCGACCCCGGTAAATATTTCACAGGCATGGGTGTACAGTCTGCTAAGTTTACCCTTTGGTTGGCTCACCTCCAATTGCCGTTTCAAATTGTGCGGGAACGCATGGAGCAACGACGCATGGTGCGTAGAGGACGCAGGGGTCGTCGAATTAACCGCAAAGTCGCATTTAAAGTTCGCGCTCATCGGGAGAAGAGATTTGATAATCGCGGAGGGCGCAAAATACCTCCAAGTATCCGGGCTAACCGGGAATTTGAGTTACGAGTACTTGACGAACTGTCGCTGATTTACCCCATTTCTACCGTCGTCTACGAAATAGTTAAAGCGCGTGGTGATAAAGGATTCAGTCCGGTTATGGTTGGTCAGAAGTGGCAACTAACGAAACTAGGAAACGATTGGGATGATGTACGCGAAGTCGAGGGGTGGCAAACCGCAAATATTAGGCAGCAATTAGGTTTGCATAAACAAAAGTACTCTAAAGGTGATACTATACCTGCGACTCACGCTGTAGATGGTATTGCTTTGGGGTGTAGCGCTTTCACTCGATACGGTGCGATTGATTGTCAATCAATGGGCTGGAAAGGTCATGTTAGTATCACACCTGCCCCATTCACAGTTATTCGCCGTCCTCCGGTATCTCGTCGTCAGTTGCATCTGATGGTTCCACTAAAAGGTGGAACACGCCGTAAATACGGTGGCACTGTAACCCGTCATGGGTTTCGCAAAGGGGATTTAATAAAAACTCCTAGTGGTGAAATTGGTTATTGCAGTGGCGATACTGAAAAAGCTTTGTCAGTCAGTGATGCTGATTGGCGTAGATTAGGGCGATTCAGCCCAAAAAAATCTCGGTTGGTACAGCGAAACACGGGACTTATCGTGTTGCCAACTAAGAGATTGTCTAATTTACTGGCAATGCGCGTTCACGTAGCGTGTCCATTCGGTCTCAAGCCGTGCCGCAGGCATAGGACTGAGGATTCAGTGCACGCTACGCGAACGAACCAGTAAATTAGACCCTCGTTTCCTCTCCGACTTGCTTCGCTGAAGTTGGAGTCCCCACTCGGAAAATAAAGATGGAAAAGTCTCTCCAAACTGTATTTCATGAAATAGCTTCTGTGAGCAATGAGCAAGAATTACGACTAGCTCTGATAGATACAGTGGCGGAGTATTTTGGCGTCCAGCATTGGGGAATCCATCTCTTGGATGAGCCATTCCTAACAGAGATTGATGTTCAGGATGTTCCTGGTGTGTGTATGGAAAGCAACCCGGTTGGACGCTACGTCGTTGAACGTCATGCACCAGCTCACGAGCAATTGGTGTTACCAACAGGAGAGTGGAAGCATTTTTGCTCGCGCCATGATCATGAACACGTGATGAGTGGACCAATTGTTTGTGATGGTCGTCTTGTGGGAACGCTTAATCTTGCTCGTGCGAGTGGGACTCCTGCTTTTAACGTCAATGATCTCGCGGACATGAGTGCTTTATGCCTTCATGTTTCCGCAAAACTCGCAACTTTACGCGCAAAACCAAAAACATCTGTTTCCCCGTTAGTCAGTCGTCTGACTCCCCGTGAGTTAGAAATTGCTGAGTTGGTAGCGCGAGGGTTAACCAATGCGGAAATTGGTGAAAAACTTTGGATCACACAAAATTCTGTCAAGCAAGCGCTCAAACGGATGTTCCGCAAGCTGGAAGTTTCAGCTCGTGCTGAAATGGTCGCCAAGCTACAAGATATGGTATCAGTTATTGGTTAAAAGTTAACTATATCTAAATATCTTTTACGAATCGACTTGTGTATTTGTCCGCTCCAGTAATCCCACGTCGCACGCATCAATCTATTCAAGGTGCGCTATCTGACATATCTAAAAATGACGATTGACAGGAACCTCCGCTTGCTGCGCCATATTTACCGATTTCCTTCGTGCTTCTACAATCTGACCTATCTCACGGGCAAGGCTTGGTTGACGTTCTATCATCGTATCGACAACATCTGAATGGATGACAAGAACTTCCAAATCGTTAATCGCAGTCACTGATACTGGATTCGATTCTCCACGAAACAATGCCATTGCACCAAAGAACTCACCACGCGAAAGAGTCATAACCTCTTGCTCTTTTCCAGATTCGTTCTTAACAGTCACCGCAGCCTGACCAGCGATAATAACGTATAAAGCGTTATCAGAATCACCTTGTCGAATGACTTTCTCTCCTGCACCAAAATGCTGTAAAGTTGAACCTTTGGCTAGGTCATCCAAGTTCTCTTGTTGTTTAGTGAGGGGTACAAATCCAGGAATTGAATTTAAGTTTTGTGTCAACTGACTGGAAGGAGTATCTGTCTTGACAGCGGGTTCTGAAGAATATTCGTATCGGTAGCGATAGAGAACAAGGTTGTTTCGCCGTGCTGCATACCAGACTCGCGTCATGAATCTGTCAAGTATTTGCTCCACATTCTCATAGTCCTCGATAAAAAATTCCACCTCATACATAATTGCAGTTTCATCGTAAGATGAGGTTTTGCTCTCTGGCTCAGGTTCAGCTACTATCCCCTGTGTAGATAGAGCAGTACTTGTTAGCACTTGCTTGACAAGGTTGGGGGGACTATCGTAGGAGAAGCCTATCTTGATGCGTTGGTTATACAGGCGTTCTGGTAGGCTGTGATTACAGACGATTTCTTTTCCAATAACCTGATGAGGAACTATAATGACTTGGCGCTGGAGTGTGAGGAGGCGAACAGACCGCCAATTGATATCAATCACCTGACCTTCAACTTTCTCTCCAACACGCAACCAATCACCCACATTGAAAGGACGCTCAAGAAGCAGCGTAATGCCAGACATAATACTGCCCAATGTGTCCTGAAGCGCCAAACCGATCACAACTGAGCCAACACCCAAGGCGGTCACCATACCTGCCAAATCTGCACCCCACACGAGTGCTAGAACAATTGCGGTTCCTACCAATACCAAAAACAACCTGAAGAGGTCTGTTAGCAGTTTGGGCATTTTTGCGCGCCATGTATTTGCCTCAGCTTCTGCAAACAGAATTGTATTGATTAGGGAGAGGGCTGCGTGGATAACAGATATCCAGAATAGCGTTTCGACAATCTTGACAAAACTCCCGCCAGTGTTCACTTTCAGAATATATTTAAAGAATATCATGAACATGAAGACGGGCAAGACGAGGTTCTTGACAATCCGCACCGTAGCTGCTATTGGTTTACGGCGCATTTGCAACAGATGAACAACCTCTCCCAGTACGATGACAAGGATTGGGAACCCGAATGCTACAGTTAACATCCAGATAAAATCTTGGTTGTGCAAGCTGATGTTATGCATTTGTTTTCTACCTTGGAACGCTGACTGTTTGCTGGATACCTTTAAGTTGCCAAGCCACTAGCTTTTGCTTTCCGCTTTCTTGGATTTCCCCAACCGGCTCAAATTCGTAAAGGTCGCGCAGGCGATCGCAGATGTTTTGAGAAACGAAAATTCCTCCTGGCGGACAAGCCGACTTCAACCTATTAGCAGTGTTAACGGTATCGCCCCAAACATCATAGAGCAACTTATCTTTGCCAATAACTCCAGCAACCACATCTCCGGAGTTAATACCAATCCGCAAGTCCAAGTGCAAATCTTTTTCATAATTAAATCGACGAACAAATGCAAGCATCTCCGAAGCAAATTCGACCATACGTTTGTCATGATCCAGACGCGGTACACTAAGCCCGCATACAGCCATATAACCATCGCCGATAGTTTTAATCTTTTCTATGCCGTATTTTTCTGTCATTTCATCAAATGCAGTCACCAGTTCATTAAGCACGCCAACAACTTCTTGAGGGGACATTGATTGAGAAAGCTTGGTGAATCGCTCGAGGTCGGAAAACAAGACCGAGACATTAGAAATCTGATCGGCAATTTCTCTATCGCCCTGTTTGAGGCGTTTGGCTATTGCGGGACTAAATATATTTAAGACTAATGCTTCATTTTCGCGATTTTTCTGTTCGATTAGTTGAGTTTCGGCGCGAAGGCTGTCTATCGTTTGGTTAAATGATTTAGCTAACTCTCCAAATTCATCTTGCGAACCAGATTTGACAACGGCATCAAATTCTCCAGCCCCCACCTTGCGGGCGCTAGCGATTAACGTCTTGATGGGTTTGACAAAGATTGCGGTCAGCGACATGGCAACAAGTGTGATCAGCGCGATAATTAAAGTAGCCGCAATCAAAATTGTTTTTTCAAACGAGTGAATTGGGGCATAGGCTTCAGAAACATCCATCTCCGCTAAGATAGCCCACTTCAATCCATCAATATCTAGTGGAGCATAAGAACTCAAAACTGGAATATCACGATAATCGTTGATCACCTGCGTGCCCTGTTTCCCAAACAACGCTTCCTTCACTGCTTTTGTTTGTACTTCCTGTAGAAGAATTGTAGTCTTGAACTCTTCGATTTTCTTGACAGTATTTTCATCAGTGCCGATAGACCGTAGGGTTTTTGCATGACCTTTTGGGTCTTCAATCTGGAAACGAGACGCAGAACGCATTAGATAATCTGGTCCGACCAGATAAGTTTCTCCGGAATCGCCCAGACCATTTTGTTTCCAATGTTTGTTCCCAGTCATCACATTGTTAATTTTGTCAACGGGAAGCTGGAACGCCAAAATACCAATAAACTCCGGGCCGTTAAAGATTGGGGCAGCGATAAAAGCCGCAGGCGCACCGTAGGAAGGGCTGTACGGTTTAAAATCTACTATTTTCACATAGCCCTTTCCGTTTGCCCCTCGTGCGGCGGCGATCGCTTCTGCTAAATTACTCTCCTTGTAGGGACCGTTGGTCAAGTTTGTGGTAAAATCGGCTTCTTTAAAAACCGTGTAGACAACGCTTCCTTCGGGATCGATCAAAAACATGTCGTAGTAACCATATTTTTCAACTATATTGCGAAAAATCGGGTGGTAGCGGGCGTGAACGCGGCTGTAAGAGCTGGCGTCTCCTGGTTGGTCAAGGAGAAGTTTTTTGCCTGGGGGGTTGGGGTTAGCTGCGATGTAGTGGTACTGTAGGTAACGGGCAGCAGTTGTTTTTGGCGTATAAGATGCGAGAACGGGCGAACCCTCGTTAGTTCGCGCCAGTTTAGTTAGAAATTTTGTCTGGTAGTAGGTATCAATTTTTTTGTCAAAATCCGCTGGGACTTTTGATTCTTCAAGTTGGCGATAAGCCGTCTTAAACTCCTGCATAGCGGCGACGACTGTCAAATCTTCGCTTAAAGTCTGGCTATGGTTGTAAAGGTTTTCAAAATAATCTTGGATTTGATAAGTTTTGACAGCCCGAAGGCTGGTTAATTGGTTGAATATTTTTTCGGTGAGAATAGATTTACCAGCATTAGAGCAGATAAAGGTGCTCGCGAGCATAGCGCAAAGGCTGACGACCAACAACATTACTAAAAGTTTTGTCTTGATACTTACACCTAGGCTATTGAAAAATCGCGGAAAGTTAACATTGTTAATATTTTTTAATTTCTTCAAAAGCATAAAATAGATTTTCTTTTTTTATCTAAGTA
>NZ_QMEB01000253.1 GCF_012912135.1 Brasilonema bromeliae SPC951 | reverse complement strand
ATGTCTCAACTGCCAAACTTTTGAAGACTGCAAAAAAGTCACCTTGACAGGGCTACTCTTAACTCTTAACTCTTAACAGGGAATAGGGAATAGGGAATAGGGAATAGGGAATAGGGAACGCTTAACTCTTAACAGGGAATAGGGAATAGGGAATAGGGAATAGGGTCTTTCAAGAGTCGATACGCATATCTGAAAGTACAAGTTAACTTTTGTTAAGCAGGCTGTCGAAATATTGCCTCAAGTTACAGTAAAATTTAATAATAAAATCTGACTGTTTACAGGTGGCAAGTGCCTGAAAGTAAAGAGTGAAAAGCACTAGCCCTGTTCAGTCATAGCCACTTTGTTAAGAAATAAACCGTTAGAAGGCTGTCACCGTAACTGGTTGTACAGGCTAATGGGTAGGTCAAGAATATCTTGATAAAAATTAAAAATATTCCGTGATTTTCTAAGGATTACGGTCACATTCCAGGTATAAGAGGCAGGAGAAATTGTAATGATCGGTTTTATCAAAAATTTAATCACTGGGGTTCTGAATTTCTTTACTGGGCTTTTGGGCGGAAACAAGAACGGCTACTACCTAGAGCTCGATGAAGCCGCTGAAGCAACAAAAGAAGCAGCGAAGCAAGCAGCATCCAAAGCTCAAGAAGCGGTTGAACCAGTAGTCTCGAAAGCTCAAGAAGCGGTTGGATCAGTAGTCTCGAAAGCTCAAGAAGCGGTTGAACCAGTCACATCCAAAGCTCAAGAAGCCATTAAACCAGTCGCAGCAAAAGCTAAGAAAACGGCTAAGTCAGTTGCAACACAAGCAGCCACAAACAATGGAACAAAAGATGCTGTTAAGCCACAACCTAATGTTCAGTTAGTACAGACTGCAGTTGGTGTTAAGCCTGAGCCTGTTCAATCAGAAAAAGCCAAAGCAATAATTCAAAAGGAGCCAACTGAAACCACTTTTGCACCAAAATATCTCGCTGTACCTAATACTAGCAATGGTCGTCGGCGTCCAGGTGCGAACATGAGTTCTTTCTTAGACATGGCAAATCAAGTGAAAACTTCTAAGTAGGTTTTGGATATTCTTTAGGGTGGGCGTTGCTCACCCTACTATTAATTGATGATATTTATAAAAAAGTAACTATTTTTACAAAATTTTCTTCATTATTATATCTAAAGCTGTCCCTACAAAAGGTATACTGTTTTCAGCTTGCTGAATCGAATGTCACTGATTCTAACTGTGCTGCCACAACAGATAAGGCAACAATTGGGGCTGTGACTGCCCGCAAGATGCGACGCCCGAGGGAAACAGGTTGAAATCCAGCGTCAATAGCGTGCTTCAATTCTTTATCTGTCCATCCTCCCTCTGGCCCAGTGATAATGATAATCTCAGATGTTGTAAAAACTTGATTGATTGCCTCTTTTAAATGAGGATAACTGCCACGAGCCTCACAAATGTAACGGTGAGACAGCGAGCAGTTCGGAGGAGGGTTTCCCTCATGTAGAAACTGCGGTGCGAATGACGGCTTTCCCTCACTTGGCGACTGCGTAAGCGCAAGCGCACGCCCAGAGGGCGAACGCGTAGCGTCTGTGCAGGAGATACCCGAAGGGTCATTTGCTGTCCCTGTGGCAAGACTAGTTATAAAAGAAACGGGTTCTAATATTGTAGGTACAAAAGAACGCTCTGATTGCTCAGCAGCTTCTTGTGCAATACGCAACCAGCGTTGGAATTTTTGAGGACTAGGATCAAGTAAAGTGCGATCGCTCACAACCGGAACAAGAACAGCGACTCCCAACTCAGTACAACACCGCACCACATCATCAAATCCATTTCCTTTAGGCAAGGCTACCATCAACGTTATGGATACGGGTAACTCCGTTTCCACCGTTAGCGACTCTAAAATTTGTGCTTTTTCTCCTTCCAACTGCGCCAGCCACCATTGACCCTTGCCATTTATTGCGATAAAGCGATCGCCCTCGCGCAAGCGCAAAACACGTTCCAGATAATGTTGTTGCTCTTTCGTCAGCAATATTTGCTCTTGTTGAAGTTGGGATGGTGCTATTGCGATTCGTTGCAGTTGTGACATGATATCAACAGTTATCAGTGAACAGTAAACAGTGAACAGTGAACAATTATCAAGGTTTCAGACGACAACAAGTACTGATAACTGATAACTGATAACTGATAACTGATAATTAGCCAAGCTTATCAAACACCTTAAACATAGGCAGGTACATAGATAGCAAAATTGTACCAACCATCCCCCCCAAGACAACAATCATAATCGGTTCCAAAATGCTGGTTAGTGCTTTGACTGTCTGTTCCACTTCATCTTCGTAGAAATCAGCAATCTTCATCAACATAGCATCTAATTCACCAGTTTCTTCTCCGATGCTAATCATCTGAATTGCCATTGGTGGAAAAACTTTCTCTTTTTGCAAAGCAATGCTAATCATACCTCCTTGTTGAATTTCTGCACGCGCAGTATCAATAGCCTTAGCAACCACCTGATTTCCTGACGTATCCCGCACAATTTCCAAGGAAGTCAGAATCGGAACTCCTGAACGAGTTAAAGAACCAAAGGTACGGCTAAAACGTGCAATCGATGATTTTTGGATTAACTCACCAAACAACGGCATCTTCAGCAAAAGACGGTCTATGGTTTCACGTCCAGCCTGAGTTTTGTAGTACAGTCGATAGGCGATACCTACTGTGATAACGCCGATAATCACCAAAAGCCAACGACTTCTTAACACTTCACTTACCTGTAGCATAAACTGCGTCAGAGCAGGTAATTGAATACCCAATTCTTTATAAATATTGGCAAAAATTGGGATGATAAAAATCGTCATCGCGAGAAAGATGGCGATCGCCAAAAATCCCACAACAACAGGATAAGCCAATGCTGATTTAATTTGGTTTTGTAAGCGAGCAATATCCTCCAACAACTTGGCTAAACGATTTAGCACTTCGTCCAAAACACCACCAACTTCCCCAGCCTCAACCATACTGACATATAAACCATCAAAGCAATCAGGATATTTCCGCATTGCCTCAGAAAGATTCATACCACTTTGCACATCAGTGTTAATACTCAAAATTGCTTGTTTAAGTTTAGGATTGCTACACTGCTGGGCTAACACACTCAAACTTCTTACAATTGCAACTCCTGCATTTACCAAAGCAGCAAATTGACGAGAAAATACGGCTTTATCTTTCACCGAAACATACGTAAATTTGGTTTTAAATTCTTTGAAGTCAAAGCCTTGAGATTCTTTTTTGATTTCTTGTACAATATAACCCTGTTGCCTAAGATAAATACGAGCTTGAGCCAAGGAATTAGCCACAATTTTTTCTCTTTTCGATTTTCCTCGCGAGTCCCTAACACGAGCAATGAATATTGGCATATTAAGCAATTCAAAATTCAAAATTCAAAATTCAAAATTCAAAAATAACAAACTCACAGCCCCCAACCAGGACTGCTTGTTGATTGAAAGTGCCCCTTCTACCCTGTTCCCTGTTCCCTGTTCCCTGTTCCCTGTTCTCTGTTCCCTGTTCCCTGTTCCCTGTTCCCTATTCCCTATTCCCTATTCCCTATTCCCTGTGTTTTAATATGCTTTAACTGCTACTCCTGTTCTTGTTCCTAGTGCTAGTGTTGTACTACCGATAAGACGCTTAATCTCATCCGGCTTAGAAGTTTTAGACATTGCATCTTCCAAAGAGATAACTCCTGCCTTATATAAATCTGCTAATACCTTTTCTAAAGTCTGCATACCCATTTTTCCACCAAGCTGAATAGCAGAGTAGATTTGAGATGTTTTACCTTCACGAATTAGGTTAGAAATAGCAGGAGTCACAACCATAATTTCTTGAGCCATCACTTGACCAAATTCGCCTGATTTTGGATTTTTTCGAGGAACCAAAGTTTGGCTAAATACTGCCACAAGTGAGTTAGACAACTGCACTCGCACTTGAGTTTGTTTTTCTGATGGGAAAACGTCAATAATTCTATCTACAGTTTGTGCTGCTGAACTCGTGTGCAAAGTTCCAAAGACCAAGTGTCCTGTTTCCGCAGCGGAAATCGCTAAGGAAATAGTTTCCAAATCGCGCATTTCACCCACCAAAATGATATCTGGGTCTTCCCGCAATGCTGCTCTTAAAGCATTGGCAAAGCTTTTCGTATCCTCGCCAAGTTGCCTTTGATGAATCACACTTTGAATCGGTTCATAGACAAATTCAATCGGGTCTTCTACCGTCAAAATATGCTCTGAACGAGTGCGATTAATTAAATCAATAACAGCAGCTAGAGTTGTTGTTTTACCAGAACCTGTGGGACCTGTTACCAAAATTAATCCCCTTGGTTTTTCTGACATTTCCCGTACAACATCTGGTAAACCTAATTTTTCAAAACTTGGAATTTTGGAACTTAACGCCCGCAAACACGCCGCATAAGCACCACGTTCTTTATAAACATTTACCCGAAAACGAGCCAATCCCTTCATACCATAAGAACAATCTAACTCCCAGTTTTCCTCTAAGATTCGACGCTGGGAATTATTAAGCATACTAAAAATCAACCATTGACACTCATCTGCCGACAATGGCTGATCACCAATAGGTGTCAGTTTACCACTGAGGCGAAAGTAGGGAGGCAAACCTGCAGATAAATGCATATCCGAACCACCCATTTTAATCAACTTCTCCATCAAATCTTCAATCATCATTTCCATTTTTCTAACTTCCTTTATTCCAAACTAATGACTAGTGACGATTCCCTTCGGTACTCTAAAATTACCTCTGACAGCGAAGCGTATTTTCTCTGCGTTCTCTGCGCCTCTGCGGTTTTAAAATCAGTAATCTTTTGGCGGGAAAAGAGTAACTACTCTTGAAACCTTGGTGTCATACAGTATGGACAATCTAACCATTCAGCTTCCAGCCCAGCATGACAAGTCCGACAAGTCAGACTCCTCTTACGTTTAGCTTTCAACTCTGCTTCCAAACCCGTATCAGTAAACGTGACTCGTTCAACCTCTTCCAAAGTGGTGTAACCTTGACACACTAAATCCAAACTGTAAGCCAGTAAAGTTTTCATCCCTTCTTCCACCGCCACTTCTTTGATGCGTTCCGTTGGTGCGTCTTCGGTAATCAGCCCTTGCAAACGTTCTGTGATTCGCATAACTTCATAAACACCACAACGTCCCTTGTAGCCAACACCATGACATTCTGGGCAAAGCTGATTATTTGCTTTAGCTTGGTGAATTTGCTCTAAAGTTAAGGTATTTGCCTTATAAAAGGTAACACCCGCTTGTTGGCTTGCTGATAAACCGTAGCGAGCAAGTTCTGTTGTGGTGGGAGTGTAGGGAATGCAACAACTGGGACAGACACGCCGTACTAAGCGCTGTGCTAATACACCAATCAGAGAACCAGAAATCATGAAAGACTCAATGCCCATTTCTGCCAAACGGGCGATCGCCCCCGGTGCATCATTCGTATGCAAAGTTGTCAAAACCAAGTGACCAGTTAATGCTGCCTCAATTGCCGTTTTCGCCGTTTCCTTGTCTCGCGTCTCACCCACCAGAAGCACATCGGGATCTTGTCGCAAAAAAGCCCGTAAAGTTGTCGCAAAATCCAGACCTTTTTCCCGAATCACCTGCACTTGAGTAATTCCAGGTAAACTGTACTCAATTGGGTCTTCCACCGTACAAATATTAATACCTGAACAGTTCAGTTCCGAAAGTGCCGAGTACAACGTTGTTGTTTTACCAGAACCAGTGGGTCCGGTCACCAAAATCAAACCAAAGGGACGACTGACCATATCCTTGACAATTTGCAAAGTTTCTGCATCAGTAATCAGCTGATCCAATCCCAATTGGGTTGCAGAGTTATCCAAAATTCGTAGTACGACCTTTTCCCCATAGCGACTGGGCAAGGTACTGACGCGGAAGTCCAGCTTGCGTCCCTCAAACACTCGTCTCATGCGTCCGTCTTGAGGTAAACGTCGTTCAGCAATATCTAGGTTGGCAATAATTTTGAAACGAGTTGTGACAGCAGGAATGATTTTTTTGGGCAGAGGATCGAAAACCTGACGCAACACACCATCCTTACGAAAACGAATGAGTAAGTTTTCTTCCTGCGGTTCTACGTGAATATCAGAAACCATCTCATGTAGTGCTTTCGCAAGGATTCTGTTAACTAAATTGATAATCGGGGCATCCTCAGCACCCTTCATTGCTGCACCTAAGTCAGTTTCTTTATCTTCAGGTACATCATCTAAATTGAGATTGTCTAGATTTTCTAAGTCTTGATTAATGTCTGTAAACTTTTCCTGTTCCAGGTGCTTTTGTCGAACAGTCACCTCATCCAAATATTGGTTAATAAGTTGCTGGTAATCCTCTTGAGTAATGACTATCCGCTGCAAAGTCCATCCCTGCGGACGCAAGATGCGGTTCAAATCATCCCAAGCCTCTAAATTATCCGGATCTACCATCGCCACCATAACTGAGGGCGGGTTTTCCTCGGCATTCTTTGCTAGTGGTACCAAGTGATGGCGACGACAGATATCTACTGGAATGAGGGTATCAATCAGTTGACCAATTGTTCTTGTGCCAATCTGACTCACTTCTGGATCAACAGATTCAACGCCGTATAATATTTTGAGTTCAAACAGCTGCTGCTTTTTGTGTAACCTATATAGCTCTGGTGACAACTGTCGTCCGGAAATAGATTCCAGCACTTCTGTCAGGGATCTGCCAGACTTGCGACTTTCAATCAGTGCTTGTCTCATTTGTTCGCTATTGACAAAGCCAGATTGCACTAGTTTGTTGCCAAAGGGCGAGAACTGAGATCTTGTAGTAACAGCAGTACTACGCCTTTGTGGTAACGAGTGAGCCATATATGAGCAATTAGTCACGGAAACTCTAATTAGAGTATTCCCAAGCTGTGAGATAGAATTGACATCTACACTGATAAAAATTGAGACAATAATTCTTAAGTAGTTTAGAGTGACGCATCACCTGTTAAATCTTCTAAAACTTGTTAAATCATAATTTTTAATTGTGGAACATCGTCCTGAACAGCCTTGCAAAGAATTTCCACATCTGTATTGAAATAATCATGAATCAACTTATCCCGCATTCCTGCAATACTGGAGTTTAGACTAAGTAATGCAAAACGACTCAGCAATGCTGAGTTGATGAGATACAAGTCTCAACGATGAACAATTTTGGATCTTAAGCGGATTGTGGCTGTCGTTTACGGGAAGTATTCGTACCTTTTTTGATGATTGGGTAGCGAATCCTACGTAGTCGTGTTTGTCCGGGAGTCCAACCGGGTGACTTTCCGCGAGGTTTGGGCGATCGTGCAGGAGTACTAATAAAATTCCTCCCATAGCTTGGGCAACTCTTCCAGGAGTCAATTTGTCAATTGACTTCTGCCAGGGTAAAGGATTATCAGCAACCCTTCGGGTTCGCCAGTCGCCTACGGCGGGAAAACGCCTCATGCGCGCTGGTCTCACAATATCACGAGCTAACCATAACTCCCAAGTAATCATTGGCATCAAGTCACTCCATCGTATGCCCTATGGCTAACGCCACGGCTGCGCCTAACGGGCACGCTACGCTAACACACTGTTTGGGAGTACTGAGCTTTGGCAGTGTCCAATGCAGGCGTTGCTTTAAAAAACGATACCAGTGGTCAATCGTAAAGCGACGTAAATACAATCGCCAAACTTCATCTGTTTGATGTATAATTGCATCAATTTCTGTCGCTGTGGTCTGCTATCTTGTAACGCTGAGTCCCAAGGGGACACGCTTCGCGAACATAAATGCTAGGCCACTTGCGTCGGAAAACTGGAGACAGAGATAAATCCGCCAAGCTGTAGGCGTTACGGGTCAGCAGTATGGCATCAGTCAATTCAAATGTGGCATCATGGGCTTTGCCTAAATGCCTGTAAGCCGCACGGGCGTAATTCTTGGAGTTTGGCAAGTTTCATATTGGCAGCTGAGTAATGGTAGTTCTTTTCTCAGCTTCTGCCAAAAGGGGACTGTATTCAATCAGACCCCCTTTTTTTTGACATTGCCCATTTAGTCTAAACTCAAGTTAAAGTATTAATCACTACAATATTTCTACGTAAGAGCGAAAGGCGATCACTGCCTGCTTACCCTGATAGTCTTTGATAGATTGAAGAATATCATTAGATACTTCTAGTGACAAAATTGTTTTAATTTCGATGTTGGTGTTGTAGCCCACCATGTCTCCCATGCGTCTCCCGTGGCTACCCTCACCCTGCACTTGAGTAATGGTGTAGTCGTTTACATTGTAGCTTTTCAATAGCTTGAGAATAGCGTCTTTCAGCACTGTTTCACCAATGATGGTCAGGAGAACGGCAGGTTTGACTAAATCAGCTTCGTGGGACATGGGTAACTCCATAGAACAGGTTTTATGTTGCGTTTGTTAATTGATGACTTCTTTAATCTTCACATGATTGGGTTTTTTTTGCGCAAACATTGATTTCCTGACATATCCGTGTCCACAAGGTGTCAACAGGTTGCTTAGTCCGGTTGAACTGTTATAGGAGTGAGTAACGACTTTTAGTCTAAACTCCAGTGCAATATCTCTCCAGGGAATATAAAGCACTACCCCCACTGATAGCTATCTGTATTGAAATAATCATGAATCAACTTATCCCGCATTCCTGCAATATCTCTCCAGGGAATATAAAGCACTACCCCCACTGATAGCTAGCAGCATAACAGCTTATGTAAATCTGATTCTGGCTTGCTTACAGAGCGGCTAAACAGGTAAAAAGAACTTTGGGTTATAATATTGTCTTTGACAAATCAATTGTCTTGTGACGATTCAAGTTCTTCATACGGCAGAATAACGGTGTCAACGATATGTTATATCTCCAGTAGTCCAAAGCCTTGGATCTATGACTAATGAATAGTGTAATGACTAAAAACTAATGACTAACAGTTTAGAGGCTCAACTTTTAGAACTGCGAGAGGAAGGAGAAAAAGCGATCGCCGCTGCTGATACGCTAGAACGTCTGGAGGAACTTAGAGTCAGCTACCTCGGAAAAAAAGGTCAACTTGGGGCGCTGTTGCGGAGTATGGGACAACTGAGTGCGGAGGAACGACCAAAATTTGGGGCGATCGCCAACACAGTCAAAGAAGCCCTGCAAAACAGCCTAGATCAGCAACGTGCAACCTTGGAAGGGGCGAAAATTCAGGCACAGCTAGATGCTGAAACTTTAGATGTGACAATGCCGGGAATTTACCGTCCTCAAGGTCGTGTTCATCCCCTCAATGGCATCATCGACAAAGCTTTGGATATCTTTGTTGGGTTGGGCTACACCGTAGCTACTGGACCAGAGATGGAAACAGATTACTACAATTTTGAAGCTCTGAACACCCCACCCGACCACCCCGCCCGTGATATGCAGGATACTTTTTACCTGCCAGACGGAAATCTCCTGCGGACTCATACCTCGTCAGTACACATTCGTTATATGGAACCTGAAGAACC